>CANNRR010000302.1 GCA_947508055.1 Burkholderiales bacterium
CGGGTACCCGTGCTGGACGAAATGATGGTGTCGGCGACAAGTGCCATGGCGGATTCGCCACCTGGGTCTGAAATGTATTCTGAAACCGCTGTCTACGCAGACGCATTGGCACCCTTGGAATATCTGGTGACCAACAGGGCAGAACTGATTCGGCAATGCCAGCACGTTGCCCATGCCATCGACCGACCGTTGTCACCGGATGTCATGGCCAAACGAATCAGCCGCGTGGTGGGTAGTGCCAAACTACCCGACAGTCAGGCCGAACTGCTGGATGCTCTGATCACCATGGAGGTGGTATTCGCCGCCAAGCGGCGACCGCACAAAGTGGCTGACGTATTGGATGCCGTGCCACCCGAACGGCGAAGCCATTTCGAAGGAGTCATTGCATCGGTGCTGGGGACATTGCCCGTGGACGCGGGGCATGACATGGCGGCACGGGCGCTGCCCCATCAGACCCAGATGGACATGCAAGCCGAATTCAATGTTCGTCAGGTGCTGTCCGAATTTCAGTTGTCAGACTTCGACAACCGCCGCCATGCTATGGCGGTATTGGGCAAAACCTACTCATGGTCCGACTTCCAGCACGACATCCAACGGCAGTCCGGTACGGACTCCGGTTGGCAGCGTGCATGGTGGGATGAAAAGCTCGAATCAATGAGGGGCACCCCTTTGGCATCGTTTCTCGAAACCATGCCGCCGTGGTACGCAAAGTCATCACCAACCAAACCCACAGCCTACCCTATGGGTGCATACGACCCGGACCCAGTCAAAACCTGGCTATCGGCTTTGGACGCTCACCGTGTGATGCACCCGGACATGGGCGATTCGGATTTCACGACCTCGCGCACGCGGTCGCACGAAGCAGAACATGGGGATATCCGCCACAAGGCTGTGATGGCCCGTGAATCCAATCTAGGCAGGGATGCGGATCATCCATGGGGGAATGGTGAAACCGGCTTTGGCGACGGAAAATCGCCAGGGGAGGGGGCCACATCCCCGAATGGGTGGTGACCCAATCGGGGGTGTGGGTGTGATTTCCATATCCTGCGTGACGGGCAATATCCCACTGTGTGCTTCGTAAGTCAGCCCTGGTGGGAAATTGATTGGAACGGGCGGCCCGGTCTGGGCAGTCGTTTGCGAACGGCGGCTTCGCGGCAGTTATGTGGATAGAAAGCCGTCGATCTGGGGTGTCATTTTCCCGAATCTCTTGCAAGGAATTTTCCGACACGAAGGCACGCTATGCTAGCGGCTGAATTGCATATCAGTAGGGGGCAGAGTGGAAGAGGAAGTCAAAATAACAATTTACAAGGTCTCCGCGTGCGGATATTACAAACGTGGAGAATCGGCTGCACCGCAGTTTGGCAGCGTTAATGAAACTCTTCAAGACCTTCGCAACTGGATTGGTGGCAAGTTACTAGGTGAGACTAAGACGTACAGTGCTGAGGAAAATTCAGGGCCTCTGACCTATGTCGTCGATGTGACTGAGCGACAAGGAGATTGGTTGCTTACACTGTGGAATGAGCTGGAAACCACGGACGGTAAAGTGGCGTCTATAGACGGTCGCGCTCAAGTTGGTCGGGCTGATGTAACGATGACTGAATTCGAAGTCGGCTCTATCCCAGGCTACGCTACATACTTTTGGTTCATGCCGGATGCCGGGCTCATGGCAACTGTGCGCTTTCAACACGCCGCAGCTGGACAGGTGTCAATGAACAAGCACCTTAGGTACTTTTTGGCACAATTTTCTGCGAACGTTGTCTTGGCCGAGGGGGAAGTCGAACACGCCGACATCAACGTCGTAGGCTATCGGGCAGGCCCAGCCGCAGTTGTGACACATTTCAAGCCGCAGTTCAAGACGGAGCTTCTACGCAAGCCGGGACCAATCGACTTCCTGCTTGAGCGTTCAGAACGCATTAGGAAAGTTTCCAAGAAAGGTGTCTTGGACATCGCTGAACGGCCCAAGCGAGCGCTATGGCAAACCTTGCTGGAAAACCTGCATCTTGAGACACCGGCTGCTCGCCCTCATGAGGTTAAAGTGAACTATGAGGTGGAGGTTGAAGGCCTGAGCCCGGATCAATTACAGGCCATAGTTGACGCCTGGCACGAAGAGGATCAGGATGCTAACAACTATGGTTTTGACCTCAAGGGCGAGAGCGGCAGTACATATTGGCTTGACCACGCATTTGTAAAAGATACTGTGCCCGTCGATGTTCAGCGTCAAAACGAGGAGATTGTGAATGCGGCATCGCTCTTGGATGCCCTCAGGGGACATCGGCGATATCTGCTTGGGCGAGCCAACGCATAGGTGTTTTAAATGAAATGGAAACTACTCGCATGGGTGCTGATCTTGATCCTAGTGCCCTCCGCCGCATGGTTCGGGCGCGTTGTTCCGTTCGCGGAGCAGTGGCCTATGTTCGAAGCATTACGGACCACAGCTGCAACTATTTTTGCTGTGATCGGTGCATGGATGGCCATTATTTACCCTGAGCGGCTCAAGCTCTCTCTGCGAGAACCGACTCAAGTAGACAAAGGCGGCGCCACGGGTTTAGGAAAGCTCTTTACACCAGTGGTCAACTCCACTGCAATCTTATGCATCATCCTCGTATTGGGGGCGACGGTGCCAGTCTTGCGACGGCATGCTTTGCCATGCGACGTAAGCATGCTACGGGGTGGCTCGTATGCATTACTCGTTACGTTGACCCTTTGGCAGCTTTGGACGGTTGTTCTGTCGTTGGTGCCAGCGAGCATCGTCAAGTCACATGCTGATCGGGAGGACGACTCAAAGCGTGCCCGCGATGAAGCTTTTAAGCTGGCATCGCATGGTAAAAGCCCGAAGAACGGAGCTGATACTTTTTAGTATCGGCAAACGAATATCGGGCGATTTCCAACGCTTCGAAATGACCGCACCTGCGATCCAAAATTTTGGCAACCGGAAGGAACGACTGCTTTCAGGCACTGCGCCCGGTTGTTCGGAGTGCGGAGCATCCATGGGTCAACGGTGCAAATGACATTGGCGACGCAAAATCACCAGGCGTGGGGGCAGCATCCCCGAATGGGTGGTGACCCAAGGGTCGCGGTGGATGGAATGGCGCTACATTGCGTCGCAAAGAAGCGTCATTCTTGGGATGCCATCTGGTTTGCGTCCGCCTAGGTGCGTTCTTCCGCTATTGCATTCCATAGCGACGGGTACGCCTCCGTTCACGCCGATTCAATCACCCGTGCCACATCGCCATGGCATTCGGCACATTTGCCGACAAGCAGCAAGTCCCCAGATTTCACTGCACCCGTGAAATTGGTGATGGTGACCTCATGGCGGCAGGCACCACACCATACATTGGCCAGCAACAGCTTTTTGTGCTCTGGCGAAATACGCGACCACAGGGCCAGCGCCGGTTTCGTGAAGTTGGGAATCGACTCGATGCTCATGGCACCAGTGTAAATCCTGGCCTTGCGAATCATGGGTAACGCCACGGAGTAATGCGGCCAGGTCCGAGCTGCCTGATTCCAAGCATTTGCCCCCGAATGTTTGCGCCCATTCCTACCAGCGCGCTAGTCTGAAAAGACGATGCCCCAGACCTGCACATTCCGTTACCGCCAACCACTGACCGGCCCACGCCTATCGCTTAGGTGGACCCCATCATGATCGGCGTGATTCTCAATCTGGCGTTGCGCGACAACACACCACCACCGGCGGAGCTGCATTACACCCACCTGGTCAATGCCCATACCAGTGCATTAACAGCCCTTGCCCAAGCACGACGTGACCCGCAAACACCGGCACGGACCATCGCCGCGCTGGAACGCATGGTGGCCGATTACGAAGGCATTCTGCGCAAGCTCCAAAGCAAGCGGCCGGAATTTTCCATCGGCATGGTCACCCAGCTCACCACGTGGGGCACGACCGACTTGACCCTTTAACCCTGACATCGAACCCAACCCAAGGACCACACCATGACCCAGCTCGTTTACAAAATCCACTACTTTCCAGATCA
>CANNRR010000303.1 GCA_947508055.1 Burkholderiales bacterium
AAATTCTGGATTGCCGAGCGCAACACGTTGCGTCCGATGCGGCCGAAGCCGTTGATGCCGATCTTGATAGTCATATGCTTCTTTCGTAAATAAAAACTAAAACCTAACCTAACCTCAACAAAACTTTGGTTTTGGCGCCGGGCTGCCCGAAGCCAAAACAGCCCCTTTAGGGGGCAACGACCCGCATCGCGGCGGAGCGTGGGGGCACATTTTCATTTGCGCTTCAACACCGATTGGACAGTGTCCGCCACGTTCTCGGGCGTGAAACCAAAATGCTTGAACAGCACCGGCGCCGGGGCCGATTCACCGTAGGTGTCGATTCCTACCACCGCTGCCGTGCCATATTTCCACCAGCCACCGGTCGAGCCCATTTCGACCGCCACACGCGGCAGCCCTGCGGGCAACACCGATGATTTGTACTCGGCGCTTTGCAGGTCAAACGTGGTGGTGGACGGCATGGACACCACCCGCACCGCGACCTTGCGCTCGGCCAGCAGCTTCTGCGCGTGCAGGGCCAGTTGCACTTCGGAGCCAGTGGCAATGATGACGGCCTGTGGTTTCCTCTTCAGGCCCACTTCGCTTGGCTCGGCCAGCACGTAAGCACCCTTGCTGATGGCGTCCAGCCCACACGCGTCAGGCGCTAGCGCAGACTCGGCCTTGGGTGCGTAGCTGATGTTCTGGCGACTCAAAAGCAGGGCAGTGGGCTTGTTCTTGTTTTGCAGCGCTACCGTCCAGGCCACAGCCGTCTCAGCGGTATCGCCCGGACGCCACACGTCCAGATTGGGGATCAACCGCAGACAGGCTGCATGTTCGATGGACTGGTGCGTGGGGCCGTCTTCGCCCAGCCCGATCGAGTCGTGGGTGAAGACGTGGATCACGCGCTGCTTCATCAGTGCAGCCATGCGGATGGCGTTGCGGCTGTAGTCGCTGAAGGTCAGAAAGGTGCCGCCGTAGGGGATGAAGCCACCGTGCAGCGCCACGCCGTTCATGATGGCCGCCATGCCGAACTCGCGCACGCCGTAGTTGATGTGGCGGCCCTGACCCGTAGGGGCACCTGGCGATGCGTGGCCAGTCTCGTTCTTGACGACTGCACCGTGCATGTCAAACCGCAGATTGGGCGTGCACTTGGTGTTGGTGAGGTTGGAGCCGGTCAGGTCGGCAGAGCCGCCCAGCAGTTCGGGCAACGCCGCAGTGAACGCCTCCAGCGCCAGTTGCGAGGCCTTGCGACTGGCGACGGTTTCGGCTTTGGTGTGGGCGGCAATCACGGTATCGACCGCGGTTTGGACAAAGTTCTTGGGCAGGTCGCCCTTCATGCGGCGCAGCAACTCTTTGGCCTGTGCGGGAAAGGCAGCCTGGTAGGCGGCAAACTTGTCTTTCCATGCAGCTTCAGCGGCTTTGCCGGCGGCCTTGGCGTCCCAATCACCGTACACCTCTTTGGGGATGACGAAGGGTGCGTGGCTCCAGCCGATAGCAGCCCGGGTGAGTGCAATTTCTTCAGCTCCCAATGGCTCGCCATGGGCCTTGGCGGTATTGGCACGGTTCGGCGAGCCAAAGCCGATCTGGGTCTTGCAGATGATGAGGGTGGGGCGGTCTGCGGTCTTCTTGGCGGCTGCAATGGCGGATGCCACGGCGGCGGCGTCATGACCGTCCACCGGGCCAATCACGTCCCAGCCGTAGGCCACAAAACGCTGTGCGGTGTTGTCGATGAACCAAGGGGCAACCTGGCCGTCAATGGAGATGCCGTTGTCGTCGTACAGGGCAATCAGCTTGCCCAGCTTCCAGGCGCCGGCCAGGGCGGCGGCTTCGTGGCTGATGCCTTCCATCATGCAACCGTCACCCATGAATACGTAGGTGTGATGGTCGACTACTGTGTGGTCAACTTCCCCAACTTTGCGGTTGAATTCTGAAGCCAGCAGCTTCTCGGCCAGCGCCATGCCGACCGCATTGGTCAGGCCTTGCCCCAATGGGCCGGTGGTGGTTTCCACGCCGGGGGTCACGCCAACTTCGGGGTGGCCGGCGGTCTTGCTGTGCAGCGTGCGAAAGTTTTTCAACTCCGCCATAGGCAGCTTGTAACCAGTGAGGTGCAACAACGCGTAAATCAACATGGAGCCGTGGCCATTGGACAGAACGAAGCGGTCGCGGTTGAGCCAGCTGGGGTTGCCCGGGTTGTGACTCAGGTGCTGCCCCCACAGGGCTACTGCCATGTCGGCCATGCCCATAGGCGCGCCGGGGTGGCCGGAATTGGCGGCCTGAACGGCATCCATTGCGAGGGCGCGAATGGCACTTGCCATCTGTTGGGTGTTTTTCGTGCTGGCCATGGGATGGGCGACTCCGGGTAGGGTGAGGACTGGTGTGAACCAGACATTTTACCGGGCGAAAATAGTGCCCCCCACAAAAATAATCTACAGTGGCGGGTATGCAAGGCCTGCACCTTACCGCTGATCTAAGCCAATGCCAATGCGAATTCGCTTGGCTGACAGATGCCGCGCATCTGTTGGAGCGCTGCGTGAAAGAGGTCAGTGCTGCAGGCCTGCAACCGGTGAACCAGTTGGCGCACACCTTCCCCGCCGCGGAACACGGACCGGGCGGTGTGACGGCTACGGTGCTGCTGGCCGAGTCCCACCTGTGTGTGCACACCTGGCCAGAGCAGGCCGGGGTGACGGTGGACGTGTATGTATGCAACTTTGGCGCCGACCATTCAGACAAGGCCCACGCCCTGATGAACGCCCTGCTGGCGCTGTTTGAACCGGCGCAGGTGTCGCGACAGGCGCTTCAGCGTGGCGCCGTGATTAACTAACGCTATAAAATCAGTAGCTGTCCACACATATTCCACGGGGCTAGCAGCCTGATCGGCTGACCAAACTTTACGCCAGCGCGTCGTGTAACGCCACAAACTCTTGCGTCAGCGTGTGGCTGGGGTCCAGAAAAATCATGGGTAACGATTGTTCGTGCGACTCGCGGATGCGCACTGACGAACGCAGGTAAGGCTGCAGCACCGGCAGGCCTTCGTCGATCAACTCTTGCACCATGCGCTGGGGCAGGTTGGCGCGGGCCTGGAACTGATTGACGATGATGCCTTCCACTTGCAGATCGGCGTTGTGGTCGGCCTTGATTTCGGCCACGCTTTCTAACAGAGTGTAGAGGGCGCGACGCGAAAAGTCGTCACAGTCAAATGGGATCAAACAGCCCTGCGCGGCAATCAAGGCGCAGCGGGTGTAGAAGTTCAGGGCCGGTGGCGTATCGATGTAGATCTGGTCGTAGTCCTCGGCCAGCAGCTCCAGCGCATCGCGCAGCTTGTAGATTTTGTGGCGCGACTCCAGTTTGCCGTGCAGCTCGTCGAGCAGCGGGCTTGACGGCATCACGTCCAGGCCCTCCCACTGGGTGTGCACGATGTATTCGCTGGCGGACTTGTCGCGGATGGTGAATTTGAGGCTTTGCTCAAAAAACTCGGCCACATTGGGCAGGTCGTCGGGCATATCGGCACCCAGAAGGTAGCGGGTGGAGTTGCCTTGCGAGTCCAGGTCTATTACCAGCGTACGCAGTCCCTGCCACGCGCTGATGGCAGCCAGGTTGCAAGTGATAGTGGACTTGCCAACGCCACCTTTTTGGTTGAATACGACGTGCTGCATGAAATAAGGGCCCAAGGTTATGAAAATGTGGAGGACTGCAAACGACAAAATGCGCCGGGGCGGAGTTTACCGGGTGGTCAGCGCGCAGTAGGCATGGCGCGTATCGGCTGCCACCGAGTCCAACACCTTGGCGTAGGGCGTCTGGTGGCGCAGGACCAAGCGGGTCGACGCGACCGTCTTGGACTTGCAAAACCAGTGACAGGTATGCTGCATCAGAAATATTTCGGCCAGCACGGTAAAGGCCTTGTCTTTGTCACTGCGCTGCGAACAGTTGGCCACCGCATGATCGATGCCGTGCGCGTGGATGGCCAGCATTTTGCGCAGAT
>CANNRR010000304.1 GCA_947508055.1 Burkholderiales bacterium
CAGGCGCAGTTTGCGGGCTACTACGTGGCGCAGGCCAAGGGCTATTACAAGGCCGAGGGGCTGGACGTGACGATCAAACCCGGTGGCCCCGACATTGGCCCGGCCCAGGTCATTGCCGGCAATGGTGCCGACGTGATCGTCGACTGGATGCCCTCCGCCCTGGCCTCGCGCGAAGCCGGTGTGCCCCTGGTCAACATCGCCCAGGTGTTCAACCAGTCCGGGCTGATGCTGACCTGCAAGAAGTCCAGCGGCGTGGCCAGTCCGAAAGACCTCAAGGGCAAGACCCTGGGGGTCTGGTATGGCGGCAACGAATACCCGTTCCTGAACTGGATGGGCAAGCTGGGCTTCAAGCCCGACACCGACATCAAGGTCCTCAAGCAGGGCTTCAACGTCGACCCTTTGCTGCAGAACCAGGCCGCCTGCATTTCCACCATGATCTACAACGAGTACTGGCAGGTGGTGGATGCTGGCGTCAAAGAGAGCGATTTGGTTACCTTCTTCTATGAAAAAGAAGGCGTGGCTACGCTGGAAGACGGCCTGTATGTGATGGAAGCCAAGCTGAAGGACCCGGCCTTTGTGGCCCGCATGGCCAAGTTTCTGAAGGCGACCTTCAAGGGCTGGAACGATGCGGTTAAAGACCCCGAAGGTGCCGCCAAAGTAGTGGTCGCGGCAGACGCCTCCGGTAGTGCCACATTGAAAGTGCAAAAGCGCCAGATGGAAAACGTGGCCAAACTGATCACCAATGCCGGCACCGCCAAGATCGGCTATCTGGAGCCCGCGGCCTATCAGCGCACCGTCAAGGTGCTGCTGGCTGGTGGCAGTTCGCCGGTTATTAAGAAAGACCCGGGTGCGGCAGCCATGTCCCATGTGATTTGGGATGCAGCTGCCAAGTAAGACTCGCGCCGCATCGTCTGCACCTGCGGACGATGCGGCCAAAGGCCTGATTCGACAGGCCAACGAGAGTCGCATTCTGAGCGCAGCCGAAAAGGTGTTTGCACGTGCGGGTTTTGGCGGCGCCACCATGGCTGCCATTGCCGCTGAGAGCGGTCTGCCCAAGGCCAACCTGCACTACTACTTTGGTAGCAAGGAAGTGCTGTACCGCGCGGTGCTGGCCCGTATCCTGAACGACTGGCTGATGCCGACCGATGGAATTACAGTGGATGCCGACCCGCGGACCGCGCTGGAACAGTACATCCGCGTCAAAATGGCGCTATCGGCCCAGCGGCCAGATGGTTCCAAGGTATTTGCCAACGAAATGCTACACGGTGCGCCGGTTGCCAAGACTATTCTCGACACGGATTTGCGCCAGATGGTCGTAGAAAAAGCCGCGGTGGTGCAGGGCTGGATTGATGCCGGTCGCATCGCGCCAGTCGATGCCACCCACCTGTTCTTCACCATCTGGGCGGCCACCCAAACCTATGCTGACTTCGATGTTCAGGTGTGTGCGGTGCTCGGGCGCAAGGCCCTGACCGCAGGTGACCACGCACGGGCCACCGAGCACGTGGTGTCGCTGCTGCTGCGTGGCTGCGGGTTGTAGCCATTAGCTGCATCATCCAAACAACTGTCCCCTTGCTGCGCTGGTAATCGCCACCACGCAGGGGTGGGTGATGCGCCGCTCCACCGACACGGCGTAGAACTCGTCCACCAGCTCGTCGGTGCGGCCAATCACTTCAACGCCAAACTGCGCCACTGTGTCCTGCTCCATCACCGTGGGGGCCATGAAAGCACCACGCCCCTCGCGGCCAAAAGCGTTCATCAGGGCACCGTCGTCAAACTCGCCAATGATGCGTGGGTGGATTTGGTGGCGGGTCAGCCAACCCTCCAACTGCTGGCGCACCGAAGCCTGGGCGCCCGGTATCAACAGGGGAAAGTCGTTCAGGCACTGTGGGAAGACGCCTGTGAGCTGGGGCTTGAGTTCAGGAGCGCAGAAAAAGCTCATGGCGGTGCGCCCCAGCGGATGGTTGAAGGCCTTGACGTTGAGGCGCTTGGACATCGGCTCATCGGCAATCACCAGGTCAAGCCGGTTCAGGGCGAGTTGAGCCAGCAGGTCGGGAAACTTGCCCTCATGGCACACCAGGCGGACCGGCTCGGCCACAGCCAGCGCAGGCTCCAGCAGGCGATAGGCGATGGATTTGGTGACCGAGTCGGCCACGCCCACCTTGAAGTCCAGCAGGCGCTGGCCACCATGCGCGTGGCGCACGGCCGCTTCCAGTTCCGTGCCGAGCGTGAATATTTGGTCGGCGTAGCCTAGCGCGAGGTGTCCGTCTTCGGTGAGTTCCAGATTGCGCCCATTCTTGCGAAACAACTTTCGTCCCAACCAGTCTTCGAGTAGCTTGATCTGACCGGACAGGGTTTGCGGCGTGGTGTGCAGCTGCTCACCCGCGCGCATGATGCCGCCGGCCTTGGCTGTAACCCAGAAGTAGTGCAGATGTTTGAAGTTCATGGTGCCATATTACTTCGAATAAATCGAAGTGAAAATGTAATAAATACGAATTTACACGAATCATTTTTGCTATTACATTCACAGTTCACCAGCACCTTCGTGCTGACTGGAGTTCATTTCATGCGATTAAGTACCCGCGGTCGTTTTGCCATTACCGCCATGATTGACCTGGCCTTGCGCGAGGCAGCCGTACCGGTGCCTCTTCAAGACCTGGCACAGCGCCACCGTATTTCGATGTCCTACCTGGAGCAGATGTTTGCCAAACTGCGCCAGCACGGCCTCGTAGACAGCACGCGCGGACCCGGCGGTGGCTACACGTTGGCGCTTGCCGCCAGTTCCATCTCAGTGGCCGACATCATTGGTGCCATTGAAGATGAAACGGGTGAGCGCCCCAAGGAGCCGCAGCGCGAGACTTCGCCAAGTGCACAGGCCATGACGCAAGACCTGTGGGATGCCTTGCAGACCACGGTCGCCAACTATCTGAAGACCGTGAGCTTGCAAAGCCTGGCAGACGAGCAAAAGGCCAAAGGTTTTCAGGTACAAGAGCGCAAGACTGTGCAAAAGGGCGTGTTCCAAAAACCGCGACCGCCGGTAGCGCGCCCAGGCACGCCCAACTCGGTGTTTGCGTTGGGAAATGCATGGCCTGTGCGAGGCTAGTTCGACTGGTTCACAGGATTCGTCTACGCCTGTATTGATGCGGCCGGTCAATCGACGGTATTCTGGTTTTCAGGTTTTGCCGCCGCCGTCTTGGTAACATGTTTCACAACTCTTATCGGTTTTGTCGAAACAACCCGTGCCCAATCTACCTACGAAAACCACCGGCGCTGCTTCAGTGCAGCGCGCTGTCGACCCGGGTAATGGCGGCCGAATGGGTAAGCTTGCGTTGCTGTTCATCGCGCTGATGTTGGTAGTGCCGTTGACGGGCTTCATGGTCGAAAAACTGTACGCACCCGAGGTGGAGCGTGAGACCTATGCCAATCTGCAGGCCATTGCCAAGATGAAGGCAGACCAAATTGAAAGCTGGTTATCAGAGCGTCAAGCTGACGGGCAGTTGCTAATGGCCAGTGCCTCGTTGGTCGAGGCGGCGGACAGTCTGGCCAATGGGAGTTTCCCGGCCGCCCGGCGCGCTGACCTGCAGTGGTACCTGGATAAATACCAACAAATCTATGACAGTTCGGGGCTGGCAGTATTTCGGCACGATGGCCAGTTGCTGATGCAATCGGGCCACATGGAAGGGGTTGGCGCGGACATTGCACGGCAGTTGCAAGCCATGCGCCCGGGAATCGTGCTGCGCAGCGAGCTGTATCGGGATGCGAAGGAGCACCCCCACATTCACTGGATAGTGCCTATCGGCCCGGCACGCCTGGACGATGGTCGCCCGGCGGTCGCGGTTGTTATTCAGGTTGACGTCAATAATTTCATTTACCCCGTCATTCAAGCGTGGCCGACCGCCAGCCCGAGTGGCGAGACCCTGCTGGTGCGTCAGCAGGGTGAGGCGGCATTGTTTATG
>CANNRR010000305.1 GCA_947508055.1 Burkholderiales bacterium
GGACTGGACGAAGGCTCCGCCTTCATCTTCGCACTGCTGGCGTTCGCAGCCGGTTTCATCGTGCGTCCATTTGGCGCGCTGGTGTTTGGCCGACTGGGCGACATGATCGGCCGCAAGTACACCTTCCTGGTGACCATTTTGATCATGGGCTTGTCCACCTTCATCGTGGGTATCCTGCCGAACTACGCCACCATTGGCGTTGCCGCTCCCGTGATTCTGATTGCACTGCGCATGCTGCAAGGTCTGGCACTCGGTGGTGAGTATGGCGGTGCTGCGACTTACGTGGCCGAGCACTCGCCACAAGGTAAACGCGGCGCTTACACCTCGTGGATTCAGACAACAGCCACGTTGGGCTTGTTCTTGTCGCTGATGATTATTTTGGGTACCCGTACCGTCATCGGTGAAGCGGCTTTTGCCGATTGGGGCTGGCGTGTTCCGTTTATTGTGTCCATCCTGTTATTGGCCGTGTCGGTCTACATCCGTTTGAGCATGAATGAGTCGCCCGCTTTCACCAAGATGAAGGCTGAAGGCAAAACTTCCAAGGCCCCGCTGTCCGAGTCCTTTGGTCAGTGGAAAAATCTGAAGATCGTGATTTTGGCCCTGATCGGTCTGACCGCTGGCCAGGCTGTGGTCTGGTACTCTGGTCAGTTCTATGCCTTGTTCTTCCTGACCCAGGCGTTGAAGGTGGACGGCGCAACGGCCAACATCATGGTGGCCGTCTCCCTGATCATTGGCACACCGTTCTTCATCGTGTTCGGCTCCTGGTCTGACAAGATTGGCCGCAAGCCCATCATCATGGCTGGCTGCCTGTTGGCGGTGGTGACCTACTTCCCCGTGTTCACTGCTTTGACCAAGGCTGCCAACCCTGACCTGGCCGCTGCACAAGCTGCCAACAAGGTGGTTGTGACTGCCAATCCCGCTGAGTGCTCGTTCCAGTTCAACCCCACCGGTACCGTCAAGTTCACCAGCTCCTGCGACATTGCGAAGCAGGCTCTGGCCGGCGCTTCGGTGAGTTATGACAACGTGGCCGCACCTGCAGGCACCGTGGCTTCGATCACCGTCGGTCAGACCGTGATTCCTGGCTACACCGTCAAGGGTCTGTCCAAGGAAGATGCCAAGACCCAGGGCGATGCGTTCAAGAAGGGACTGGCTGATGCACTGAAGGCTGCCGGCTACCCCGCCAAGGCTGACATGGCCAAGTTCGACAAGGTCACCGTCGTTGCCATCCTCACCTACCTGGTGATTCTGGTCACCATGGTGTACGGCCCTATTGCTGCCATGCTGGTTGAAATGTTCCCCACCCGTATTCGTTACACCTCGATGAGCCTGCCCTACCACATTGGTAACGGCTGGTTTGGTGGTTTGTTGCCAACGACGGCGTTTGCCATCGTGGCGCAGACGGGTAACATGTACAACGGTTTGTGGTACCCGATCATCGTGGCCGGCATGACCTTTGTGGTCGGCATGTTGTTCGTGAAGGAAACCAAAGACGTCGACATCTACGCCAACGATTGAGACCTGAGTGCGTTAAAGACCCCGGTCCCTTAAGGACCGGGGTCTTTTTTTGTTGAAACCTTGCGGGACATGCGTTTAGCGCTGTTCTCTACTGATTAGGATGACTATGTGGAAAATTGTTGTTGGTTTTGCGGTATTTGCCGGATTGGCGCTGTTCATCCTGAGCAAAGGGGGTGACATTGATATGGGCGGCGAGAAGCATGGCGCTGAGGCAACCCACGTGCCCGAGCATGCGGCTTCGGCCCCCGCTACTGCTGCGCCAGTCGCTCCCGCATCCGCTGTGGCTTCGGCTCCAGTGGCAAGTGCCAGCAAGTAAGAGAATTTGTAGAAACCGCGGCGAGCGGTTCACCATCCTTCAGTTAGGATGCCCCCATGAAATACGTTAAAACAGAGAGCGGCCAGCAGGCATTCAAAGCCCGTTCCACTTTGTTTTCATCGCGACAGCGCTCGGCCTTCATCATGTTTGATGGAAACAAGTCCGTCGAGCAGGTAGCAGCCGCTGGGCTGGGTTTGACTCAGGAAGATGTGGACCACATGGTGGCCCAAGGTTTTCTGGCACCCGCGGCAGGCGAGGCGGTGCTGGCGCAAGCCCGGGCGGAGACGGCCGCCGCGCAGGATGTGCTGGCCAATGCTTTCAAAGCACACTCGGCGCAAGATCGTTACAAAGAGGCCAAGCCCTTGGCAACTAAACTCACCGCTGGCTTGGGTTTGCGTGGCTTTCGTTTGAACCTGGCGGTTGAGGCCGCCGATGGCTTTGAGGAACTGCTGGCCTTGCTGCCCAAGATCAAAGATGCAGTAGGCAGCAAGGCGTGTGTCGAGTTGGAGCGCGCCTTGACGCAATGATGCACTTGTTCGCATAAGCTGACGCTCGGCCCCGGTTCCCCATCACAAGACCCCGCAACGTGCGCTGCTTGGGTAAGTCCATAGAATGATTGGCCTCATTCAATAAGCAGCACACCATGACCCAGGGAACCATCCGCATTCGCGGCGCGCGCCAGCACAATCTCAAGAACCTGGATCTGGACATTCGCACGGGGGAGTTGACTGTGGTGACGGGTCCCAGCGGCTCGGGCAAATCCAGCTTGGTGTTTGACACGCTGTATGCCGAAGGTCAGCGCCGCTATGTGGAAACCTTCTCGGCCTACGCACGCCAGTTTCTGGATCGCATGGACAAACCCGCCGTGGACAAGGTGGAGGGCGTGCCCCCGGCGATTGCCATCGATCAGACCAATCCGGTGCGCTCCAGTCGATCCACCGTGGGTACCATGACGGAGTTGAACGACCACGTCAAGCTGCTGTATTCACGCGCCGCCCAGTTGTTCGACAAGACTACCGCGCAGCCGGTGCAGCACGACACGCCCGAGACCATTTACGCCGAGTTGCAGCGGCGTTCCGCGCTCCACACGCAGCACTTCACCGCCGGGCCGCCCCAAGGTGAAGTAGCCCCCCCGGGGCTGAGTCCTGCGGCTCCCAGCCTGCCTGCGCAGGGTGGGACAGGACGAAGAGTCGTTGCCTCTGGCATCGGCACGTCCAGCGTAGTACGCGAAGCGACAAGCGTGGGGGCAACATCTCCCCGATTGGTGTTGACCTTCCCGGTGGAGTTGCCCGCTAGCACCACGGCCGAAGAACTGAGCCAATGGCTGTCAGCCAGCGGCTTCACCCGCATCCATGCCGAACGCGAAGTGGATAAGAGAAAGGTCCTGGACGTCGTGGCCGACCGCTTCCGCATCACCAGCGTGGAAAAGGCCCGCGCCCTGGAAGCCATCGAACTCGCCCTCAAGCGCGGCAGTGGCCGGCTTAATGTTTATGTAATAAACGAGGCTGTAGCCCCCGTAGAAACTGCGCAAACAGCTACTGAATCAATAGCAAATTCAGACCCCGTCGTGTGGCGCTTCTCCACCGGACTGCACTGCCCGCAAAGCGATATTCGCTACGCCGACCCGATTGCGTCCATGTTTTCCTTCAACTCCGCCGTGGGTGCCTGTGAAGCCTGTCGCGGCTTTGGCCGTGTGGTGGGTGTGGATATGGGGCTGGTCATACCCAACGACAAACTCACCCTGCGCGCGGGTGCAGTCAAGCCCATGCAGACCCCTGCCTGGCAGGAATGCCAGGACGACCTGATGCGACACGCCGAGGCGGCTGGCATCCCGCGCGACACCCCCTGGTACAAGCTTACGCCCGAGCAGCAGGGCTGGGTGATCAACGGCTCGCCCAACTGGAACGGCAAGTGGAACCAGCACTGGTTTGGCATCAACCGTTTCTTTGCCTACCTGGAGACCAAGGCCTACAAGATGCACATCCGGGTGCTGCTGTCCAAGTACCGCAGCTATACGTCATGTGGCACCTGTGGCGGGGCACGTCTGAAGACCGAGAGTTTGTTGTGGCGCGTTGGCACCAAGGCTCAGGCGGATGATGTCTTGTTACCCGCGAAAC
>CANNRR010000306.1 GCA_947508055.1 Burkholderiales bacterium
CTGGCGGTAGACGTGGAACGCGCCCGGCGCATCAACCAGACCATCAAGCTGGTGCCCGAAGAGGCACGCAAGGCCAGTGCCCTTCGGCCACTGGAGCTGTTGGTTATTTCCCCCAGCGAGCGATTGGATGTGGTGGCGTCCAGGCATATTGACTCCCTTCCGCACGGAGTACGCACCATGCTGGGCGGCGTAGGGGTTTCGTCCCGCAAGGCCGACGTTAAAGGCTCGGCGCTGGCCAGCTACCTGCTGTTTGAATCCGGCTACACCACCGAGCTGATGGCATTGGGCTATGCCGATGCACAGGCCCAGCGCCACGAGGTCTGCGGCTTTTTTGACTGGACCGACCCCGCGGCCGTTTGCCTGCTGGGTGATCGACCCGAACCCGCCCGCATCGACCGTCGGCAGGACCCGTTGCGGTTGCGGTGATTCTTCTACCAGCCCGCAGGATCAGGTGGCTTGGCTGTTCTGCTCCGTGTCCCCCGCCCTTCGGGCTCCTCCTTGACCTGCGCAGAACACCCAAGCCGCCTGATCCCCGCAGCAATTAAAGTCAGTTCAACCGGTCAAGCTACCGGCTGCTTGGCAAGCATTTGTGCGAAGTCGACAACTAGGCGACGTGAGGGCAGCGACAACTTGCGGAAAGCTTTGCGCAACTCAACCGCTTCTTTGGAGTGATCCAAAGTCAAATCGCCGTCCTGACCATCGGCTGCAACAGGTACTGGCAAACCCTCGGTTTGCGCGCAGATGGCAGTTGCTGAGGTGCCGAGAGCTGCGGCCAGTGCATTGAGCTTACTGGTAGACAACTGGCGGTCACCGCGTTCAATGCGTGACACATGACTGGTCGCCATATCAGCCTCATGGGCCAAGGTCTCTTGCGACCAACCCTTTTCAACCCGAAGCGAACGAATGACCTGACCAATTTGCATGGGCGAATTGTTCTTCTGGGTGTGCCAATCTGGCAAAACCCTGGCGGCAAATTGATCTGTTAAATTCGCCTATTAGGCAAATTTACAAAACGATCTCGCTGTTTTGGCAAAGGCCGGCAGCAAAGAGATTCCCCAATGGCCAAAACCGAAACCACCTCACTTCTGGCGGAGCTTCAAAACCTAAACGCCCCGCAACTGCGCCGCCTGTTGGTAGAACACCTCACCAAACAAAAACTGGGCCTATATTGGGAGAGCAACGCCATCGCACGCGACGCGGCGCTCAACGCCAATGTGGTATTGCCCCGCGTGGTGCCAGAGTTCAGCCACACGCCGGATGGCACGGCGCACCACCGTAATCTGGTGATTGAAGGCGACAACTTCGACAGCCTGCGCCTCCTGCGCGCCACCCACGCCGGGAAAATCCGGGTGATCTACATAGACCCGCCCTACAACACCGGCAACAAAGACTGGGTTTACAACGACAAATTTGTGGGTGCGAATGACCGCTGGCGGCACAGTCAGTGGCTGGAGTTCTTGTACCAGCGCTTGGTGCTGGCGCGCGAATTGCTGACCAGTGACGGCGTTATTTTGGTGTCCATCAATGATGAAAACCGGTCGCGGCTGGAGTTGCTGATGGATGAGGTGTTTCCAGGGCGGCGGCTGGGTAGCCTGGTGTGGCGCACCAAGGACACCGGCAACGACTTGGACCAACGCTTTAGCCATGTGCATGAACACGTACTGGTCTACGGCAACAAAGGCTTCAAGTTCAATGGCCGTGCCACCGACCGTAGCAAGTTTCGCAACCCAGATAAAGACAATCGTGGCGACTGGTCTCCGCAGCCACTGACCGCGAACAAGACTTTGCTTGAGCGACCAAACACCTATTACCCCATACAGGACCCGGCAACCGGTCTTTGGTATGCCTGCGACCCGGACAGCACTTGGCGATTTGCCTCAGAGAAAGTTATTCGTCGCCTGCTGGCCAATGACGAAGCAGCCGTGCAATCAGCATTGGCGGCATTGCGCAGTGACACCATGGAAGCGTTTATCGAAAAGAAGCTGATTTACTTCCCACCCTCTAAACCCGAAGAAGTGATGCAATTCGATACCCGCGCCGAACTGCTTGCGGCCATTGCCGCAGGCAAAGGCCCGATGTTGCCGAAAAAGAAGACTCCCCTTTTGCGCGCGGACTTGCCAGACATTGACTTCTGGGTAGGCAAACCCATCGCCCCGGGCCGCCCATCGCGCAAAGAGCACTGGACGGCCAAGCCGGAAGAGGACCGCCTCGCGCCTTTGAGCAGCTGGATCGCCGGGTTGAATGAAGACGTGGTCACGCTTTCAGACGACGAGGAATATGAACCCGTGGTATTGCGCAGCGCCCGTGGCGGCGTGGCCACGGAAGAAATCAAAAACGTGCTGGGCTCCAAAGCCTTTCCATACCCCAAGCCCCTTTCCCTTATCAAAGGCCTGCTGTCACAAGCCACGAAACCCAACGACACCGTGCTGGATTTTTTCGCCGGCAGCGGCACCACCGGCCAAGCCGTCCTCGAACTCAATGCTGAAGACGGCGGCAACCGCCGCTTCATCCTCTGCTCCAGCACCGAAGCCACGGCCAAAGAGCCCGACAAAAACCTGTGTCGTGACGTGTGTGCCGAGCGGCTGCGCCGGGTCATCGCCGGTTATAGCGGCAAACCAGGCTACAACCTGGCGCAAGGTGGCGAATTCGCCTATCTGCAACTCGACAAGATCGAAGCGGCCGACGTGGCGTTTGAAGCCACCCCAGAACACGCCACCACCCTCATTTCAATGCAAAATACGGCTGTAGCGCCCGTGGAACGTGCGGAAGCAGCTATACAAATAGTAGCAATTGGCGGCGACTGGCTGACGGTTATTTGCCATGCAGCCACGCCTGAAGCCCTCGATGCACTGGCCGCCCTGCCTGCCCAGCATGGCTTGGCGCGGCTGGCCGTGTTCTGCCCCCGGCCCAAAGCACTCGCCGCGCTTTTGGCCGAGCGCGGCGTCGAGGCCAACACCTATTCCATTGCCGATGCGCTGCTCAAAGGACAGGTGCGCGGCGGCCAGGGAGCCAGCGCATGAACGCGCCCCTGCCAACCATTGCCATGCCAGCGCAAAGCAGCGCGGTGCAGCCCGAACGCTTTCAGACTGATTTGATCAGCGGCATGACCCGTGCGCTGCTGCGCCAGCCTTCACCCCCGTGCCTGCTGCGTGCGCCCACCGGTTCGGGCAAAACCTTTGTCATCAGCCAGGTGCTGGAGCGGGTGAGTGCGCAGCGCGATGTGCTGTGGTTTTGGTTCGTGCCCTTCGTCACGCTGGTGCAGCAAACGGAGGATGCGCTGCGCGCCAATGCCCCCAACTTGGCCCCCTACGGTTTGAACGCAGGCCGCAACCAGGACGCACACCCTGGCATGGTGCTGCTCTCCACCGCGCAGGGCGTGGCCCGCGCCCAGTGGCGCACCAAGGGCTATGACGCCGATGGCGACGACGAAACCCGCACGTTGGCCGCGTTTGTGGCCCGCGCCCGCGCCCGGGGCCTGCAAGTGGGGCTGGTGGTGGATGAGGCGCACATTGCGCTGGACAAGGGCACTGAGTTTGGCAAGTTCGCCCACTGGCTGGCCGCCGACTATTTGGTGATGGCCACCGCTACGCCGAAGGACGACCGTTTGAACGAGTTCTTGGTGCACGCGGGTTACAGCGCGCAGGTGAGCTTTGCCGCCAGCCGAGACGAGGTGGTGCAGGCGCGCTTGAACAAAAAATACATTGAGGCGGTGGTGTACAGCCTGGGCAACGCCATGGCGCACATCACAGACCTGCGCCGCACGGTGCTGCGCCAGGCGTGGCGGCGCAACCTGAAAATCCAGCAGGCTTTGACTTCGGCGGGCGTCGCCCTGACGCCCCTGTTGCTGGTGCAAGTGGCCAATGGCGACAAGACCGTGGACGAAGCGGCTGACGACTTGATGCGCCTGTGCGGCGTGCCCGCCGATGCCATTGGCCGCCACAG
>CANNRR010000307.1 GCA_947508055.1 Burkholderiales bacterium
CACTGAAGGACGGCCAAGATGTTTTGTTGCTCCACAGCAGCGATGAGATATCGGGGTTCGTTCCGGCGATCATCTCCAAGGTACTTCACCCCACAGCACACGTTGAAAAAATCGCACACCCCATCGTCGAAGGCATGGGTTACCCCATAACTCAATTTCAACTCGGCTATTTGTATGGCATGGCAAACGCAAACGCGCTGACAGGCCAATAGCCATACAAGCCCGAGCCATTGATGCCTTCACTGCCAGCCCGGATTTAATCTACCTTTTCGGGAGTCTGGCGAGACAATCTATTCACGTAACTTGTTGATTTTATTGAATATTTCTTGACAAATTGGAGATATTGGATGATAATGACAAGTGAACTCAAGCACTTTCCAATTACCTGTTTTGGGTGTCGTAAGTGACCCCATTTGCACCCTCCCGACTGCCACGATTCAGCACAGCAGGCTCACTGCCAAGTACGACAAACTCAGTCGTACGCGACTCAGCAAAAACTTTATCCTCCGCGATTTCCTGTTCTGTGCCTCTTCAGCGGCACGAGGATTGACAAACTACCCTGAGCACCCGGAATCAGTTGTACTCGCGGGACGGGCCTTGTGCGAAAAACTGCTGGAGCCGCTACTCGCGCAGTTCGGGAATTTCGCCATCACGTTCGGCTACCAATCGCGCCAATCCATGGACCGCGATTTGGCAAGCGGTTCAAAGCGACCAGCGCCACACAGCAGCAGCCCACATCACTGGGACCGCAAGACGTTCGGGGAGCAGGTTTATGCCCGTGTGGATATTCTTCCGTTCTGTGTTGAAGACGGCGAGGTCGGCAAACACGCTTACGGCCAGTGGCTCATGCACAACCTTGACGTGGACTTGTGCATGACGTGGACACGCAGCAACGTGTTCTGCCTGACGATCAGCCCACGGCCACGTCGCTGTTGGGTCGAGTGGGGTCGGTCCTCTCTGGGTGAACCCAAGCAACAGACATTCATGGGTGCCGAATACTGGCGCGAGGTTTACCCGATGCTGCCCGACAGCGAGAAGCCCAAGTTTGGACCGTCCTGCACTAATGGTGCGATGCACTGGAGGGCCGAGGCATGAACTATGCGGCTCAGCGGTTAGGTAGCGGTAATACCCAGTTACTGATAGCAAAAAACACCCCTGCTGGCTCCGCTGATGCTGCTCTCGATACACACGCTTTGCAGACTTATCCCGAGCTGTCTATGCAGTCGATTTCACTACCTATCCAGCCTGAGAATTCCGCAGTTTCCCGGTATGTCAAAGCCGCAGTCGCGGACAACACCCGCATCGCGTACCAGCAGGATTTGCGCGACTTTCTGAAGTGGGGCGGACAGGTTCCCTGCGAACCCGAAACACTGGCGATGTATATCGCAGCGCGTGCGGAAACCCACTCAGCGCACACGATCACTCGGCGTGTGGTCGGTATTGGTAGAGCGCATAGCAGTCAGGGTTTTGTGGACCCCACAAAGTCAGACCTTGTTCGCACAGTGCTTCGTGGTGTTCGCCGCGTCAAAGGCTTGGCACAACGTCAGGTCAGTCCACTGCTGAAGGCTGACGTGCTTGCCATGATGGCGCACATTCAGGGGACAAAGGGCACTCGGGACCGTGCCTTGATCTTGTTGGGATTCGCTGCGGCATTGCGCCGCTCAGAATTGGCGGCACTGGCGATTACCGATATTGAGTTCGTCCGGGAAGGACTGGTCATCCACCTACGCCGCAGCAAGACCGATCAAAGTGGTGAAGGCCGCAAGATCGGCGTGCCGTGGGGCCGCACCAGTGCCTGCCCAGTCAAGGCCGTTGAGAAGTGGTTGGAGGTCGGCAAGATCACCAGCGGCCCGGTTTTCAGGTCCATAAACCGGGGTGGCGCTGTCGGTCAGACGCAGTTGTCGGCTCAGTCTGTTGCGCTGATCCTGAAGGACTACGCCAAGGTCATTGGTCTGAACCCCCACAACATTTCAGGTCACAGCCTGCGCTCCGGGCTGGTCACCAGTGCCATTCAAGCCGGTGTCGCCGCCCACAAAATCATGCAACAAACCGGCCACCGCTCGGTGGACATGCTCGCCCGGTATATCCGTGAGGCCGGACTATTTGAAAGCAACGCTTCAGGGGCGGTACTGTGATGGCACAAACAGCACTGTCCCCGCGCCATGCGTCAGACGCCGAATTGCTGTCGCAACTGATCGGCACACAAGAGTGCCAGCGGCTGTACAGCGGGTCATTGCAGCCGTTCTTTGGTTTGGACACGGCTGAGGGAGTCCCTAGTCAGTGTTTGATTGCCCGGGAACTGGTCAAGCGGTGGCTGGCTGAAGAACTGGAGCGGCGCACAGTCTTCGCAACGCCCGAGGCGGTAAAGGATTACCTGAAACTCCACTTCGCTGGCCGGGAGTACGAAAGTTTCGTGGTCATGTACATGGATGCTCAGAACTGCCTGTTAGCCGTGGAAGAGCTATTCCGTGGCACGTTGACGCAAACGTCTGTGTATCCCCGGGAGGTCGTGAAGTCGGCATTACGCATCAATGCGGCGGGTGTCATGTTCTCTCATAACCACCCCAGCGGCTCGACCAATCCCAGCCGTGCCGATGAACACCTGACCCAGACGCTCAAGGCCGCTTTAGCCTTGGTGGATGTGCGGGTGCTGGATCACCTGATCATTGCAGGCAATTCCGCTCTCAGTTTTGCCGAAAAGGGGCTGATTTAACGCACCCCTCCCCAACGTTTCCCCCGTTTCCACCGGTTACCATTCGAGTAGCTGGAAATAGGCCGTTTCACCACGTCCAAAGCCAGCTTCAATGATTCAAGCAATAAGAAAACTGGTTGCCGAAAGAGGCATCACTTTAGGGACTGCACACATGCTCACTGGCGAACTACGTAGCCAAATCGACGCTATCTGGAATTCATTCTGGTCGGGTGGTATTTCCAACCCGCTGGAGGTGATGGAGCAAATCACGTACCTGCTGTTCCTGCGTCGTCTGGACGACCTGCACACGCTGGAAGAAAACAAGTCGGTCCGCTTGGGAAAGCCCATAGAACGACGCATCTTCCCCGAGGGTAAAGATGGCAAGGGCCGGGACTTCAATGACCTGCGCTGGTCACGATTCAAGAACTATGCCCCCGCTGAGATGTACTCGGTGGTCGGTGAACACGTGTTTCCGTTCCTGCGTAACGTGGGTGGCGATGGCTCCACCTACGCCCACCACATGAAAGATGCGCGGTTCACCATTCCCACCCCTGCGCTGCTGTCCAAGGTGGTGGACATGCTGGACCACGTGCCCATGGAAGACCGCGACACCAAGGGCGACCTGTACGAGTACATGCTTGGCAAGATTGCCAGTGCGGGTCAAAACGGCCAGTTCCGCACACCCCGGCACATCATCAAACTCATGGTGGAGCTAACCGCCCCCAATGCCAAGGACGTGATTTGTGACCCCGCCAGTGGCACCTGTGGCTTTCTGGTGGCTGCCGGTGAATACCTGCGCGACAAGCACCCTGAAATCTTGCGTGACCCGGTAGCCCGTGAACATTTTCATCACGGCATGTTTCACGGCTACGACTTTGACAACACCATGCTCCGCATTGGCAGCATGAACATGGCCCTGCACGGCGTGGACAACCCGGACATTCGGTATCAGGACTCACTAGCCCAAGACCATGCCGGTGACGAAGAAAAGTATTCGTTGATTCTGGCTAACCCGCCGTTTGCCGGTTCGCTGGACTACGAAAACACTGCCAAAGACCTGTTGGCTATCGTCAAGACCAAGAAAACCGAACTGCTGTTTCTGGCGCTGTTCCTGCGTTTGCTGAAACCCGGTGGCCGTGCGGCGGTCATCGTGCCTGATGGCGTGCTGTTTGGCTCCAGCAACGCGCACAAAGAACTGCGCCGCATGATTGTGGAAGAGC
>CANNRR010000308.1 GCA_947508055.1 Burkholderiales bacterium
CCACGATCACCAGGAGTGGTTACAAGGCAGCCGGAACATGTCTACAGTTTACGTTTTGCGACTCCGCGCGTGCGCCTGAAAAATTACAGTTTCAAGGAACAAGCGGCAAAGCCGAGCTTGTCTTCGCCAAGCTTTGTGCGGCTGGCTTCGGCAAGCAAGCCAACACAACGGCGTCGTTGATTGCCAGTCGATTGCGTGCGAAATCGGCTCCCACCCGATGCACAGACTGTAACTGGCGGAGCGATGAGTGCAACTTCGCCACGTAGCAGATAGGTAACTCGACGCCGCGGATCGGCTTATTTGCAAGTCAGGTGCTTTTTCAATCACTTGGACAGTGATTCCTCGCCCGATGAGGTCGGCGGCGTAAAGGGCAACTTCTCGATCAATACATGCTCTTCAAGCCGAACAGAACGCGGTTGCCCTTTTCAGAACTGGTCGCCCTAAAGCAGTCGCAGAAGATGACTCACCCTCGCTTCACGAGTGCCTCAAACTGATCAATCGGCAGTGGTCTGGTGATCAGACGGGCCTGCAACAGCAAGTCCAGAAACGGCATTGGCGCGAGGCCCGATATTGAACAGCGCCGCACATAAACCTTGTTGGCTTGAACGCAATGCGTAACCAAGTCTGTTCTTTTGCAGATCTTGGGTTGCCAGATGACAGATTCAAGTTTGCCGCAGATTGGTCGTAATGGTAGATACCGGCAGAGTCGGCCCAACAAACAATACAGAGGAGGGATTTGCATGTCACTGCTGCACCGCTTGAACCTGTCGCAGAAGTTCATCACTCTCGGGTTCATTGCCTCATTAATGGTACTGTTGCCATCCGCGTTGTACTTCAAGCGATCGATGGCAGATGTAGGTGCTGCAAAGCTCGAGGTAAATGGTGGAGGATCGTTGGTCGTACTTAACAAGGTCATCCAGCTTACCCAAACACACCGTGGCGTTTCAGCGAGCATGCTCAGCGGCAATGAGGAACTTGCAGCCAGAAGACCTGATTTACGGGACAAATTGGGCAAGGCGATGGATGCACTGGATTCGGAATTCAAACGGGCCGGAGCCAGTTCCAAAGTTCAAGCTCATTGGGCGGATCTGAGGCGGCGCTGGATAACACTTGAGCAAGGTGTTGCCACCCGGCAACTAAAGACTCCTGAGAGTACCAAGCTGCATACCCAGCTGATCGCAGGTGAGTTGCTTCTGAGCGAAGAAGTATTGGATGAATACGGACTGAGTCTGGACCCGGATGTAGATACCTACTTCTTGATTCAAGCTTCGCTTGTGAATATGCCCTGGGTGGCTGAGAACCTGGGTGTCATGCGTGCGATGGGGAGCAGCTTTCTGAGCCAGGGAGCCGTTTCACCGGAAGGGCGGGCGACCTTGCAAGCATTGCAAAAACGAGCAAGAGAAGTTCAGGGTGACATGTTTCGTAACTTGAAAAAAGCAACGGACACCAATTCCAGCATGAAGCTAAATCTCGAAGGAAAAGCAGAAGCCGGTAGAGCTGCTGTGGATAGGGCGCTGTCTCTCGCTGATAAGGAATTAATCAATGCTACTGATCTAAAGCTTCCCGCCACTGTGTATTTCGATGAATTTACCAAGACCATCGACGGGCTATTTGAGTTCAACTCCTTGGCGATGAAGACCATGACTGGCGCGATGGATGAACGAGTGAGTAGTTTGCATCGAACCGAGTTCATGATGTTGAGTCTGCTGCTTTTCGGAATGGGTGTTGCGGTATGTCTGTCCTTTGTTTTCGTTCGCAGCATCACCTTACCTGTTCGAGAAGCGGTTACGGTGGCCCGTGCAGTTGCGGACGGTGACTTGCAGGTGCAGGTACCCGTGCGAGGCACCAATGAATTGGGACAACTGATGCTCGCCCTGTCCGAGATGAAAGAACATTTGTCCCAAGTGGTAAGAAGGGTCCGAGAAGGATCCGAAGGTGTGGCTACAGCGAGCGCTGAGATTGACTCAGGAAACCATGACCTGTCTGCACGCACGGAAAGTCAGGCAAGTTCGCTCGAAGAAACTGCAGCCTCGATGGAACAACTCAGCGATACGGTAAAGCAAAATGCCAACAGCGCTGGGCGGGCTAATCAGCTGGCTATGAGCGCCTCAACAGTGGCTGTCAAAGGCGGAGACGTGGTAGGGCAAGTGGTTGAGACCATGAAGCACATCAACGACAGCTCCAAGCAGATCGCGGACATCATCAGCGTGATTGACGGAATTGCATTTCAAACCAATATATTGGCACTGAACGCTGCAGTCGAAGCGGCTCGCGCCGGTGAACAAGGACGCGGCTTTGCGGTGGTGGCAAGCGAGGTCCGATCCCTGGCGGGACGATCAGCCAAAGCTGCCAAGGAAATCAAGACATTGATTACTGCCAGTGTTGACCGTGTGGCACTGGGGACTGCCTTGGTTGATCAGGCTGGGACCACAATGACGGAGGTTGTTGCCAGTATTCGCCGCGTAACTGACATCATGGGCGAAATCAGCGCTGCGAGCAACGAACAAAGTCTGGGTGTTTCCCAAGTGGGGCAGGCAGTAACGCAAATGGATCAAGTCACGCAGGAAAACGCGGCTTTGGTCGAACAAATGGCGGCCGCCGCGAGTAGCCTCAAGAGTCAAGCGCAGGAATTGGTGCATACAGTTGCAGCATTCAAGCTCGATGGCAGTGCTACATCGGCCCCGGTCCCTGTTCGTTCTCCGGTTCAGAAGCCATTTAGTGGGGATGATCGACGAACAGGTCAATCGACGCAGACTTCCGCCAAGTCCAAGCCTGGCTCCGGCTCAGCTGCCAAATCGGCCCAATCGATTAGGCCCACGCCAAAAAAGCAAGTGGCTCAATGGGAGACATCTTAAGCGTGTGAAGTCATCTCAAAGCGACCAGTGTTAGACGGCGATTCGGTCAATTGATCTTCCGAGGAGTAGCAAACATGAGCGAAGCAATGCAAGTAAGGGCGAAAACGACCAGAGCCGCCAGCCAAAGTAGCCATCGGGGTCGACCAGATGTGGCGACAACATGGCAACGATTGAATTTGACTCAAGCTTGGCGACTGAATCGAACTTGACGTCATGATGCCTACTTCGTGAGCAATACAAGCGGACGTTTCGACAGGGGCTTATATGGCGCTCTACTCGCGCTGGTGTGGGCATGGGTTGCACTATTCTCTACCAGCGCCTACGGTGCCTCTGCCGACAAGGTACGGCTACAACTCAAGTGGTATCACCAGTTTCAGTTTGCGGGCTATTACGCTGCTCAGTCCCGGGGGTTCTACAAGGATGAAGGGCTCGATGTCGAGATCTTCGAGGGAGCCCCTGACAAGTCACCTGAAAAGGTGGTGCTGGCAAGGAAGGCTGAATTTGGCGTTCACGACGGCGCGGACCTGATGTTCAGGCGATTGCAAGGTGATTCGGTGGTTGCCCTGGCAGCCATCTTTCAGCATTCCCCTTATGTCATCATTTCAAAGCAATCAAAAGCCATCCGCCACCCGTCTGACCTGGTTGGCCGCAAAGTCCTCATTACCCAGGATCAGGGCTCTGCACAGATCCTGGCCATGTTCCGCCGTGAGGGAATCAAGGTCAACAACACCTTCGACGAAAAGCCTGTGCGGTTTGTACCGCATTCCTGGAATGTCGACGATCTAATCGAGGATCGCGCCGATGCCATGACGGCTTACGTCACCGAAATAGCGCGCTTCAAACGACAGTACGACTTTGATGCTGCAATTCTCAATCCGCTTGACTATGGGATCGACTTCTATGGTGACACCTTATTTACCAGCAACGAATTTCTCAAAGCCGAGCCGGAGGTGGTGGAGCGTTTTCGCCGCGCCAGTCTGAGGGGGTGGGAATTCGCCATGGCCGATCCTGAGGCAATTGCCTGGGTAATTCTGGCGCTTCCCTCTACGCGCCA
>CANNRR010000309.1 GCA_947508055.1 Burkholderiales bacterium
CGCCAATGGTCATGCCAATGAGTCCGGCAATGCCCATCCGGTATACGCCCAACCGGTCGACAAGGCGCCCAGCAGGTGCACCTGTGAGTGCGGCCACAATGGGGCCTGATGACATGACCATGCCGACATGGGCTGGGTCGAGCCCAAGCGCGCCAGACAGATAGAACGGACCGACTACCAATGTCGCCATCACCACCGTAGTAACAAGGGCGCTCATAGCAAAGCCTGCGCTCAGCACCGGATTCCGGAACGTGGTCATCCTAATCAGTGGGGCCGCTGTGCGCGACTCGGTAAGCACGAACAAGCCGAGTCCGAAGAGAGCCAGTACCAGCAATGTCATGTTGATCTGGCCAAAACTTCCACGACCCATCGTCATCGCAAGTGCATAGGCGGCCAACGTCAGCACGAGCAACACTGTCCCTATCACGTCAAACTTAGTTTGTGTAGCCTTTGAGCTCTTGTGGTCCTTGGGAAGGTACCAGTGAGCGAGCACCAGAGTCAAAATTCCCAATGGCAAGTTGATGAAAAATAGGGCGGGCCAACCGAACAAACCAATCAGTACACCACCGAGCGTGGGGCCGAGTGCGGTGCCAACCGCTGACATTGTTCCGAGCAGTCCCATGGCGCTACCTGTCTGTTCCTTGGGAACTGCCTCACCTACCATCGCCATAGTGAGAACCATCATGATGGCAGCACCCAAGCCTTGTATCACTCGCGCGGCAATCAACAGCCATAGAGTGGGCGCGATGCTGCAAAGGGCGGAGGCCAGCGTAAACAGGGTGATCCCGCCCAACATCAAACGACGCCGGCCGATGATGTCACCAAGGCGCCCTACGCTGACGATGAGCGTGGTGATGGCGAGCAGGTAGGCAAGCACTACCCACTGAACTTGTTGAAATGGGGCATTAAATGCCTGCGCCAAGGTTGGCAGGCCGACGTTGGCAATGCTGGTGCCAAGTGAGGACAACAGCATGGACAGCGATAAACTGATAAGCGCCCAACGAACCGACGGCGTTTCTCCCCGTGCGGGGACTATTTGTTCTGATTCTTCAACGAATGATTTCACCTGGACTCCTTCTTCTTTGCCCTTAAGTAGGGGATGTATGAAGCGTAGGTATTTGTGGACATTTGCGGAAGGCGCACAATTTGCACTTTATCTTTGCGCTCAACGCTATACATGTGTCCGCACCCGATCTCAATCTGCTCGTGACCCTGGATGTGCTGCTCTCCGAGGTCAATGTGACGCGTGCCGCAAGGCGATTGCGCCTTAGCCCATCCGCTATGAGCCGGGCGCTTGCGAGGTTGCGCGAGACAACGGGAGATCCGCTACTAGTGCGGGCCGGTCGGGGTCTCGTTCCAACGCCTAGAGCGCTTGAACTTCGCGCGAGAGTCAGTCAGTTGGTGCAAGACGCCCAGTCAGTGTTACGCCCTGCAGAAATCCCTGACCTCCAGCATCTGCTCCGAACATTCACATTGCGAACCAGCGAGGGTTTTGCAGAAAATTTCGGACCTGACCTCATTGCTCGCACAAGCTTAGAGGCTCCTGGCGTACGACTGCGCTTTGTGCAAAAACTAGACAAAGACAGCGCACCTTTGCGTGAAGGGTCCGTCGATCTGGAGACTGGTGTCATAGCGAACACGATGGGTCCGGAACTGCGTACGCAGGCCCTTTTTCGAGATCGTTTTGTCGGCGTGGTGCGAATGGGACACTCGCTAATTGACGGAGAGCTAAGTCCTGCCAGGTATGCGACCGGTCGGCACATTGGTATCTCGCGCCAGGGTCTCGAAATGGGCCCAATTGATGAAGCCATGAGCGCGCTCGGTCTGGAAAGAGAGATTGCCACCACCGTCGGTGGATTTTCGACTGCGGTGGCGATGGCCCGTGCGTCGGATTTAATTGCAAGCGTTCCTGAACGCCATACGGGAAATTTACGAGCAGGAATGCATACTTTCACGCTTCCATTTGCGACCCCCGAGTTCACCGTATCGCTTCTTTGGCATCCCCGGTTTCACGCAGATCCGGCGCATCGATGGCTTCGTGGAGTTGTTCTGGAAATTTGCGCTTTTGCACCCTGACGGGGTTGTACGCCCAAACCCACGAAAATTTCAGATTCCCCGGTTTTCTCAGCGTGCCAGCATCTTCTGACGGTCTTAGCACACCGCGCCGTCAGGACCACTATGCCGGCAAAGGGTCTGGCGCGTGCGGTGTGTGTTATCTGCGATGACTCCGGCCACAAACCCAAACAGCGATGGTGGAAAATCGTGGCCCATTCCCTCGACGATGAGTAGTTTGGCTCCTTTAATATTGGCCGCCGTGTCCTTTCCGGCTTCCGGGGAAACTAGTGGGTCGTCTGACCCATGTAGCACAAGCGTCGGAGCACTTATGTTGGCTAGTCGTGATCTTAAGTCACCGGTTGCTGCGATGGCGGCGATATGCCGCCAAAACCCGCTTGGGTTGTATGCGCGTTTGACTTCGGCTAAGGCTTGCTCTCGTTGAGCCGATTCGTCAAACGGATAGCCTCGCCCGGCAATCACTTGAGAAAAGGCAACGCAATGCGCGAGGTAACCCTGCTCGTCTTTCAAAGGATGTGGCGCGGGCGATGTCATCACCGCCATCACTGCAGGGCTGGTCTGCGGCAGATCACGATTGCCGGTACTCGACATAATGGAAACTAGAGATAGAACGCGTTCAGCATGCTCACTGGCCAACAGTTGTGCAATCATGCCGCCCATTGATCTCCCAACCACGTGCGCTCTCTTGATCATCAACGCATCGAGAAGTCCTACAGCGTCGTTCGCCATATCGAAGAGCGTATAAGGCGCATTGGGCGTTTCGCCGCGGGAGACCGCGTCGGCAATTGCAGCGAGATCTGGCATCGACGCGCCATGGAAGTGGGTTGAAAGGCCAGCGTCGCGATTGTCATAGCGAATCACGCGGTAGCCCTGTTCTGCCAATGTCTGGCAAAACGTTTCGCTCCAGCGAATCATCTGCGTACCCAGACCGGAAATCAGCAGAACAACTTCCGCCTCGTTATTGCCAAAACAATCGTATTCAATTTCAATTCCGTTCGCTTTAATCTTGGGCATGGCGTGTGGTCCTTAAATGTTCTTGTGTCGCGCGCTTTTTGGGAGCTTTCCGATATTTCGGTTGGCCGGATTCACTACAGAACGACGGATGAACCGCCAGACTGTGCAAGTGGCCACGCACCAAAAAAATCGGCGCTATAGCGTTGCTCATGAGAGTTCTAAGGCTGGCCTGCATGCAAGCGTGGCCAGTGCTGCGGACACCGTTGCAACCACTGCGGGGGCGATTGATTCGACGGCTTCAGTGCAAATGCTATCGGCGGTCTCGCGCGCGGCGTTCACCAGCGCGCGCCCGGCTGGGCGAAGCACAGCCTGACGATCTCCATTCGCACCCTCGCGCACCACGAGTCCTATCTTCTCGAGCAAGATCAACTGACGCAGCACAGCCGATTGAGGCTGACCCATCGGACGCACGAGTTCCGGAATGCTGACCCGACAACCGTCCGCTTGCGCTAGCAAATTCAGCAGCGCAAAGTCGTTGAAACTGATGCCATGGTGTATACCCAATTCGTCGTCAAGCTTGAGTTGCAGGCTGGCGTGGGCAAGGTGTAGCGCCAAACAGAAGTCGAGACTCGTGTTCATCGAGGATTTCTCCTCGGTTCGTCGTAGCCGAGTTCGCCGAGGCAAGGGATTTCCTGGCGCCACAGGCTAACCAGCATTTCCAATTCCTGTGCGGCATTGAACGCTGGATCTTCGCTAGGTTTGACCATGTCGATTACTTCGAAGAAGAAGCTGGTCTCGCCGTACTCGACCCAGTCCTGCGCAAGCCTCGCATTGCGATGCTGCCCATGCTGCAGTTCAAAACGATGCCGGTTGAGTGTGC
>CANNRR010000310.1 GCA_947508055.1 Burkholderiales bacterium
GTTCATGCTGGCCTCGGCCGGGCTGACACTAGTAATCAAGCCGACACACCGACTTGCCGATCAAAAGCCGGCGGTCACTCTTGAAAATGTTATCCCAACGTCATTTGGGAATTGGCGCGAGATCAAACATAGCACGCAGCAAATAGTAAATCCCCAAGAACAGCAGATGCTGAATGAACTTTACAGTCAGACTCTGTCAAAGACATTCATCAATCCAGCCGGATACCGTGTCATGCTGTCTGTTGCCTATGGGGGTGACCAATCACGCGACCTGGGCGTTCACCGCCCCGAAGTTTGCTACGTGGCGCAAGGGTTCCAGCTCTTGAGCAAGGAAAAAGTGTTGCTCCAGATCGGCGACATAAAAGTCCCCGCTATGCGCATGCAAACGCGCCTGGGTTCGCGCAATGAGCCAGTAACCTACTGGATTCGTGTTGGCGACAGAATTGTGCGCGGCAATATTGAGCTCGGTTTTGCGAGGCTGTTTTATGGCGTACAGGGGCAAATTGCAGACGGCTTGCTGTTCCGTGTGTCCAGTATCGATACAGATTCAACCACCGCATTTGTCATTCAAGAGAAGTTCGCCAGCGATCTGGCAAACGCGGTGCAGGAAGCCGACAGACCTTCAATTTTGGGCGCTGCACGCCTCCTCTCCAAACAATGAAGAAAGCCACTCGTATCACTGCCACATTGAGTGTCATCCAGACACCTGATTCAATCGAAGGCGCACGATGAGAATCGGGGCACGTCAAGTCGCAACCAGCAGTGTGGTCCTACTCTTGGAAAATCTGGTTCGATTGACGATGGTCGCCGCCGTCTCGTTCTGGATTGCACGGGAGTTGGGACCGGGCCAATTCGGCATTCTCAACTTTGCTTCTGCCTTCATGGCCATCTTGCTGTCCATCGCTGCGCTGGGTATGGAAACACCGCTCATCCTGCGTCTCACGCAGACACGACAGCCCGGCGCGCTGATGGGTACGTCACTGCTCATTCGTGGTGTTTTCAGCATCGCCATACTTGGTGTAGCAGTGCTCCTTGCCCTTCTGATAAAGAGCGATGACGCCCTGTCCTTGAATGTGACGCTGGTAGTGGGGCTGTGCATCATCGGCTATATCCCGAGCTTGCTGGATTGCTGGTTCAAAGCAAAGACCAGCGCAGTCGAGCCAGCATTGGCGCGTACCGCTGCAACGCTGCTCAGTACTTGCGCGAAGATTGCCTGCCTGCTCTTGGGCTTGGGGGTGGTTGCATTGGCTTGGACGGTAGTTCTCGAATCCGCCTTGGCTGGCTTGGGACTGGTCCTCGCGTATCGCTGGTTCGCAAGAGGTTCACAACAAGATGCACTTTCGGTCAATCGACAACTCATCGTGCCTTTGCTGCGCGACAGCGCGCCATATCTATGGAGCTCTGTTGCGACACTTCTATTTATGAAAGTAGATGTTGTCATGCTGGGCTATTTGTCGACCAACGCCGAGACCGGCATCTACAGTCTGGCGCAAAAGCTTTCAGAGGTACTCTACGTGGTCCCGGTCGTGCTCATCGATTCGGCCTACCCTGCCCTGGCTAGACGCTTCCTTGATTCCGAACAGATGGATTCCAAGCACGGGCAAATGCTGTTCGACCTGGCAGTTGGCGGATCGCTGGTTGCTACGCTGGTCGCTTTGGCCTTGGCTGCCCCCGTGATTAACGTCGTTTTCGGTGAGCACTATGCGCCATCGGTGCAAATTTTTTACCTGCATGCCTGGAGCTGCGTCGCCATTGCCATGAACACCGCTCGCCATCGCTGGCTGGCTGCCGTTGCACTACAACGGTATGCGCCAATCGTGACTGGAATTGGTCTCATAGTCAACATAGCGATGAACTTGGCCCTCATTCCAAGCATGGGCGCCTTGGGCGCCGCAATCGCAACGGTCGTTTCATATTTTCTTTCCGGATACCTGACGTCAATATGGCTGGCTCCGCTGCGCGAAATCGGTTGGATGCAGACGCGCGCCCTATGGCCATGGAGCCGGCTCTACACCGGGCTGCAGGTCTGGAGAGCGCGATGACGCCAGTTCGGTCGGACTCGCATCCTTTAACGTGCGCCCATCCCCATCGCAGTTTGAGACCGCCCAGTTTTCTGTCCCCGCATCACTCGATCAAGAGTCGATCGCGGGCGGGATTGCCAAAAAAGGAATAGGCAACATGTCGAACATCGGTTTTTCCATCGCAACACCAACGCTCAATTCGCTAGACAAACTGAAGCGCTGCATCGGTTCAGTACGTGGGCAGAGTGGTGTCACGCTGGAACACCTGGTGCAGGATGCTCAGTCTTCGGACGGGACACCAGCATGGTTGTCTGAGCAGTCTGGCCTGCTGGCTGTGAGCGAGAAGGATGGTGGCATGTACGATGCCATCAACCGCGCCTGGGCCCGCTCCCAGGGCGAAATTCTTTCCTGGCTAAATTCAGATGAACAGTACCTGCCGGGCACGCTGACCAAAGTGCAGGCATTTTTCGATGCACACCCTGAGGTGGACGTGGTGTTCGGCGACTACATCGTGGCAGACCTGCAAGGTCGACCCGTCGCGCTGCGCCGAGAAATTCCATTCCGGCGTATTTATGCCACAAACAGCTTTATCAACACCGCTTCATGTACGCTCTTTTTTCGGCGCAGTTTGCGTGACCAGGGTCTTCTCACCCTGGACAGTAGCTATCGCTATTGTGCTGACATGGATTTGATCCTGCGCCTGGCGGCAGCAGGTAAGGTGATCAAGCGCTTACCAGATTACCTCGCAATCTTTGGCATCGACGGCACCAACCTCAGTACGCATCCGCAAATGGCAATGGAAGTCGAGGCAATTCGCCAGTCGAATGGCGCCTTCCGCATGGGGGCAATGCGTCAACTCGTGCTGGCCGGGCGCCGCATTGAACGCTTACTGAGCGGTGGTTATCACCCGCAACGCATTCGCTACCGTTACGCAGTCGACGAAGCGCCACACTACATCGAATATGAGGCAGTCAATCTGGGAGGGCGGTATGGCTTGGATGACTTGGAAGGGCGTCCTCATTCTATGAATCCCACGCCCCCGCCGTGAATACGCAACACGTAACACTTGAAGGCAAGTTGATTGCCTTCTTCCATCAGTCCTCGGATCTCTATGGCTCTGACCGAATCTTGCTCGATTTGGTTGCCAGTGTGCAGAAGGCAGGCGGTGAAGCCGTTGTGCTCCTTCCCGACACGGGCCCACTGACCGAGGAATTTACGGCACGCAAAATTGAGTTTCACACATTGCCGATACTCAAACTATCCCGTGCGAGGCTTAGCCTCGGCGGGTTGTTCAATTTGGCGCGCGAAATGCTGACAGCATTGTCCAATTACGATCACCTGTTCGCCAGTCGACGTGTGGATATGGTGCACTCCAATACCATCGCCGTGATTGGCGGTGCAATATGGGCTCACCGCAGGCGTATCCCCCACCTGTGGCATGTGCATGAGATCGTCGAGCATCCGTGGTTCGCAACCTGGGCGTTGCCGCGACTCGTTAACGCCATGGCTGACCGTGTAGTGTGCACCTCCAACGCGACGAGCCAATGGCTGCTCAACGTTCAGCCTTCCCTCGCCGGAAAGATGCAAGTAATCTGGAACGGTGTACACATGCCCTCTCCCTGCAATGCAGCTGCCACCACGCAACTGCATGGCAAATTTCGCCCTGCCGGCGCCCGCCTTGCGATCGGATTGGTGGGACGCATCAATCGATTGAAGGGCCACCAGATGCTTATGGACGCTGTGGACCAACTGCACGATCGGGGCTTTCATGACTTTTCCCTTGTCTTTATCGGCAGCCCCCCGGCCGGGCAGGATATTTACCTGACTCAACTGGAGCAGCGAGTAGCCCGTTCACCCATGCGTGAGCGCATCGTCATGCA
>CANNRR010000311.1 GCA_947508055.1 Burkholderiales bacterium
CTCCGGCGAAACATCCGCAGCAGCCGGGCTTCATGCACATGACCGTCCTCGCGCACGTTGCGCATCTGCACGGTTGCGGCGCCCACGTCGGCCCGGCACAGTAGCGCACGAGCCTCGGTCACAAACTCAGGCGAACAGCGTTCGTCGGCGTCCAGCACCAGAATCCAGTCGCCGCTGGCAGCGTCGAGCGAATGATTGCGCGCCACTGCAAAGTCATGCGTCCACGGATGGTGCAGAACCTTGGCGCCGGCTTGACGCAGCAACTCTGCTGTGGCGTCACGCGAGCCGGTGTCTACGGCGATCAGCTCATCCCACAAACCACTCACGCTGGCCAGAAAGTCGGGCAACATATCGGCCTCGTCCTTGACGATGAGGCATAGAGTGAGTCGTTCAGTCATGGTGTGATGCTGCCAGGTTAGGCAGGTGCGGGAACAGACTTTGGACCAGCACGAAGGGAATGACGTATTGGGGAAAACACACCGAAGTGTTGGTGTTGTGCAAGAAGTGAACAGAGAGTCCGGCGCTATCAGCCCGCAATTCCAGCTGAAAGCCCTGCGCCATAGATTGCTTCAAAAAGGGAGTGTCTTCATTGAACGAAACCGCCGCAAAGGGGTTCGCCTGCCAGACCTTCTTGCGGTAAACGTAGGAAAACCCGTAGCCCAGATGATTGTCCTGGAAAATTGATTCGCCAGCACCCATCTGTACCATCTGCACTGGCTGATCAGACCAGATGAAATGCACGCCGGTTTTCTCCAGCAAGTCCCAATACGCAAACTTCTGGTACACCGGGCTGTAGATGAAAAAGGCGCTGAGCTTGGCCATATCCGCGCCGCTCTCGTCCAGCGCCGCCAACATGTAATCCAGATACCCGGGGCTGTAATAGTCGTCATCATCAAAATGCGCGACGGTATCCGCTAGCGCGCAGCGGTTCGCCAGGTTGCGCTTTTCACCCACCGTCATGCCCTGCCCTACATGCAAATAGCGGATACGAGGGTCCAACTGCGCAGACAGGAATGCGCTAGGCTGCGGCGAGTCGTCCACCACAATCCACTCCCAGTCGGTCACGGTTTGACCAAGCACGCACTGGTGAATCGCGGGCAACATCGCCTCGCGGTTCAGTGTGGGCGTGATGATGGAGACCTTCGGTCTTAAGCTATGCATTGGCTTTGAAAGATTTGCCGACTCGTTGTCTTGTCTCAGGCGAGGAAATCCCACTGCAAACCAGTTCCACGCCCAACATCCCGCGACACCCGCTTGCCCAACACCATCTCTAAATACTTCGGTGGTAGCCCCAGGCCCGGCCTAATTGCCCGCACATTGTCTTTCGTCAGCACATCCCCGGCCGTCAAATCCTTCACCACATATAGCGAACGCCGAAACACGATCGACTTCTTCTCCACCTCGGCTGCACCATAACTGACTTGCCCCAGCGCCTGCCAGGCGCGTTCAGTTTCAACCACCAACTGTGCCATCTCGGCAGGTTCCATCGAAAAGGTGCTATCCACGCCGCCATCCGCACGGTTGAGGGTGAAGTGTTTTTCGATGACTGTTGCACCTAGCGCTACGCTGGCAACCGATACACCTACACCCATAGTGTGATCAGATAAGCCGACTTCGCAACCGAATAAATCACGCAGGTGCGGAATTGTCAGAATATTGGTATTGCTGGCCGTGGCTGGGTAGGTGCTGGTGCATTTGAGCAGTATTAGGTCTTTGCAACCCGCCTCGCGGGCGGCGCGTACGGTGTCATCTAACTCGGCAATGCTGGCCATGCCGGTTGAGATGATCATCGGTTTGCCGGTGGCGGCAACACGGCGGATTAAGGGCAGGTCGGTGTTCTCAAATGAGGCGATTTTGTAGCACGGTACATCTAGACTTTCTAATAAATCGACTGCCGTATCATCAAAAGGGGTGCTGAAAGCGATGATGCCTAGCTCGCGCGCTCGATCGAAAATCGGCTTATGCCACTCCCACGGCGTGTAGGCCTGACCGTATAGTTTGTAAAGCGATGTACCCGTCCACAGGCTTTTGGGGTCGCTGATATGGAATTCGCGCTCATCCAGATCCAGCGTCATGGTGTCGGGCGTGTAGGTTTGAAGTTTCAACGCATGCACGCCAGTCCTGGCAGCGGATTCAACAATCTCAAGAGCCCTTGTCAATGACTGGTTATGGTTACCAGACATTTCGGCGATGATGAAAGGCGGGTGGTTACGCCCGATAAATCGGTCGGCAATTCTTAGTTCTTTGGCCATCTTTCAACTCAAAGGTATTTTTGATAAAAGGTCGAATGAACACGGTAATTCGAGCCAAGGAATAACTTTCTTGATGCGACGTTGCCGCTTAGAACCACTGCACGAACGCTTTTGATATCGGGTCGGTTCGCTGTCAGCCAAAGTTCTGCACACGCCAACAGATGTCGGCCTTGGCCCAAAAATCCACCGTCGGGTACAAGATAAATAGATACTTCGGCAACATCGCCCACTTTGTCAAAGCGCACGACACCCATCGGTTGATTGTCAATTGCACCTATCAACAACGCACAGCCTTTGTCAGTCGTGACGCCAGCAAACCACCTTTCGTGGTCTTCCCAATCGATCAATGCCATATTTCTGGACACGGCTCGAATGTCTGGATGGTTGCGCCAGGCGAAGATTTGTGGTAAATCGTGCACAGTGACCCGCCTGATGTCGATACCGCCAAGTGCCATTGAACTGACCACTCGCGTGATACCTTTGCCATCTACTGCGTGCATCGCTGTTCTAGATATCAATCGCAGCAGTGCCGGGTTTTCCAGCAAACAATTAGTGTGCTGACGGATGATGGCCACCAAACTCTGGCCGCTTGTTGGGCCGTACAGCAGCCCCGCCTCTGCGGCATCGACAATCTGGTTGCGCTGGTTTTCGGCCATGCACAAACTGATTGCCGGAAGGCCTAAACAACAACGCTCCCACGTGGACGTGCCCCCTGCGCCAATTGCCAAATCAGCCTCAGCCATTAATTCCGCCATACGGGTTGTCTGCACATGGCACACATAGCCATGTGCAATACAAGCTTGCTGTATCTGCTCACGGTAGGGATGCTGCGCACCAATCACCATATCGACATGCGGCACACTTTCGATCGCGGCCAATGCTTCTATCGCCAGGCTTGTGTAGTTGCCTGCATCGACACCGCCAAAGAATACCAATATTCTTTTTACTTCACCTGAGCGAGGCTTGACCTGCTCACGCAGTTTCCTGAATTCTTCTCGCAGCACAGCGTAGCGCGGACCTAATAACAACTGGCAATGCGCCGGGACTTTCCCGCTGTAGCGTGTTTGCATATCCAGATAGAAATTCTGGTCCAGCAACACATCGCAATCGTGGCGGCGGTCTGCAAGGTCATCGATAACCATGATCCTCTTGGTGCTTGCACGAACCACACTCTCCCAACGCACATCCAAAGCGTAGTGATCGACGACGACCCAATCCCACGAGCGATCCGAAAGCGCCTGCGTGCTTACTCGCGCATCCTGGGCCTGGCTGCAACCAAGCCAGGCAGAGTGCGCCAGTTCATCACTTGGTTCTTGCGCCGCTTCCAGCGTCAACGGCACGTGCTCCATCCCTTTTTCGTCCAGCATGCTGAGCAGATGCGGCGGCAGATTTCGACTAATAAAACGTATCTGTGCACCCTGCCTTTGCAGTTCTTCTGCCAAGGTGAGGCAACGCATGAAATGCCCGGTACCGATGTGGCGAGTTGCGTCGGTGCGGAAGGCGATATTCATGGCGCAACCGATCAATTCAAACGCTTAAACCCACCATGGCATACCGGTCCCTTGAGCAAAGTCATTACGTCTCGCCCCTCTTCACATTGCTTGATCTGTGCAAAGACTGGCTCAAGTGCGTC
>CANNRR010000312.1 GCA_947508055.1 Burkholderiales bacterium
GATTGATCGTATCAGCGCATGCGCGACGCGAAAAACGCGAGCAACGGTGCACTGTACTCATCAAGCCACGAATGCGCGTCGACGTTGCGGGAGCCTCCGTCGAGCATGAACGGCACCTCTTCCGGGTACCCGCGAGCGAGCAATTGAGCACGCACTTTTGCGACACAGGAGCGATCGTTGACGCCATCCTGCGCGTGGTGAAACTGGCGAAATGTTGGCTTTGTTGCGCTCGGTGCGCCGTCCCATGTCTTTTCATTGGGATAGCTACTGGCTTCACAGGCACCCGGTTCGACAATCTGGCGCCGAGTTTCGTTATCGAAGCCTGCTCCGGCGACATTGACGCGATCTCCGGGTAGCCGCGTGCAATCGCGAAACCATCCGTAGGGATCTCCACTTGAGACCGGAGCGAAGGCTGTGACGAGTTCGGGAAAGCGGCTGGCTACACGCACTGTCATGTATCCGCCCGATGAGTGACCTGTCAAAAAGACCTCGCTGCGACCACCCGACGGTCGCTTTGCAGGGATGACCCGCCGCAGGAGTTCCTCAATGAAGGGCAGATCGAGGTTGGTACGGGCCCTTACTTCGTCATCCCAGACCTTGCCGCAGATGCGTCCGTCGTTGTCACGAACCTGGTCCGAAGAGTCGATCAGGAAGACCGCGAAACCCTGCGTCAGCGCCATTTCCGTGAAGCGCACCTGCGCTGCGATGGCTGCAACGTTGGCTACACAAAAGTTAGTGTGCGAACCGCCGCCTCCATGCATGATGAGCAGCGCACCGCGGGTCCACGCTGCTGGTGCCTTCCACAACACAAGGCGCTGCAGACCGGCCGCCGTCACTACCTCGCGCGCCCATCCGGCACTTTGACACTGCAATTCCTGCGTAGTTGGATCTGCCGCTGCGCCCAGACCTGAGGACGCAGGCGTACTGCCGCCACCCCCGCAGGCGCAAAGCAATAGCCCGCAGACAAACCACTGCAACTTAGCGGACCCGAAATCAATCCTCATCGCTCTATTCCTCTGGACGGATTGGGAATGTGCACGAAGTGTATCGGCGTCGTTAGGCCGCGTCGTCACCTGACAAAGTATCCGACAACACGCCATGTCTTGTCACCATCGTAGACCACGGTTAGCCGACTGTGAGCTTGCCTGCTTCCAGATCGCTGTCGCTCGACTCCCACGTCGATTACGCTAGCGTGCCTGTGCACGGCGGATGCGCAGCCTAAGCATATCGGCGTCCACGGGCTTGGGTAGCATGTCGGCGAGCACGCCACTGGCCCGCAGTTGCTCCTCATGGGCCACCAGCCCGGGTGGCACCAGCAGGAGCCCAGGTAGACGAGACCAGCTGATGTGTTGACGATTGCTCTGCGTGGCGTCTATCGCCTGCTGCAGCGTCATGCCATCGTCAAGATCGCCCACGATGAAAACGATGTTCTCGTCCTTTTGCAGGCAGTCCTTTGCTTCGGTCGCGCTTGCCGCCACCACCAGTCGCAAACCTTCTGCCTCCACGGCCTTTGCCAACTGTGCCTCCAAGGCTGCGTCCTCACCGATCAGCAGCACCGCCTGACCGGCGGCGATACCCGCTGCTTGAACGCTACGATAAGATTCAACCCCACTGCGCATTGGAACCCCTGATGATCAAGAATCTGCGTATAACCCTGCGGCATGTTACCGAACCCGATTTGCCGATATTGACCAAGGTGTCTGGAGATCCCGTTGCACGCGGTGAATTCAATCCATCCAGAATCACAAGCCCGCAAGCTATTCAAAAACGCTTTCAAGACAACGGATTTTCATCAGATGAGCATGAGTTGCTTCTGATCTGCAATGAATTTGAGACTGTGATCGGGGATGTGGTCCACTTTAAAGCCAAGCGTTACTCAACTGCGCGTGAAATCGGGTGGACTATTCACGATCCAGAAAATCGAAACCGAGGATACGCAACAGAGGCGGTCACGGCGCTTATTGACTACCTGTTCAAGAGTTTTCCGATCAATCGCATCGAGTGTAGTACCGCGACTCAGAACCTTGCGTCCATCCGGCTGGCGGAAAAGTGTGGACTGATCCGCGAGGGCGTTCTGCGCGGCCTTGTTTTCGTTGGTGGTGTCTATTTGGACGATGTGGTGCTTTCCATCCTGAGGTCAGATTGGGAACAACGGCAAGGGAAGCCAGTCCCGCGACTTTGAAGTCAACTTTTCATGACACTTTGGCAACAGAAACACCATTTCGACTAAGATGGCCGCTTGCTTTTTTTAGCGAGTTTGTAGCGCAGCTTATGTCCTTGTTTCCAAGCATGAATCACCGCGGCGTTTGGATCACCACACTGATGGCTGCGTCCATTCTTATGATCACGATGGGAGCGCGGCAGTCCATCGGCTTGTATGTTGGCCCCCTAAATACCAGCACGGGCCTGGGCATTGTGACCATCAGCCTGGCCATGGCAGTTGGTCAATTTGTGTGGGGAGCCATTCAGCCTATTGCAGGAGCATTTGCTGACAAATACGGGCCCCGTCCTGTGTTGCTTTATGGCCTGTTGATATTGGTGGTTGGCTCTGCCCTGACTCCATTTGTGAACAGCGGCCTGGGGCTCACCTTGACATTGGGTGTCTTGACCGCCATTGGCGCAGGCGCTTGCAGTTTTTCTGTATTGCTAGGCGCCGCCGCCCAGCGCATGCCAGCCGAATCACGTGGCATGGCTTCCGGCATCATCAACGCTGGCGGCTCCTTTGGTCAGTTTGTATTTGCCCCGATCATTCAGAAACTCATTCAGTGGCTAGGCTGGATGGGTTCTATGTGGTCGATGGCTGCACTCACTTTGCTCGCCATTCCACTGCTGAATCGCTTAACCAGCGATACACACGCACCTGCGAAAGCCCCCGATCCTGAGGGTGGTCTGAAGAAGGCTGTGCACGATGCCATGCAAAACCCAAGCTATTTGCTGCTTCATTTGGGGTTCTTTACCTGCGGCTTTCACATAGCCTTTCTCGTAACACACTTACCCACTGAAGTGGGCCTATGTGGCCTCACGCCTGTTGTGGCCAGTTGGTCGTTGGCCATCATCGGGTTGGCCAACATTTTGGGTAGTTTGTACGCCGGGTCGTGTGTCAATGTTTACCGAAGCAAATATGTGTTGGCCGTCATGTATGGCTCACGGGCTGTGCTCATTGCCTTGTATTTGGCAGCGCCTAAATCCCAGTGGACCTTCTATGTTTTTGCCGTGGGTCTGGGCTTCACCTGGTTGGCTACTGTGCCACCCACAGCGGCCATCGTGGGCAAGCTCTTTGGCGTGCGCTATTTGGCGACGCTGTTTGGCCTGACCTTGCTCTCTCACCAGATAGGTGGCTTTCTAGGCGCTTATCTGGGAGGCCTGGCCTTTGAATCCCAAGGCAACTACCAGTGGATGTGGTGGGCAGACATTGCACTGTCCGGCATGGCAGCGCTGATCAATTTACCCATTAAAGAGGCACCGATTGCAAAGCCGCAAGCGGCTTGAGGTGCTTACGGAGCAAGCCAGCGCCCAAAAGCGCCACATGTCTTTATGGTGTCTCTCAATCTTCCTTCGGCAGGGCCTGCTTACAGAAACATGCCGTGTCGGTGTCGGCTTTGGGGCAATCTGTTCCATTGGCCACCCCAGTCCGTAGCCTCTTTTTGGTCAACAAAACGGCGCTGATACATTGGTCGGCAAACAACGCCTGCGAACCGCTTGCGATTCGACAAATTGACACCCGCCGCTCACTCGGTGTATTCTGAACAGCAAGGCAAGACTTATGCTCGGAAGCCATGAGCGCCTTGAGTGTGAAATGATGACACTTCTGAGCGAACTGTGGAGTTTGTTCCATGACAACTGAAGGCTCGC
>CANNRR010000313.1 GCA_947508055.1 Burkholderiales bacterium
AACGCGACAAAGGCGCGGAGTTGACGCAAAGTGATATTCATCTGCTATTCGAATAAATTCATCATAAAAATCTGTTTGAATGATAGATCAAACTCCCATCTAATGGCACCCACACACCAGCCGACCCACCGACCCAACCACCCACCGATTGCCAGGAACACCATGCTGATCAAGAAAATCCACCACGTCGCCTACCGCTGCATCAACGCCAAAGAAACGGTGCAGTGGTATGCCAAGCATCTGGACATGAACTTTGTGCTGGCCATTGCGGAGAACGAAGTACCCTCCACCAAGGCGCCCGACCCCTACATGCACGTCTTCATCGACGCCGGCGCTGGCAACATCCTGGCCTTCTTTGAGCTGCCCAACAGCCCGGCCATGGACCGCGACCACAATACTCCGGCCTGGACGCAACACCTGGCATTTGAAGTGGGCAGCATGGACGAACTGATGGCCGCCAAGACCCGCCTCGAAGCTGCTGGAATTGACGTCGTCGGCGTCACTGACCACACCATCTTCAAATCCATCTATTTCTTTGACCCCAGCGGCCACCGCCTGGAGCTGGCCTGCAACACCGCCACAGCGGCAATGGCAAAGGCCCTGGACGATGTGAAATGGGAGATGCTCAACGAGTGGGAGCAAACCAAAAAAGCCCCCAAGCACGCCGCCTGGATGCACGATGGAACGGGCTTTGCAGGCGCCTGATCGACCATAGCACGCGCACTGTTGCATGTTCATCCAACTGACCCGTGTGGTCACCCGCGGGCTGGAACTCTCCATTGTGGCCTGCCTGTCCCTGATGGCACTGCTGGTGTTTGGTAACGTGGTGCTGCGTTACGGTTTTAACTCGGGCATTGCGGTTTCCGAAGAACTGGCGCGGTTGCTATTTGTGTGGCTGGTGCTGCTCGGAGCCATTCTGGCGTCGCGCCAGCACGCGCACATCGGCTTTGACACCCTGGTCAAAAGCCTGCCCGCGAAGTGGAAGAAGGCCGCCATCGCCTTCACCGGAACGCTGATGCTGGGTGCCTGCGTCATCTTTGTCATCGGTGGCTGGCAGCAGACCCGCATCAACCTGGACAACAGCTATCCGGTATTGGGCATCTCCTACGCCTGGTTGCACGGCTCGGCCATCGTCTTTGGTGTGGGCATGGGCATTAGCATCGCCTTCAACATCTGGGACGTTTTGACGCAACCCCACACCCCGGCAGAACTGAGCATGACGCTCAACCTGGGCGAGCGCATCGAGGCCGAAATGCAGCACGTGGCCACGCACCAGAAAAACGGATCGCAACAGTGAGCGCCCTGATCTTTTTGGGCACCTTACTCGGGACCATTGTGATGGGCATGCCAATTGCCTTTGCGCTGTTGTTCTCGGGCATTGCCATCATGTTGCAGCTAGGCCAGTTTGACCCGCAGATCGTGGTTCAAAACACCCTTGGCGGTGCCGACAATTTTGTGCTGATGGCGGTGCCGTTCTTTATTCTGGCGGGCGAGTTCATGAATGCCGGTGGCCTGTCCAAACGCATTGTGGACATGGCTGGCGCGTTCGTTGGGCACTTGCGGGGTGGCTTGGGTTATGTCGCCATCATTGCTGCGGTGTTGCTGGCCAGCCTGTCGGGTTCGGCGGTGGCCGATACGGCGGCACTGGCGGCTATTTTGGTGCCCATGATGCGTGCCGCCGGCTACGACGTGGGCCGTGCCTGCGGGCTGATGGCTGCGGGCGGCATCATCGCGCCCGTCATTCCGCCGTCGATCGGCTTCCTGCTGTTTGGGGTGGTGGCCAATGTCTCGGTCACCAAGCTGTTTTTCGCCGGTATGGTGCCCGGTGTGATGATGGGGCTGTCGCTCGTGGTGGCCTGGTGGCTGGTGTCGCGCCGCGAGGACACGCAGCTCGCACCCAAGCTACCCTGGAATGAACGCCTTGCGCTGTTGGGCAAGGGCTTCTGGGCCCTGCTGCTGCCGGTCATCATCATTGGCGGTTTGAAATTCGGCATCTTCACACCCACTGAAGCAGCCGTGGTGGCCGCCATGTATGCCATGTTTGTGGGCCTGGTGATCTACCGTGAGCTCAGCCCTGCCGATGTCTACGAGAGTTTGCTGATCACCGCACGCACCACCGCTGTCGTGCTGCTGCTGGCGGCCATGGCGATGGTGGCCTCCTACATGATCACTATCGCCGACATTCCAGGCCAGGTAGGCGAGTGGATGCAGGTGTTTGCCGGCAATCAGCTGCTACTGGTCACGGCGATGATGGTGGTCGTCTTTCTGGCGGGCATGGTGCTGGATTTCATTCCCATCGTGCTGATCTTCACACCTGTGTTCCTGCCCATTGCCATACAGGCAGGTGTGGACCCCATTTACTTCGGCGTCATCTTCATCATGAACTGCTCTATCGGCATGATCACGCCGCCGGTGGGCGTGGTGTTGAACGTGGTCAGCTCGATCGGCAAAATCAGTATGGCGCAGGCCGTGAAGGGCGTTTTGCCCTTCTTGCTGGCAGAGTCGGTGGTGCTAGCTGCCCTGATTTTGTTTCCCGCACTCGTGACCGTACCGGCTAGCTGGTGGCGGTAATCACCCCGGCACCGACCCTTTTCCTACGATTGCTTCCCACTCACCCTACCAGGAGACCCGCTTCATGAAACCCACACTCATTGCCAAATTTACCGGGCTTGCTTTGGCGGCCCTGCTGGGCTCCTCAGCTTTCGCCCAGATCAGCGCCAAGTTCGCTGTAACCCTGTCAGATAAAACCCACCAGGGCCAGGGCGTGGCACGCTTCGTGGAACTGGTCGACAAAAAGAGCCAGGGTCGCATCAAGATCAAGCCCTTCTACAACGGCTCCCTGGGCAACGATGTGCAGGTTACGTCTTCACTGCAAGGCGGCACCATCGAGTTCACCGTGCCCCAGACCAGCACACTAACCGGCATGGTCAAAGAGTTTGAAATTCTGGACTTCCCTTTTCTGTTCGCCAATGAACAGGACGCCGAAAGGGTGCTCGACGGCGCGACCGGTCAGAAACTGCTCGAAAAGTTGCCTGCGAAAGGCCTGGTAGGTCTTGCCTACTGGGAAAACGGGTTCTTCAACGCGACCAACAGCAAGCAACCGATTCAGAAATGGGAAGATTTCCAGGGTCTGAAGTTCCGCGCCGTGCAGGCCAAGATTTCGCAGGAGACCGTCAAGGCACTGGGTGCCAACCCGGTTCCGCTGGCAGTACCCGAGCTCTACACGGCACTTGAAACCCGCACCGTCGATGGCCAGGGTACGCCTTCAGCCGTGACCGCCGCGCTCAAACTCAACGAAGTGCAGAAATACATGTCGTTGACGCGCCACTCTTATGGCGCGTTTCTGCCGCTGGTGTCCAAGAAATTCTGGGACACGCTGCCCGCAGCCGACCAGACGATCCTGCGCGAAGCCGCTATGGAAACCCGATCCTTCCAGCGCGGCGTGGCGCGTGACCAGGCCAGGAGCGCTGAGACCAGCATGGCGGCAAAAGGGCTGCTGATCAACGACATTTCGGCACCGGAACGCAAGCGCATGCGTGACAAGGTCAAGCCAGTGTGGGACATGTTTGCCGCTGACGTGGGTGCCGATCTGGTCGCCGAAGTCATGGGCCAACTCTCCGGCAAGTAGTCGCCAGGGAGTCAACCGGATGTCTAGCCTGCTTGATGATCCGATGGTGCAGGCCGCTCTGGCACCGCTGCTGTTTGCCCTGCTGGTCAGTGGTGTGCTGCAGCGCACCCGCTTTGCCTGGTTTGCGGTTGTGGGGGCCATCGCCACGGAAGTGGCACTGAGCACCGGCATCGGTTTCACGCCGTTGACGGCCTCGCGCAAAGTATTGCTCCTGGTGC
>CANNRR010000314.1 GCA_947508055.1 Burkholderiales bacterium
ACACCGCCAAAATCCAGACCGCCGAGTTCTACTTTGCCCGTCTGCTGCCGCGCGCCGACGCCCACTACAGCGCCGCGCTGGCCCCCACCAGCGCTGTCATGCAAATGCCGCAGGAGCTGTTTCAGATGGCGTGAGGCTGAGGGAATATAGGTGTATTTGGCCTCCAGCCCTCGTGCAATATGCGCAACCAGCTATCAATTCAGGAGTAATTTGGGTGCCCGCTGACGGCACCCAGCCCATGCTGGCACTGTGGCGCAGGTACAGACAGATTTGCGCCGACGCATCCCTAGCGCGCCTTCGTGGGCCGGAGGCTGCTGGAGAGTTGTGACGCCAAAGAGATGCTGGCCTACCAGCACAGTGGCTTATCGGTGGACGCGGGTGTGTGCATCGAAGCGCACGACCGCGCCGCCCTGGAGCGGCTGTTGCGCTATTGCGCCCGCCCACCCTTTGCCATGGACCGCTTGCGCAAAGAAGGTGCTGAGCTGGTGTACCGCTGTGCCAAACAGGAAAGTGAGCCAGGCAGTGACAAGCGCGGTGCCAGGGCGGACGAGCTGCACCTCACGCCGCTGGAGCTGATTGATCGCATTGCGGCCCTGGTGCCACCGCCGCGCACCCATCGGCACCGGTACTTTGGTGTGCTGGCACCGAATTCGCCGCACAGGGCTGCGGTTACGGCGCTGGCTGCACCGGCCAAGCAAGTCGTGGTGCAGACCGAGCCAGCCGCCACGGGCGAGGGCGCGCCTGGGGTGGCGCCGCAGGGCCACCTATGCAAGAAAGTTTGCTGACGGAAGACTTCTCCAAAGGAAGCAACTTCTTTACCCGACATCTGCAAAGTGGCCAGAGTGAGAGTGCGCTAAAGGGCATTGGCTTGGACGGACTTGAGCGCATCAGGCGGTTTTTGCAACCTGGTGGCGCGACACCATGTTGTCTCTTGTACTGATTGCATGCTTGGGCTTGCTGTCTGCGTGGGGGTTGCTTCGTTACCAACAGACCGCAGTCCGCCAAATGAAAGAAGCCGAGTTGGCGGCGCAAGCTTTGCATGACCTGGCGTACCGCGATTCACTGACGGGTGCCGAAAATCGCCGTAGCTTCATGGAAAGGCTGGGCACGGAGTTTGTGCGATTGAAGAGAACACATTCGGCGGCAGTGCTCATCATGCTGGACATCGATTTTTTCAAGCGGGTGAATGACACCTTTGGCCATGACATGGGCGACGCGGTGTTGTGCCATCTGGTTGCGGTGCTTCAGTCGGCATTGCGGGGCATGGATACGCTGGGAAGACTGGGCGGAGAGGAATTCGCAGTGCTACTGCCTGAGACCTCGATGGATGCAGCTACTCTCCTGGCTGAGCGTTTGCGTCAGGCGGTGGAGTCGTGCCCTGCCAATCTGGACGGCAAACAGGTGGCCTTCACCATTAGTCTGGGAGTAACCACCCTGACTGCCGATACACCGGATGTCAATTTCGCCCTCAAACAGGCTGATGCGGCGATGTACCAGGCTAAACACATGGGGCGCAACCGGGTCTGCGTCGCTTAGTTGGCGCTATTCTGCATGCCAAAGTTTTTGGTCAATCCCAGAATGGCGCGGGTCAGTGACTGACTTTCATGTTTATGGGGAAGTCCGTCGACAAAGGACTTGTCAATCTTTATACCGGTGAGGGGCAGCTTGTGCAGAGTGGAGACGGCAACCTTCCGATAACTCGAAAGCGGCATTCGTTGGAGAAACATTCCCCCGGGTTTGACGATTCGGAGGAAGCGCATGGCCATGGCAAGATCCTGGGCGGCGGCATGGTCGGCACGCATGCGGGCGACATGATTGGCGAGATTGCACTGGCGATCGAGATGGGCGCTGACGCAGTGGATATCGGCAAGACCATCCATGCCCACCCGACGCTGGGTGAATCGATCGGCATGGCGGCGGAGATTGCGCATGGCAGTTGCACGGATGTGCCGCCGGCGCGGAAGTAGGCCAGTCTCCAAGCTACCCAGACAAAGCCCGAACTGGAAACGGTTAAATAGCTGTCGTTGGGGGCATACCAAGCGGTCGGTTTACCAGCCCCCAATGCGCCGCGCTTCTTGCCGTTGACGATCAGTTCGGTCATCAAATGGGTCTTGCGGTAGCGTCTACCATGCAGGCGACGTTGCGCATGGTGTCATTCTCTTTTACCCATTCAAAAATGGACTGCTGCCCTGGGTGCGGCGTGAAGGTGTGTAGGGTTACTTTTGCCATTTATTTGATTTATATTGCTTGACGTTTAACGCATCGCGTTATACAATAAGCCCATGATTCAAAGTTTCAAGTGCACCGATACAAAAGCCCTGTTTGCTGGCGTGTCGGTTGCACGATTTGCCAACATCCGGGCAGTGGCCGAGCGCAAGTTGCAAATGCTTCACCGGGCCACGCGGCTGGATGATTTGCGCATACCGCCAAACAACCGGCTTGAGGCTTTGAAGCGTGACCGAAAAGGCCAGCACAGCATTCGCACCAATGACCAGTGGCGCGTTTGCTTTGTCTGGACAGGCAGCGATGCCCGCGATGTTGAAATTGTTGATTACCACTGAAGGAGTAGAGCCATGGAAACCATCATTAACGGGATGCGCCCGATACACCCAGGCGAGGTGCTGCGCGAAGAGTTTTTGCAACCCATGGGGATGACAGCCCACGCGCTGGCTATGGCCCTGCAAGTGCCTGCGCCGCGCATCAATGATGTTGTGCGCGAGCGCCGCGCTGTGACGGTGGACACGGCCCTGCGCCTGGCTAAATACTTTGGCACCAGCGCAGAATTCTGGATGGGCCTGCAAACCGACTTTGACATGGCCACGGCACGCGCCACTATGGCAGACGTGCTGGCGCGTATCGTTAGCCGGGAAAGCGTGGGTGAAGTGGCTCACGGCTGAGTCGGGGTTGAAGGCATAAATTCGCCACACCAATCTTCATACGCAACCACCGAAAAATACCAACGCCATTCGCCTTCGTCAATTACCGGATTGTTTGGGGGGAACCTTGAGCAGGTGGGTTCATCCAGCGTGGACTACCTGATGTACTCCGGCTTTGTGATGATGGCCTATTACTGGGCGCTGCAGGCGGCCAAGGCGGCCGAGCTGCTGGCCAGTGGCACGGGCAAGGAGTCGAACGACTTCTACACCGCCAAAACCCAGACCGCCGAGTTCTACTTTGCCCGTTTGCTGCCGCGTGCTGACAGCCACTACAGCGCAGCGCTAGCACCGACCAGCGCAGTCATGCAAATGCCGCAAGAGCTGTTCCAGATGGCGTGAAACTGATAGCTTTTTGGTGTTTTCGGCCTCCGGCCCCCGTGCAATATGCGCAACCAGCTATCAATTCAGGAGTAATTTGGGTGCCCGCTGACGGCACCCAGCCCACGCTGGCGCTGCCCCATGCCCGCCACTGCACGCCCAACGCAAGCGCATTCTCATGCGGGCGGGCCACAGCGGGTGCAAAGCCCAAGCTTGAATGGCCTAGCCGTTGGCTCTTGGCAAACGTTGGCCATCAAGTCAGAATAGATCGCGGAGAACACTATGAAAATAAAAGCTGCGTTATTGGTACTGGTTGCTACCCTGCTTGGTGCGGGTTGCGTGATAGCTCCAGAGCCGTATGCCACCTATGGCCCCTATGACGACTACAGTCCACCACAGGAGTACCTGGCCGACACGCCGGTTTATTACGCCGCGCACCCGGGCGTGGCTTTTTACCCCCTGTTTATAAACGCGCCGGGGTCCTGCTTCTGCGTTGTTCCGATGCGCTTTTACGGTGGTGTCTGGTATGGCGTGGACGGGGTGGTGCTGCACCGGGGGCATTTTGCGTACACGCCCGCGGCGCGCATCGAG
>CANNRR010000315.1 GCA_947508055.1 Burkholderiales bacterium
AGATGGCGCTGGCCACTGCGCTGAAAGATCTCCAGTATTTTCAGTCGAGGAATCGTGGCCTTGAGACCGGTGCTTTTCAGTTCGTTGATGTTGGTCATTGGCATCTTTCCGCCGGTATTGCTCAAGAGGGCAAGCGGTGCTCAACCGCTACAATCTTAAGATCATAGCTTGCGTAACCACCCATGTCTGACCTTCATTGCAACCGCCTCCGACTAACCCTGCTAGCCCTTGCGATGCTGGGGCTTGGCGGCTGTAGCAGCCTGGATGGCGTCAGTACCCGGGTTGCCGGCATCGTCTCCCCGTATAAAAGCGACATTGTGCAGGGCAATGTGGTTACCCGTGAGCAATTGGCCATGGTTAAACCGGGCATGCAAAAGGCGCAGGTCCGGGATGTGTTGGGTACTTCTTTGCTTGTGAGCGTGTTTCATGCCGACCGGTGGGACTATGTATTCACCTTGAACCGCCAGGGGATACCGCCGCAGGCCCGCAAAGTGTCCCTGTTTTTCAAGAACGATGCATTGGATCGCACCGAGGCCGATGACTTGCCCAGCGAAGCAGAATTTGTAGCGACCCTCCAGACCCAAGCGACCTCGCAAGCCAAACCTGTACTGGAAGCGACGCCGGAGGCCTTGCAGAAGTACCCCATGCCGACCAAGGCAGCACCTCCTGCGGTCACCGGTTTGGTGGTGCCCCTGGACTACCCACCTCTTGAAAAAGCGCGCCCTTGAGACTGCGCCAGGAAAGACCCCAGACATGACTTACAAGATTGCCGTGGCCGGGGCATCGGGGCGCATGGGACAGATGTTGATCGATGCAATCCGCATTGCTGATGACTGCATTTTGTCGGGCGCACTGGACATCGCCGACAACCCTGCCATTGGTCAGGATGCGGGTGCCTTGTTGGGCAAGCCTACGGGCGTAGTCATCACCGCGGACCTGCGCCAGGGCTTGCAAGGCAGTGCTGCACTGATTGATTTCACCCGACCCGAAGGCACGTTGCAGCACCTCAAGGTCTGCCGTGAACTGGGTGTTTCTGCTGTTGTGGGTACTACAGGATTCTCGGACGCACAAAAGGCGGAAATCGCCATCCTGGCCCAAGACATGGCTATCGTTATGGCGCCCAATATGAGTGTTGGCGTCAATGTCACACTCAAGCTGCTGGAGATGGCGGCCAAGGCGCTGTCTACCGGCTACGACATCGAGATCGTCGAGGCGCACCACCGGCACAAGGTGGATGCACCATCGGGCACCGCATTGAAAATGGGCGAGGTTATTGCCAGTGCCCTGGGGCGTGATCTGAAAGACTGCGCCGTCTATGCCCGTGAGGGCGTGACCGGTGAGCGCGACCCATCATCCATCGGATTTGCCACCATCCGTGGCGGTGACATTGTGGGAGACCACACCGTGTTGTTTGCCGGAATCGGCGAGCGAATCGAGATCAGCCACAAGTCCTCCAGCCGGGCAACCTATGCCCAGGGCAGTCTGCGTGCCGTACGTTTTCTGGCCGGGCAAAAAGCGGGCTTGTTTGACATGTTTGACGTGTTGGCCTTGCGATGAACGGGTGGGACCTGCTGCGCCAGAGCGACGCGGTGGGTACCGGCGTTGCAATGGTCTTGCTGGCCATGTCGGTCGGTAGTTGGGTGGTCATTCTCTGGAAGGCGTGGCTGTTATTGCGTGCGCACAACGCTGTGGCACGCAGCATTCGGGCTTTTTGGCTTGCCCCTACTCTGGAAGAGGCTCGCAGAAACCTGCAAGGGTTTGATCGCGAGGGCCTGGTCAGTCCCCTGGTCGAAGCCTCCCAGGTTGGAACAGCGGGCACTCTGGCCGGTGCTGGCGACCGGTCCCAGCAACTCACCCGCTTGTTGCGGGATGCCTTGCATGCGGTATTGCTCAAATTGCAAGCCGGGCAAGTCCTGCTGGCCACGGTGGGTGCCACGGCGCCATTCGTCGGCTTGCTGGGTACGGTCTGGGGCATTTACCATGCGCTGATGGGTATTTCTGGCGCCGGTCAAATCAGCATTGACAAAATTGCGGGCCCTGTGGGCGAGTCGCTCATCATGACTGCTGCCGGGTTGGCAGTGGCCATTCCTGCGGTGTTGGGCTACAACGTGCTGGGCCGATACATTGGCCGCATCGAAGCCGACCTGGAAGGCTTTGCCCGCGACCTGCGCGAACTGCTACTGACACAATGACTTTTGGTCGTCTCGAACGCACGCCCGGTCCGCAGCCCATGAGCGAGATCAACATGACTCCGTTGGTGGATGTGATGCTGGTGCTGGTGGTCATCTTCATCATCACAGCCCCCCTGCTGGTGAGCGCGGTAAAGGTTGATTTGCCCCGCACACCGGGTGCGGCAACGCTGCAAGCCCCGCGGTTCCTGACGCTTACCGTTGACAGCGCCGGACAGACTTTTGTGAACGACCAGCTTCTGGATGCGGTGGCCTTGGCCACTGCATTGCACCAATCGGCCGAGCAGCATCCCGACACCGAAGTGCGCCTGCGTGCTGACGCCACCGTGCCCTATGGGCGGGTGGTGGAGGTCATGGGCATCACCCATCAGGCCGGGCTGCACCGTATCGGGTTCATTGCCGAGCAGGTGCGCGTCGTTAAATAGGTTGACACCACTGGGCCGCCGCAAGGCGAAACGCCTAAAATCGCTTTCAGGCATCTCACTCGGCGGCGTTTGGCCGCACTCTCACCCATGCAAGACAAGTACCAACACCTCGACATCGAAAAAGCGGCGCAAGATCATTGGGCGCAACCCCTGTGGGACGGCCAGAACGCCTACCGTGTAACCGAGGACGCGCGTGATGCGCAAGGCCGTCTCAAGAAGAAATTCTACGCATGTTCCATGCTGCCCTACCCCAGCGGCAAGCTGCACATGGGTCACGTTCGCAACTACACCATCAACGACATGCTCACGCGCTACCTGCGCATGAAGGGCCACAACGTGCTCATGCCCATGGGTTGGGACGCGTTCGGCTTGCCGGCCGAGAACGCTGCGTTGAAGAACGGCGTGCCGCCCGCCAAGTGGACGTACGAAAACATTGCCTACATGAAGGACCAGATGCAAGCCATGGGCCTTGCCATCGACTGGAGCCGCGAGGTCGCCACTTGCGACCCCAGTTACTACAAGTGGAACCAGTGGCTATTCCTGAAAATGCTGGAAAAAGGTATTGCCTACCGCAAGACCCAGGTTGTCAACTGGGACCCGGTGGACCAGACCGTGCTGGCCAACGAGCAGGTCATTGACGGCAAAGGCTGGCGCACCGGTGCAGTGGTACAAAAGCGCGAAATCCCCGGCTACTACCTCAAGATCACCGACTACGCGCAAGAACTGCTGGACCACGTTCAAACCGGTCTTCCGGGCTGGCCCGAGCGGGTCAAGCTGATGCAGGAAAACTGGATCGGCAAGTCCAGTGGCGTGCGCTTTGCGTTCACCCATAACATCAAGGGTGACGACGGCGCGCTGATTGATGGTGGCCGCATGTATGTGTTCACCACACGGGCTGACACCATCATGGGTGTCACCTTTTGCGCCATTGCTCCCGAGCATCCGCTGGCGCTGCACGCAGCCAAGTCGAACTTGCGGCTGGCCGCTTTCATTGAAGAGTGCAAAGCGGGGGGAACCACCGAGGCCGAATTGGCAGTCAAGGAAAAGCTGGGCATGCCCACCGGCCTGCAAGTCACGCACCCCCTGACGGGTGACCTGGTCGATGTCTGGGTTGGCAACTATGTGCTCATGGGCTATGGCGACGGAGCGGTCATGGGTGTTCCCGCCCATGACGAGCGTGACTTTGCCTTTGCCAAAAAGTACAACTTCCGCATTGATGA
>CANNRR010000316.1 GCA_947508055.1 Burkholderiales bacterium
TGGTCGCACATGGATCTGGCAGTTTCGCGCTTGACCACTGGAATGCAAGGTGCTCGACATGGGCGTACTTTGTTCATCGGTGGCCTGATGGACACGAGCGCCAAGGGCGCGTTGGCACCACTGCGTTAGCTTGCGCTGTCGGTTTCAGGTGCTGATGTTGCGTCAGCGTCGGACTCAACCTCGTCCGAAGTCGGTGCGTGCCGGCTTTGACGCAATGCGGCTTTTTCGCCGGCGCTGGCGAACTTGCTGTACTTGCCCAAAATGGGAATGAGCTGACCGTAAATGCGCGGGTTGCCGGCCAGACATTCTCGCTGGTCCAGAAAGTCGGCTTCACCGGTAAAGTTGCCTACCAGTCCACCAGCTTCGGTCACCAGCAGGGAGCCCGCTGCGACGTCCCAGGGCTGTAGACCGGTTTCGAAAAACCCTTCGGTGTAACCGGCTGCGACATAGGCCAGGTCAAGAGCCGCAGCGCCGGGCCGGCGCAGACCGGCGGTGCGCTTCATGACGTCGCCCATCATGGTCAGATAGTTGGCAAAGTTGTCTCCCGGGCGGAATGGGAAGCCGGTGGACAGCAGGGCGTCTTTCAGGTGGATGCGCTTGGACACCCGCAGACGGCGGTCGTTCAGAAAAGCGCCACGGCCTTTGGTGGCGGTAAACAGGTCGTTGCGCGTCGGGTCATACACCACTGCTTGCTCAACCTTGCCCTTGACCGCCAGTGCAATGCTGACGCAGTACACAGGCAGGCCGTGGATGAAGTTGGTGGTGCCGTCCAACGGGTCGATGATCCAGACAAATTCTGAGTCCTGTGCGCCGTGTTCGCGTCCGGACTCTTCAGCCCAGATTCCGTGGCCGGGGTAGGCGGTCAGCAGGGTTTCTATGATCGCCTGCTCAGCAGCATGGTCCACTTCGGTCACGAAGTCGTTGGCCTGCTTTTGCGAGACGCGGACCGATTCGATATCGAGCGCAGCGCGATTGATGATGGAGCCAGCGGCGCGTGCGGCCTTGACGGCCACGTTGATCATGGGGTGCAGATTGGGCGACATAAGTTGTATGGGTTTGCGGAACAAACTATTAGATCTGCTCCCACCTGACTAAGAACCGTAATGCGCCCGGCGATGCGGGCGGCGACAATACGGGCATTTTAGCGGTTCCCATGCACACCCGATTTATTCTCATCAACACCAGCCACGCTGGTAATGTGGGTGCGGCAGCTCGCGCCATGAAAACCATGGGTTTTGACGACTTGGTGCTGGTGGCGCCGCGCTGGGCCAATGTGCTGCGCCGCGAAGAAGCCATACAGCGGGCCAGCGGTGCCCTGGACGTGCTGGAGAAGTGCCGCATTGTCGATACGCTGGATGAAGCGCTGGATGGCATAACCCACCTGTGTGCTACTGCCATGACGCCGCGAGACTTCGGTCCCCCTACGGTCGCACCACGCGAGCACTTCCAGTTGCTATCAAAATCGGATCTATCAGCGCACATTCCACGGGGTTTAGAGGCTAATTTAACCCCTGAATTCGGGCCTGATTTTGCCCCCCCGGTTGCGTGCTTTGCGCAGCAGGGCGTTGGCTTCCTGTTTGGTTCAGAGCGCTTTGGCATGCGCAATGAAGATGTGTACCGCTGCCATGCAGCCTTAAGCATTCCCAGCAATCCGCAGTTTGGCTCGCTCAATATTGGCGCGGCGATTCAGGTTATTGCCTATGAATGGCGACTGGCATTGGGTGGATTTGCTGGCATTGACGCGGTCTCCCACGTGCCTCAAGCGTCGGACGCGTCCATGGCCGATGCCTCGCAGGTGAGTGGAATGCTGGCCCATCTGGAGCAGTCTTTGGTGGCCCTGGAGTTTTTGGACCCTGCTGCGCCCAAGAAGCTGATGCCGCGCCTGAACCAGTTGTTCAACCGTGCGGGTGTCACGCAAGAAGAAATTCACATCCTGCGCGGAATTGCCAAAGCCATTTTGCGCAAAACCGCGCCTGCCGTGGGTGATGCGTCGAACGGATAGACTCTGGGTCATGTTTTCCCGTCTGCGCTCCGACATTCAATGCATTCTTGACCGCGACCCCGCTGCACGTAGCACCTGGGAGGTGCTGACCTGTTACCCCGGCCTGCATGCGTTGGTGTTGCACCGGCGGGCACACTGGTGCTGGACTCACGGACTGAAATGGACGGGGCGTTTTATTTCGCATCTGGCACGTTGGGCTACGGGTATTGAAATCCACCCCGGCGCGGTCATTGGCGAGCGCGTGTTTTTTGACCATGCGATGGGCGTGGTGGTGGGAGAAACAGCCGAAATAGGCGATGGCTGCACGATTTACCAGGGCGTTACGCTGGGCGGTACGTCGCTCTACAAGGGTGTTAAGCGCCACCCCACGCTGGGCAAGGATGTGGTGGTGAGCGCGGGTGCCAAGGTACTGGGCGGTTTTCTGGTGGGTGATGGTGCCAAGATTGGCAGCAATGCGGTGGTGATCAAGCCTGTTCCGCCCGGGGCAACGGCGGTCGGTATTCCGGCGCGCATCATCCCCAGCAGGACCGGCGAAAGTGCGGATGTGACTCACTCCGAGCCGAAGTTCACCGCCTATGGCATTACCCAGGAAGACGACCCTGTGAGCCAGGCGCTGCGCGGGCTGATTGACTCCGCCTCTGGCCAGGACCATCAGATCGCACTGCTGTGGAAAGCGATTGAAACCCTGTCTGCCAACCGCACCAGCGCCGAGAGCGCCCCCGATTGCATGCCCGGCGATGCAGCGCGCAGCGAGTGCTTTGAGGCGGAGCGGCTCAACCAGTTGGTTGGGAAGTAGCAAAAACGCGAATTGCGCTTTTTGGTCGAAAGGCCTTGCACACCGTGTCGACGGTTTCTAGATACGGCCCACCAATCAAATCAATGCAATAGGGCACGGCGGCAAAGATGCCGTTGACCAGTTGCTGGCCGCCCGCGTCTTTCAAGCCTTCGAGCGTTTCGGCAATCGCCTTGGGCTGGCCTGGCAGGTTGATGATCAGGCTCTGGTCGCGGATGACGGCCACTTGGCGTGACAGGATGGCGGTCGGTACAAATTTCAGGCTGATCTGGCGCATTTGCTCGCCAAATCCAGGCATCTCCTTATGCGCCACGGCCAGTGTGGCCTCCGGTGTGACGTCGCGCAGCGCGGGGCCGGTACCACCGGTGGTCAGCACTAGGCTGCAGCCTGCGTCCACCAGTTCAATCAACGTGGCGCTAATCACGGGCGTCTCATCAGGTATCAATCTGGCCTCGAAGGTCACGGGGTTTTGCAGGGCACGGGTCAGCCAGTCCTTCAGGGCTGGTAGGCCTTTGTCTTCATAGACGCCGCTGGAGGCGCGGTCGCTGATGGAGACAATGCCAATCTTGACGGTATCAAAGTTGGCTCCCACAGGGGTCCGCGCGCCTTGGGACTGCCCATCACTGTTCATGGCTGGGTTGGATTCGCTCATGCATCAGCTCCCGGGTTGGGCGGCAGGTCATCTGCGCCAGTGCTGCTGTCGGGTGCGCTTTGTGGGCGCATCAGGTGCTCACGCACCATCTGAAAAATATCGCGGTAGGCGCGGCCATGGCGCACGGCTTCTCCGGCTTTCTCTGGCTTGGCGTCCTTGCGCGCCTGGCGGATCAGTGCGCGTAACTGCTGCACATCGGTGGCCGGGCAGATGTTGACCCACTGACCCACCGCGTCGTCGTCCGCAATCAAGCGGTCGCGCCACTGCTCGGCCTGGTGCAGGGACAACGTCTCGAGTGCCGAGGGCGTGTGCTGCTCCACCAAGGCGATACGGATCGCATCCAGCGTGGCGGGTTCTAGTTGGCGCATCCGCTTGCCAA
>CANNRR010000317.1 GCA_947508055.1 Burkholderiales bacterium
CCTGCCAGGAAATGCTGCTGTGTTTCACGTGGAACAACTGACGGTGCCCGGGCTGGGTGCAAATCGTTGCATTGTCTGGATGCGCAAGACCTAACGTAAACTCGGCACCTGTCTAAGGGGAAATCACTTTATGTTTGGCATTGCCGACTATGGCGCGTTTGTTGTCGCAATCATCGTTTTCCTGCTGATCCCTGGGCCAGGGAATCTGGCCCTGATTACCTCGACTGGCAAAGGGGGTGTCAAAGGCGGCCTGGCCGCCACCTTCGGGGTGATCCTGGGCGATCAGGTGTTGATGTGGCTGGCGGTGGCTGGCGTGGCGGCGCTGTTGGCCGCTTATCCGGCGGCGTTCAATGCGGTGCAATGGCTTGGTGCCGCCTACCTGGCCTGGCTCGGCGGCAAGATGCTTTTGGCAAAGCCCGGCTCGGCCCCGGTTTTGCACATCAAGCCGCACCATTATCTGAAACAGGCCTTGATGATCACTTTGCTGAATCCAAAGGCGATTGTCTTTTACATGGCGTTCTTTCCCCTGTTCGTCGATCCAGCCCGACATCAAGGCCTGACTACGTTTGCATTCATGGCCGTCACCATCGCAGCGCTCACGTTTGCATACGGCTTGACAGTGGTGCTGTTGACCCATTTCCTGGCCGAACGCCTGAAGGCGAATCCCTTGATATCGTCTGGCATGGAAAAACTGGCCGGACTGTTCCTGGTTGGTTTTGGCGTCAAGCTGGCGTTGTTTCGGTGAGTCTGCATAGCGCGCTGTTTACGCCAACCTAATGAAGCAAGCCATGGCCAAAATCTTCTGCATTGCCAATCAAAAAGGGGGGGTTGGCAAGACCACAACCACCGTCAATCTGGCGGCTGGTTTGGCCAAGGTCGGGCAACGTGTGCTGATGGTTGATCTTGACCCGCAGGGAAACGCAACCATGGGCTCGGGTGTCGACAAGCGCCAACTCAAACTCACGGTTTACGATGTCCTGCTTGAATCGGCGTCGATTGCCGAGGCCAAGGTCACAAGCGACAAATTGATAGCCGGGAAGTGCGGCTACGACATTCTGGGAGCAAATCGCGAACTGTCAGGCGCCGAGGTTGAACTGGTGGATCTGGAGCGCAGGGAAAAACGGCTCAAACAGGCGCTGACGGAAGTCCAGGACGACTATGACTTCGTTCTGATTGATTGTCCGCCGTCGCTGTCAATGCTGACGCTCAATGGCCTGTGCTGCGCACATGGCGTCATTGTTCCGATGCAGTGCGAATATTTCGCGCTGGAGGGCTTGACGGATTTGGTCAATACCATCAAGCAGGTGCACGCAAATCTGAACCGGGAACTCTCCATCATCGGGCTGTTGCGCGTCATGTTTGATGCGCGCATCACTTTGCAGCAGCAGGTCAGCGAGCAACTCAAGGCTCATTTCGGCAATAAAGTTTTCAATACTGTTATTCCGCGAAATGTGCGTTTGGCTGAGGCGCCAAGTTATGGTGTTCCTGGAGTGCTTTTTGATCCCTCAAGCAAAGGTGCGCAGGCCTTCGTGGCGTTTGCCCAGGAAATGGTTGACCGCAATACCAAGAGTTGATAGATCGTCTTTGAGTCTTATACAAACAACGCTCGTCGCTACCAAAAGAATAGCAAATTGAAACCTGCCGATGTGTTGATCTTGCCCGGGTGGCAGAACTCCGGCCCCGCTCATTGGCAGAGCCGATGGGAGGCTGTGTATGGATACACTCGCCTGGAACAGCACGATTGGATGCGCCCCCTGAGGGGTGACTGGACTGCCCGATTGGAAGAGACGTTGCTGCTTCGTGCTGAGCCGGTACTGCTGGTGGCTCACAGCCTGGGCTGTCTCTTGGTAGCGACATGGGCTGGATGTTCGCGCAATGTCCACTTGGTCAAGGCGGCATTGCTGGTCGCACCGGGCGACGCAGAACAGGAAGCGTTGCGGCCGACACTTGCTACATGGTCACCCATTCCCCTGGAAAGGCTGCCTTTCAGCACGATTTTGATCGGGAGTCGGAACGATCCATATTGCACCGAGGGGCGGGCACGCCAGTTTGCACGAGCATGGGGATCCGAGTACGTCGATTATGGGTACGCGGGCCATATCAATGCCGACTCTGATCTGGCTGACTGGCCGGAGGGACATCAAATGCTAAACAGATGCGATCACTTGGGGACGGATCTGAAAATGCACTCAAGAACAAACAGACAAGGACGATGATGGTTACCAAAAAACCCAAAGGCTTGGGCCGTGGACTCGAAGCTTTGCTAGGCCCCAATGTGAGTGACAGGGCGGCTTTTGATGCCTCCGCTGGCAACCCGGTCAGCCCCGGCCAGCCGGCATCGTTGTTGTTGGCAGACATGTTGCCAGGCGCCTATCAGCCGCGGACCCGCATGGACGAAGGCGCTCTGTATGAACTGGCAGAGTCCATCAAGGTCCAGGGTATTTTGCAGCCGATACTGGTTCGTCAGCTGCAGGATGGACCGAATCAGGGCAAATACGAGATCATTGCTGGCGAGCGGCGCTTTCGCGCCGCGAAGCTTGCCGGACTGGACAGTGTCCCGGTTCTTGTGCGGGATGTTTCCAATGAGGCCGCGGCGGCGATGGCCTTGATCGAGAATATTCAAAGAGAAGACCTCAATCCTCTGGAAGAGGCCCAAGGATTGCAGCGTCTTGTGAAGGAGTTTGGGCTCACTCACGAGCAGGCAGCCCAGTCCGTAGGCCGCTCGCGCAGCGCTGCCAGCAATCTGCTGCGCTTGCTCAACCTGGCCGAGCCGGTGCAAGTCATGTTGATGGCCGGTGACCTGGACATGGGCCATGCGCGCGCCCTGCTTGGCTTGGACCGAGCCGCGCAGATTACTGCTGCGAGTCAGATCAGCGCGCGCAAGATGTCGGTGCGGGAGGCAGAAAGTTTGGCAAAGAAACTCGGCGCCGAGTTCACCCTGACCTCGGTCAAGAGCAAAAAAGAGAAGTCACGCGATATCAAGCGCGTGGAAGAAGAATTGTCAGACTTGCTCACGGCAGAAGTCGAGGTGCGCGTAAAGAAGCGTGTCAAGCGGGCCGGACGCCTGGAGGAAATGGGGGAAATTGGTATCCGATTTGCTTCACTGGATGAACTCAACGGTTTGATTGAAAAATTGGCGCGTGCTGCGGCGCATTGAATTCGGGATGCGGCGGCGAGGGAGCTGACCATGACACTGTTGCGCCCTTTGCAGCAAACGCCAAGGTAGCCTAAACTGCCGGTCTAAGAAATTTCCAAATACAGGGCCAGATTTTGAACTTACCTGACAGCAACCGCGAAAACGTTCCTGATTCTGTGCTGGAAGGCATGTCGGTTGTCGCTTTCACCTTGGCCAAGCTGGCGGGCGCGCGCAGCTCCGACACGGCCAATCACATCTGGCGCATCCAGCATTACCTCAGGTGCCTGGCAGAGCGCCTTCAAGGACACCCACGGTTTGCGCCGGTATTGACCGAGTCTTACATCAACCTGCTGTTTTTTGCAGCACCTCTGCACAATTTGGGCACGATTGGAATACCCGACTGGATTCTCCTCAAGCCGAGCCGACTGTCACCAGCTGAACTTGCGGTCATGAAGACCCACACCACGCTGGCGCGTGATGTCCTTGAGCAGGTTGAGAAGACGTATGGCTACAAGGGGGAACCGTTCAAAACGCTCAGAGAGATGGCGCACTCGCATCACGAAAGGTGGGATGGCAGCGGCTATCCGCAAGGACTGTCGGAAGAGCAGATCCCGTTGTCAGCCCGCTTGCTGGCTATAGCTGACGTGTACGAAGGGCTGATTTCAAACCGGGTTTACA
>CANNRR010000318.1 GCA_947508055.1 Burkholderiales bacterium
GGAAGCCAGCGCAAAGGCCGCGACACGCTCCTTGAACGAACTGGTGCACCAGAAATTTGTACTCGACCAGCACGCCATCGTGACCATTTGCGGTGTTGATGGACTCATCACCTACGGCAACCAAAAGTTCAGCGAAGCCAGTGGCTTCAGCCCCGAAGAGTTCCTGGGGCAGGACCACAAGGTCGTCAACTCCGGCTACCACCCAAAAGGGTTTTTTCAGGACCTGTACGACACCATCAGCCGAGGCGAGGTCTGGCGTGACGAGGTCTGTAACCGCGCCAAGGATGGTCACCTGTATTGGGTCGACAGCACGGTGGCCGCATTCATGGGTGAAGACGGCAAGCCACGCGAATACATTGCGGTGCGCACCGACATCACCGAGCGCAAACAGGCCGAAGAAGCCGCCCACGCCGCCAACCGCAGCAAGTCCGAGTTTCTGGCCAACATGAGCCACGAGATCCGCACGCCCATGAACGGCGTAATTGGCATGGTCGACATCCTGCAGCAAACCCCCCTGTTGCCCGAGCAGGCCCGCATGTTGGACACCATTCACGCATCGTCCATGGCGCTGCTGAACATTCTCAACGACATTCTGGACTTCTCCAAGATCGAGGCCGGCAAGCTCGAGATGGAGAGCATCCCGACCCATCTGCGCGAGGTCACCGAAGGCGTGGCACAGTTGATGCTCAACGTAGCGGGCAGCAAAGACGCACAAATCTCCCTGTTTGTCGACCCGGCACTGCCGACCTGGGTGCTGTCAGACCCCACGCGCCTGCGCCAGGTGCTGTTTAACCTGCTGGGCAACGCACTCAAGTTCATCCCAAAGGGGGCGGGGCGGGCGATGCTGCATGTGCACCCCGTGGTGCGACCCGATGGCGTGGCCTGCGTGCAGTTCTGCGTCATCGACAACGGCATTGGCATGAGCGAGGAGGTGGTGGCCAAGCTGTTTCAGCCCTTCACCCAGGCCGATGCCACGACCGCACGCAAGTTCGGCGGCACGGGCTTGGGCCTGTCCATCACGCAACGGCTGGTGGAGATGATGCACGGGCGCATCAGTGTGAGCAGCACGCCCGGCGCTGGGTCTGAATTCATGGTCGAGTTCCCGTTGCAGGCAGCCCCCGCGCCCACTGGGCGCGCGCCCAGCAGCACGCCCGACCTGAGCGGCCTGCGCGTGTTGGCCGTCACGCCGCTGGCTGCATGCTCGACCTTGTTCCAGGTCTACCTGGGAGCCGCCGGTGCGCAGGTGCATGTAGTGCCCGACCTGGCCACGGCGCGTGCCGAACTGGCACACATGGCAAACATGACACAACAGCCCGGCGACACCGTGCTGCTGCTCGACCTTGAAGACGATGGCGACCCAGCCGACGCCGACGCTCACCTCCACGCTCAGCCCGATAACCCCAGCACAACCGACACCCCCTGGCCCGCAGGCGTGCGGGTGGTCCGACTGGTCAATCGCGCCGCCGTCCAGGAGCCGCTGCCCGACAACGACGCCCTTGAGACCCGGGTGATGGCACGCCCCCTGTTGCACCACGACCTGATTCACGCTGTCGCCGTAGCCGGTGGGCGCGCGCGCGATACCGATACCGCCCGCACCATCGGGCGACGCCGTGCACCCAGGTTCGAGACCCCCAGCGTCGAGGTAGCCGCGCAAACCGGGTGCCTGATTTTGATTGCCGAAGACAACGAGACCAACCGCGACGTCATGCGCGAGCAACTGCGCCTGCTGGGCTACGCCTGTGAAATGGCCGACGACGGCGCGCTGGCCTTGCAGATGTGGCAGTCTGGCCGGGCGGCGCACGCGGGCCAGGCAGACCGCTACGCCCTGCTGCTGACCGATTGCCACATGCCCAACATGGACGGCTTTGCGCTGACCGAGGTGATTCGCACGACCCAGGCTAGCCAGGCCACGCTGGCGCACCTGCCGATCATCGCCATCACCGCCAACGCCATGCAAGGCGAGGCCCAGCGCTGTCGCGCGCGTGGCATGGACGACTATTTATCCAAACCCCTGCGCTTGAACGAGCTCGGCCCGATGCTGGCCAAGTGGATGCCCAAAGCCGTACCCGTCATGGCGCAACCGGACTCAGAGAACCCCGAACTCGCCCCCGCTGACCATGAGCTGGCCCAGGGGCTAGCCAAGGCTGCGGGCGACGACGCTTTGGCCGTCTGGAACCAAGGCACACTGAACGACCTGGTGGGCGACAACCCGGTGATGCACAAGCGCTTGCTCGAAAAGTTCCTGGCCAACGCCACAGAGCAGGTGGCCAGCATAGACACCAGCACCAACGCCGGCAGACTGGGCGAGACCGCCGATGTGGCCCACACCCTCAAATCTGCCGCACGCAGCGTGGGCGCGCTGGCGCTGGGCGAGCTGTGCCAGCAACTCGAGAACGCAGGCAACGTCGATGACGCAGCCACCTGCAGCGCACTGGCGCAGCGCCTGGCGGGGGCCTTTGCCGCCGCTGCACTGGCCATTAACCGCCACTTAGCGCCATAGAGCGTTGGCATCCAGGAGAGTACTGTCACATGAACCTCGAAACCCTGTTCCGACAACCCAAGGCGTTGCCGACCATTCCCAAAGTCATGCAGGAGCTCATTACCAGCTTGAACGACGAAGATGTGGCGGTGGCGCGGCTGGTAGGGCTGATCTCAAGCGACCAGGTGCTCAGCGCCAACGTGCTGCGCATGGCCAATTCGGCGTATTTTGAGGTGCCCTACACGGTGGGCACGGTGACCGATGCGGTGTCCAAACTGGGCTTTACCAATGTGCGCTCGCTGGTCATCAGCATTGGGCTGACGGGCAGCTTCAAGCGCATTCCCGGCATCGATGCGCGCCAGTTCTGGCGCCACAGCCTGCATACGGCGGTGGTCTCGCGCCACCTGGGCGCGCAAGTGGCCATCAAACCCGACCTGGCATTCACCGTGGGCCTGATGCACGCCATTGGCGAACTGGTGATGCACCTGGGCATGCCCCAGGAGATGGCGCCGGTGGACAGCGCTCTGGGCCTGCTGGACCCAGACCGGCTGGCCACCGAACAGGCCACCTTCGGCTACACGCATGCCGACGTGGGAGCCGAGTTGGCGCGCCGCTGGAAGTTTCCGACCCAGTTCTCCAAGGCCATTGCCGGCGCGGCCAACCCGCTGGCGCAGGCCGACTTTGATCCGCTGGCGGCCGTGGTGCACGTGGCCGCCTGGCGCTCACGGGCCGAAGAAAACCAGCTCAGCGCGCAGGACCTTGAGGCGGCATGGACTGGCAAGGTGGCGGCAAAAATACCACTGTCGCGCAACGCGGTGTTACAAGACTTGCCCAGTCTGACCGATCTCAGCGAAGGGCTTGAGAGTTTGTTTTCTTGAGAAAAAAGGTCTTGTAGCGCCCGTAAACAGTGCGTAGACAGCTACAGTATTTGTAGCGCACCAACCTCAAACCAAACCGGGGTTACCGCAATTTTACGGACAGCAGGGTAAAAACACTGTAAGCTGAACAATGCTTGTTGATAGCTATGAATGCGATAGCTACTAAGGGAGTAAGACCGTCCATGCTTAGCCGAAACTCGATCAAAACCCGGGTGACCCTGTTCACTTTGGGCATTTTCGTGGGCAGCATCTGGGCGCTTTCGTTGTATGCCAGCCGCATACTGCAAGACGACATGCAGCGCGTACTGGGCGAGCAGCAGTTGTCCACCGCTGCCTTTATCGCTGGCGGGATTGACGACGATCTGACTGATCGGATCAAAGCGCTGGAGGCTGTTGCCGCGTCAGTTTCTCCGTCTACCATCAGCAACCCGGCCGTCGCTCAGCGTCTGCTGGAAGA
>CANNRR010000319.1 GCA_947508055.1 Burkholderiales bacterium
ACTTCACGCGCAAGATGTTTGCGCTCGGTTTCTCGCACGGTTTCGTTTTGCGACAAGAGCTGGCGCAGTAACTGGCGGGACTCAGCCAGTGCCACATCGGCCCGTTGGCGCTCGGTGACGTCGCGCACCACCGCCATCACCAGCGCGCCCCCCGCGGTTTGCAAGGGGCTCAGGTTGATGTCGGCGGGGAATTCTCTGCCGTCCTGGTGCAGGCAGGTCAGGCTTGAGCCCATGACCGGATTGTTCCGCCCGCGACCCTCATTGGCCTCGCGATGCCCCACATGCTGGTGGCGCAAACGCGGTGGAATCAGCACCTCCACCGGCTGCCCGATCAGTTCCAGGCGCGGGTAGCCAAACATCTGCTCGGCCCGGGCGTTGATGCGCACAATGCGGCCTTGGCTGTCCGCAAGAATAAAAGCGTCGGGGGCGAACTCGATGACATCGCGGAACATGCCCTCCAGACTGCGGCGCTGAAGCGCCAGGGCTAGCTGCGCCTTAACCCGGGCCAGCACCACCGGCAGGGAGATGGGCTTGGCAATGTAGTCGGCCGCGCCGATCGCAAAGCAGCGCGACTCGGCCTGCATGTCGTCGCGGGCAGTGACAAAGATCACCGGAATGTGCTTGGTGGACTCGGTCTCCTTGAGGCGCTGGCAGACCGCAAAACCGTCCATCTCGGGCATCATGAGATCGAGCAGAATCAGGGCCGGCAGTTGTTCCTGTGCCAGCTGCAAGGCCATCGCTCCGCTGCTGGCGGCGATGACGGCATAGCCGGCGGGCTCTAGCATCAGCCGTAACAGCTGAATGTTTTTCGGCACGTCATCGACGACGAGGATCAAAGGCTTGGGATCCAACATGGGGGGATAGGACTGGGGTTTGGGTGCAGTGTATCAAGTGAACGAAAACGCCTTCCAACCCGCGCAGAACGTGCGTAGGCAGCTAGCAAAGTCATAGCGTATCGAACTCAAAGCCGACGATGTTGCGGCTGGCTTTGCTGAATTCGACGCCAATCAGGTGGATTGGCTCACCCCGGTCTTGGTATTTATCGGCGTAGTGCATCTCCTTGATCTGCTGCAGGGCTCTGCCTGCCGGGTTCAGCTCCACCACCTTGAACTCGAACAGAAATACCTGGCCGTTAAACAGCACCGTCATGTCGATGCGGCCGAAGTTGGTGGGGTCTTCCAGGCGAATGTCCAGCCCCAGAGCGGCAAAGTAGCTGTAGAAGATGCTGACGTAATAGCCCTCAAAACCACTCATTTCGTTCTTGCGGTACCAGTCATTGGCAATGCTGGCGTAGAAGGCGTGGAACAGGTCTTTGAGGCCGGCAAAGTCTTGCGCCTGCAGCAATCTGTAGAGCCGGCTGATGTGCGGCCCCGGCACGGCCAGTGCACCGGTAAGGCTTTGCAGCAGGCTGTTGTTGAGCGCCGCCTGCACTTCGAGGTTGGGGTATTTGAGCGTCAGCTCCATCTGCCCGGGGGCCTGCCAGACGTCTTTGATGGTGAGGTAGCCGGCCTGGAACATCAGCGCCTCCACCGGGATGTTGTCGACATCAAACGTGGAGAGCAAGGCTTCAGAGGCGACGATGCGCGACAGGTCCGGCGTGAACTGCTGGCGCTGTTCCAGCAACTTGATCAAAAACGTGGGGGTGCCGGTCTCGAACCAGTGCGGCTTGAACTCCCGCGAGCGAAACAGTTGCAACAAGGCAAACGGGTTGTAAACCGGTGCACCGAGCCAGTTGTAGCCGTTGTACCAGCGGCGGATCAATTCCCGATCCAGTCCGGGCAATTCGGGCGCAAACACGGTGTCGACATCGGCCTCGGTGTAGCCACAAATGGCGCTGTACGCCTTGTCCAGGGTGATGTCGGTCAGGTGGTTCAGGCCGGAGAAAAGGCTGACTTTGCTGAACTTGGAGACACCTGTGAGAAACGCAAACTTCAAATGCGCGTCCGAGCCTTTCAAGACCGAGTACAGGTTCTTGAGCCCCTCGCGCATTTCGATCGCCACCGGGCTGTTGTCGATGTTGTCCAGAATCGGCTTGTCGTATTCGTCGATCAGTACTACGGCGCGCTGGCCGGCTTTTTGGTGCGTCTGGGCGATCAGTTGCACGAAGCGTCCGCCTATGCTCTGGTGCGTGCAGACCACGCCCAGGCGCTGTGCGTTGTCGAGCAAGATTTCATGAATGCGGGCATCGAGCTCATCCCGATTGCGCAGCACCCCGTCACCAAAACTGATGCGGATCACCGGGTACTTTTTGCTCCAGTCCCAGCGCTCTTGCGCCGCCAGACCCTTGAACAGTGCCTCGTTGCCCTCGAACAGCTCTTTCAGGGTGTCGAGAAACAGGCTCTTGCCAAAACGCCGGGGGCGGCTCAGGAAGTAGTACTTGCCTTCGTCCACCAAGCGCACCGCCGCGCCGCTTTTGTCTACGTAATAGTGCCCTTCCTCAATGATCTCGGAGAAGGTCTGAATACCAATCGGCAGCTTGCGCCGCACCAGCGCGGGTGGGGACGAAAGCTTGAGCGGCGTGGTGGTGGTCATTGGCACATTTTAGGGCGAGCCAACGGCATTTTTCCTTGTCCAATGAGGTATGAGCCTGAACGGCGGGTGGATTGACCCGACAATGCGAATGCATTACCATGGCGCGACTGTGTTTCCTCGGAGTGAACCGTGCCAACTATCCTTGAAGTCGAATCCTCGCTAACCGACCGCTACCAAACAACGGTTCCAGAAACGGTGCGCCGTGCGCTGCAGCTGGGTAAGCGTGACAAAATCCACTACACAATCCGCCCGAGCGGTGAGGTCATGCTGACGCGTGCCAAGGCCTCCGACGGCGACGATCCGGTGCTCGTCCAATTCCTGGACTTTTTGGCTCGTGATATTGCCAACCATCCAGAGAGACTGGAGCCGGTGGACGCAGGCCTTGTCCAACGGCTCGAGTCGCTGGTCATTGGTGTTAAGGTCGATCTTGATGCCGCACTGTCGGCAAGCGATGAATGACTAGGAGCAAGCCAGCACCCTTGGTCATTCACGGTTGGACGGTTTTTTCTCATCCTCTGTTTCTGGCTCAGATGGATGACTTGGCACGGCAGGTCGATTTCAACAAGAGAAAAGACCCGGTTGGGTACGAGAAGAAGAACGTTAGCAAACGATTGGCGGCGATTACCAAGCTCGCGTTCGATGTCATTCCACAAGATCCTACGCGGCCCGAATACCGACAAGGCAACTCTCTTGGTGACGGACACAAACACTGGTTGCGTGCCAAGTTCTTTCAGCAATACCGACTATTCTTCCGCTTTCATGCTCAAAGCAAACTCATCGTATTTGCCTGGGTGAATGACGACACTACAAAGCGCGCCTTTGAGAGCAGCAGCGACGCCTATGTTGTGTTTCAAAAGATGCTGGCGAATGGGCATCCGCCCGATGATTGGGCACATCTATTGGCGCAATGCCAAGCAAGTTTTGAACAAAACAAAAGTGCCCCCGAGTGATGTATTTTGCAAGTAGCAGAAATAGTAGGCAGCGGTGAGTCACCTGCCGGATTAAAGCGAGCCTGACCCTTTAACAATGGACAGCTTGCGCCGCAGCAGCGCGGGGGGCGCGGCCTCGCTAATCGTGGTCAAAAAAGCCCGGAGTGCCCGCCTGGTAAGCGCAGGCAGCTAGCAAAGTCATAGCACGCTGGAGGCCAGCGGCAACTCGACCCAGAAGCAACTGCCCGTCCCCAGCACACTGCTCACGCCGATGCGAGCGCCCATCCCCTGCACCAGGCGTTGGCTCAGCGCCAGGCCAATGCCGGTGCCGTCAATGCCATTGAGTG
>CANNRR010000320.1 GCA_947508055.1 Burkholderiales bacterium
AATATTCCTGATCGACCAGGCCACCCTTTTTTGTCACATTGAATTGCCCGAACTTGGGACTGATCAGGGCCAATGTCGTTGGCACCAGAATGTACCAAGCCAAGGCAGTCTCATAGACTTCAGCCCACAGATTGTGGCGGAACTTGCCCTGCATGCGGGAGTTGGCAATGTTGGCCTGAATCAGGTGTGGCAGTGCATACGCGGCAATCAGGTCGGCCGAAACCTGGATGATGTGGGCCTGGAAAAACATATAGGCCAGTGGCGCAGTCAGAAACACAACGCGCGGAAAGCCATAAAAGAAATGAATCATGGCATTGAGGTAGCACAGGCGCTGTGGCCAGGTCAGTCCCTTACCCATGATCGGATTGTCAACCCGAAAGATCTGTGCCATGCCACGCGCCCAGCGGATACGCTGCCCAACGTGTGCTGACAAACTCTCGGTCGCCAATCCCGCCGCCTGAACTATGCCGATATAGGCCGTGCTGTAGCCCAATCTGTGCATTTTGAGTGAGGTGTGTGCATCTTCCGTCACCGTTTCTATCGCAATGCCCCCAATTGCAAGCAAACTCGTGCGCCGCAGAACGGCGCACGAGCCGCAGAAGAAGGTCGCGTTCCACAAGTCATTGCCGTCCTGCACCAGTCCATAAAACAACTCACCCTCATTGGGCATGTTGCGGAACAAACCGAGATTGCGCTCAAAAGGGTCAGGCGACAGAAAATGGTGCGGCGTCTGCAGCATTCCCAGTTGGGGTTCCTCCAGAAACCAGCCTACCGTGGTCTGCAAAAAAGTCCGGGTCGGAATATGGTCGCAATCGAAGATGGCAACCAATTCTCCGCTCGTGACCGCTAAGGCGCTGTTGAGATTGCCAGCTTTGGCGTGCAAATTGTCGGCTCGCGTCAAATACGTCGCACCGACCGACTCTGCAAATTCACGAAACTCCGGTCGCCGCCCATCGTCGAGAACATAAACCTTGATCTTGTCACGTGGCCAGTCCAGCGCCAGCGCTGCCATCACGGTCGGTCGGACCACCGCCAGAGGTTCGTTGTAGGTCGGAACGAAGATATCGACCGTTGGCCACAGCGACAGGTCCTGCGGCATCAGCACGGGCTTTCTCTTTAGCGGCCAGGCCGTCTGAAAGAACCCGAGCACCAGCACCAGCCAAGCGTACAACTCAGCGCACAGCAGTCCGATGCCAAACAGCATGTCGCCATTCAATTCCTGGCCGAGCGTCGCTGTGAATCGCCAGTAAATATATCGCGTAGATGCAACCAGGGACATGGAAATCAGCACCAGCACGACCAGGGTCCCGACATAACGCCTGATGTAGAGTGACACGGCACAAAATATGATCGAAAACATCAACTGCTCGCTCAGTTGGAAGGGAATGGTAGTAATCAATGCCAAACCCATCGCGCAACCCACAACCGTAGCGATGACCACGCCAGGCACCGCCCATACCGGCGACTCAATGAGTTGATTGCCCAGGGCGTTGAGCGCACCGTACAGGTAGCGTGGGTTCAGACTGGAGCGGCTGCTTGGCCCCCAACGCTCACGCCACTGCGCCAGGAGAGCCATGAGTTTCATCAGTTGACAGATTCCATCAGCCAGCCTGCCAGGCGTTTGACGTCTTGCGTCGCCTGGCTGTGCGGGTCATAACTGAGCACCGGTTGTTGGAACGCCAGTGCCTCACTAACAGCCTCATCGCGGTGAATGCCAATGCGCGCCAAGCGCTTCCCCAGGTGCTGCCGCAACACCTCGGAAACATCGCGGTTCAGGGAAACCGTTGAGTCGATTTGATTGAGAACATAGACACTGACCAGCGAGGGCCGCTGTGCAGAAATTTCGTCAATCCATGACTCCATCGCCGGAATCGTTGCGTAGGAGCCGGCATCTGCCAGCAACACGATCACCGCAACATCGACACAGGCAAAAGCCTGATGCAGATAGACCGAAGGCCCGGGTGGCGTGTCAATCAGCACCACATGATCGTCGTCAAATCCGGCCCGCGTCAACTGCTCCCAAACCCATTGCGGCTGCTCGGCGAGCAGCACCTCAAACGCCTCACGCTCAGGCTCGCTGGCTTCGCCGTAAGGCATGCAGGTAACGCCAAACTTGCTCGGGAATGAAACCTCGCTCCAGTTGGCATCAGTCAAGGACTGACGACAGACACCCTCCTTCAATCCGGTACCAAGTCCAAAATGGAGATGCAGGGAATTTTGCGGGTCAAGATCGAGCACCGCAACCCGCCCGTCGCCCAACTCCGCGGCAAAAGCCGCGGCGAGATTGGCCGTGGTCGAGGTCTTGCCAACGCCACCCTTCATCGACACCACTGCAATCAAAATCATCCTCTACCCAGCCGTTTCAAAAAGGAGGGTCGGCTGCTGGTCGGCTTGGCTACTGGTTCTTCCTGTCCTGCAATCCGCCTGAAGGTGCTGGCCAGCGTAGCACTGCCGCCGCTCGCGACCTCCTGCTTGCGCACAACAGGCTCAGTCTCTGCACGCGCAAACAACCCCCCCTTCTTCGGACGGACCGGCTTGGGAGCCTCGGCACGTGCAAACAAAGTGCTTTCGCGGGGAGGCTCGATGGGTTTTGGCTTGGGCGCAAACACGGGAGCAGGCGCCGCTTCGCTCTTGGTCAGAAAACCGCGCCCTTTGCTCGCCGGTCGTGACGGACGGGGGGCGGCTGGTCGAGGGGCGGCTGGTCGAGGCGCCGCCGCGCGCGGCACCGGCGCACGCGGCACGGGCGCGCGCGGCACCGGCGCACGCGGTGCCTCGGCAACGGGACGTGCTACCGGTCTGGCTGGTACTGGCGCTACCACGGTCGGAATGCGGTCGGACATCTGCCGCAAACCCTTGGCCAGTTTTTCGCCCAATCCTGTCCCACTGCGAGACATTTCTCGATCCCGCATGCGCGGTGCCTTGGGTTCTTTACCGGTCCAGAGTTCATTCTTTTGTGCCGTTGACAAGACCGGTGGCGATTCACGTCTTTCCGGCGCCATCGATTTCAGCAGCGGCCAGCGCTGCTCGGCGGCCCCTGCATCGGCATTGCGAGCCAATTCGCGAAAGCTGCTGCCATCCGCACCAAACGATTTAAACAGCGCGCCAACATCATTACCCTGACTTGCCATCTTTATGCCTTCAAATGTCGTTTTGTTGAACCGCCCGCATTGGCGTCGAGCCGACACCACACTTCACGTCCGGTGTCATTCATTGCCACCTTCATCGTCCAAAATTCAGGCGCACCGTCATCCCGCTTGATTCGTCCGGTAGCCCGGTCACCACCATCGAATCGCCAGCGCCCAGCACTTTAAAGACACTCTCGTAAAAACCCTCGAGCAATCCGATGCTCCACTCCAGCGCCTCGTCACCGAAGGCCTCGGCCAAGGGCGCCGCTTGATGCGTAATTTCGATGACACCGCGGGTTTCCGTCAACTCCACCCAACCCCAGTTCAGACTCGACCAAAGGTCGTTGAGGCGCTCCTCCAGTTGAACGAGCGTTTCTGTTCCCTCAAAACGATCTGCGGTATCACCAGCAAAACGGGCTCCCGCACTGAAAAAGAGTTTTTGCAAATCCTGCGGGCTTGCCATCTCGCCGAGTTCCTGCGCCAACGCGCGCAACACCGGCGCCCACTGCAGAGAAACCTGCTGTGACCGGAAGTAATTTTCCATATCCATAGTGTTATGTGGCATTTGCCTATTATTGATTAGTCATCGATGCGGCCGATCCCTGTCTGTTGCAATATTGATACACGGCGATAGCTGATTGTGCCATGCC
>CANNRR010000321.1 GCA_947508055.1 Burkholderiales bacterium
CGTCACTCACCTACCTCAAGCGCCTGCGCGTAGCGATGCTCAAAATAGACCAGAGTTTTGTGCGCGACATGCTCGACGACCCGGATGATCTGGCCATTCTGCAAGGCGTGATCGGTCTGGCCGCGGCCTTCAAGCGCGAAGTGATTGCCGAAGGTGTGGAGACCGTGGCCCACGGCAGCGCGCTGCTGCAACTGGGCTGCGAGTTGGCACAGGGCTACGGCATTGCCCGGCCCATGCCTGCCGAGCAGTTGCCCGCCTGGGCAGCCACCTGGCAGCCCGATGACGCATGGTGCGAGTTGCCGTGGCTGGGCGGTGTCATCTGACATTTTTTGTGCCAAATATGCCGCTATCGCCCGTGGATATTGCGTAAGCAGCTATCATTTATGGAGCAAATGACGTCGATTAGAAGCAAGGAGGTACGATGAAAAAGCTGATCGCCCTTGTCGCCGCACTGCTGACGATACTGTTGGCAGCCTGCCAGCCAGCGCCGGCTGAAAAGCCCTTGCAATACAGCGCCGATCCGGCAAAGCCGGAGGTGCCGGTGTACCGCTTTGCCGTCCACCCGCTGCACAACCCGCAGTTGCTGGCCGAGGCCTACTGGCCGCTGGTCGAGCACCTGAACCGCCAACTCAGCGGCGCACGCATCGAGCTTGAAGCTTCGCGTGACTACCAGGCCTTTGAGCAGAAGTTCCGTGCCCGCGAGCCAGCCATTCTGTTGCCAAACCCCTGGCAGACGCTGCAGGCCATAAAGGTGGGCTACCACGTCATCGCCATGGCCGGTGATGCGGCTGATTTCAAGGGCATCTTCATCGTGCGCAAAGACGCCGGCATCAAGAACCCGGCCGACCTCAAGGGTCGGGTGGTGAGCTACCCCTCGCCCACGGCGCTGGCGGCGTGCATCATGCCGCAGTATTTTTTGCACCAGCACGGCATCAACGTGAACCGCGACATCCAGAACGCCTATGTGGGCTCGCAGGAGTCGTCAATCATGAACGCCTACCTGGGCACCTCTGCCGCCGGTGCCACCTGGCCACCGCCTTGGCGGCTGTTTCAGCGCGACCACCCGCAGAAGGCGGCGCAACTGCAGGTGGCCTGGGAAACCCCGGCGCTGCTGAACAACTCGGTAATGGTGCGCGATGACGTTCCAGCCAACATTGCGCAGACTATTCGTACCACATTGCTGGATTTGACGGCAACGGCACAAGGTCAGGCGATACTGGCCGGTATGGCCACCGTCCGCTTTCACACCGCCGCCGACGCAAGCTACGACCTTGTGCGCGACTACGTGGCGGTGTTCGAGAAAACCGTGCGCCCGGTTGAGAGTAAATAGTGTTCAGCACAATCCTAAGCTGGCTCACCGGCACACTGCGCCGCCAACTCACCGTGGGCATGACACTGATTGCGACTGCCATTTTGCTGCTGTTCGTGGTTGACACCACCCGGCGCGAGCAGGCCTATGTACTGGAGCTGCAGTCGGGGCAGGCCACCGAATTGGCCCAAAGCGTAGCCCATTCGTCAGCCGTGTGGTTGGCCTCGCGCGACTTGGCTGGACTGCAGGAGATCGTCGGCGGACTTGTCGGCTTTCCCGATTTGCGCCACGCCATGGTGCTTGATCTGCGCGGGCAGGTGCTGGCCCACAGCGACGAGGCCCGGCGCGGCCAGTACCTGACGGATTTACCGCAGGCCACCACGACGCAAATTTTGCAGCGCAACAATCTGCTGATCGATGTGGCAAGCCCGGTGGTGATGGCAGGCCAGACGATCGGCTGGGTGCGCATCGGACTGGGCGGCGACGCGCTGAAGGCCAAGCTGGCTCAGGTGCGGCGCAACGGCTTGATCTACGTGCTGATCGCCGTGGCGTGCAGCGCCTTGTTTGCCGCTATGGTCGCGAACGCCCTGACACGCCGCCTGCGCACCATTCAGCAGGTGGCTGACGCCATACAAACCGGTGACACCGGCTTGCGCGTCCACCTATCGGGCAACGATGAGGCTGCGCAACTGGGTCGCCAGTTCAACGCCATGCTCGACAGCCTGGCGCAGCAGCGCGAAGCGGTGCGCCAACTGGCCTTTTACGATCCCCTGACCGGCTTGCCCAACCGACGTATGCTGGACGACCGCCTGAACCAGGCCATGGCAACCAGCAAGCGCAGTGGGCTTTTTGGTGCCTTGATGTTTCTGGATCTGGACAATTTCAAGCCGCTCAATGACACCCATGGACATGGCGTGGGCGACTTGCTGCTGATCGAAGTGGCCAAACGCCTGACAGACTGCGTGCGTGAAGTCGACACTGTGGCGCGCATCGGCGGCGATGAGTTTGTGGTGATGCTCAGCGAGCTCGATGCCGACAAGGCAAAGTCAACCGAGCAAGCTGCTGGCGTAGCCGAGAAAGTCCGCCTCAGTCTGGCTGCGCCCTACCGGTTGACGGTTACACAGCCAGGCGAGAGCGACACCACGGTAGAGCACCATTGCACCGCCAGCATTGGCGTGGTGCTATTCATAAACCACGAAGCCAGCCAGATTGACCTGATGAAATGGGCTGATGCGGCGATGTACCAGGCCAAGGATGCCGGGCGCAATGTGGTCCGGTTTTACGACTCGCACCTGCCTGACAATGATCGGTCAAACCATGCGCATTGATGTCAGTGAAAGCAACGTGCCGCGTCTGCATCTGGCAGGCACGTTGGCCATTGTTTTTGTGCTGACGTTGACACTGGGGGCCTTTTTTTCGTGGCGCAGTGTGGTCAATCACCGTGTTTCCCTGGAGCGCCTGAGCCAGTCTACGGTCGAACAGAACAATGCCCGCCTGGCTGCCGAGATGGCGTCGGCCCTGAGTTACATCGAGTTCACCCGCACCCGCACCGAGCAAGTGCTTCGCACCGGCCTGACCAGCCAGGTAGACACCGCCATGCAGGTGGTGGAAGCCATTTATGCCAAGGAGTCAGCGCGCAGGCCAGCGCAAGAAGTCAAACAACTGATCATTGAGGCCCTGCGCCCGGTGCGGTTTTTTGAGGGGCGTGGCTACTATTTTGTTGACGACATGCAGGGCAAGTTCATCCTGCTGCCCACCGCGCCACATCTGGAGGGCAAAACGCTGCCCAACAACCAGGATGACACCGGACACTTCATCATGCGTGGCCTGATTGAGGCCGCCGCCAAACCGCAGGGCGAGGGGTTTTCAAGCTACCGCTGGTACAGCCCGGGCGATGCCAAAAAAATGTCCGCCAAGCTGGCCTATGTTCGCCACTTTGCGCCCTACGACTGGCTGATTGGCACCGGTGACTACACCGCCGAATGGGAGCAACGCCAAAAGGCCGAGGCCATTTCGCGTCTGCGGGGTTTCCGCTTTGGAGCCAGCGGCTATATTGCCATCATGGACAGCGACGGGCGTTCCCTGCTGTCACCCTCCAATGCCAGGCTCGAAGGCCTGCACTACAAGGACATGGCCCCGGCCGAACAAGCAGCACTGGTGCAAATGCAACAGCTGGCAAGTCAAGGTGGCGGCTACCTGAAATATGCATGGGTGGATGCCAGCAGTGCGCAGATCATCCGCAAAACAGCTCTGGTACGCGTGGCGCAGCCCTGGGGCTGGGTGGTCGCGGTCACCAGCACGGATGCCGAACAGGGCGCCCTATTGCAGCAGGAACTTGCGCGCTATGGAGCCACCAGCCAGCAGGACGTCACTGATGTGCTGCTGGCACTGGCCGCCGCGCTGGCAGTGGGCGTTGCGGCCTCGTGGGGATTCTCGCGCTGGTCGGGCCAATTGTTCC
>CANNRR010000322.1 GCA_947508055.1 Burkholderiales bacterium
CACGCAACGCGGAAAGTCGAAGCCGAAGAATTCTGGTGAGTGACCGTTGTCGCCGGATAACACAGCCGTGAAACCGGAGCACGTGCCCGGCGTTTTTGACATGAAAACTGTACTGGCGCGTCTGATGGTCAGTCGGCGACCCGAAAGTTGTCCGGCATCCGAAAAGGCAATGAACCGCAACCGAGCAATCGCCAACCCAGCGTTTCAACCCAGCGATCGAGAGGGACGCAGCAACAGCGCGGGTTCTAGAGCAGAAATTTGGTACCGAATACGTCGAATACAAACGCCACGTTCGGCGCTGGCTGTGAGGCCTAGCGAGTAAGGTTAGATCGTGATCGCGAAGCGAGCCACGATCTGAACCGGTTGTTGGACGAGCCCGGCCCGGCCACCACGGCAACACTTCTTCTGCTTCTGAAAATATCTCCTGTCGCCACACCGAGCGCGAGGTCATCGGGTTGAGCCACTGCGGTGCTGCCGATGATTCACGCCATCATTGCAATGACGCGCTGCCCCAAAAGGGCATGTTGACGCAGCCTTCTGAGCCGCTTTGGGCTGTGGCTGGCCGAGCCCAGCCGCAGCACCCGTTGGGCACTGGTGCGCTGGTGTTGATTGCCGATTCAGGCGTCGGCAATACCCTCACGGTTGGACGCCAGCGCTGGCGCGAACGCCGGCAACATGCGTCGGCGCACGATTTCCATGACCGCGCCGCAACAGCGGCAAAGTAGCTTTGGCCGCTCAGTTTGGGTGGCGGGTGCTGACTCTGTTGGCGCCTTGCTACACAGCCTGAACACCAACAAGCGCAGCAAGGCGATCAGCCGCTTGCTGTTGGGATGCAAGAAACCATAGTTGCGCGAACGCCTGAAGCCCTTGGGCAACACGTGCTGCAACACCAGGCGCAAAAACTCCACCCCGCTGACGCTGCGCTGCATGACCTTTTTGGTTTTGCTGTCGCGCCAGCGGTAGGTCACCTGAGCGTTCTCGCAGCCAATGATGTCGCGCTCCTGAATCACCCCGCGGTACAGATAGCGCCCCAGATAGACCAGCGCCTTCTCTCCGTTACCCACAGACTTGCAGTCCACCACCCACTTCTGCGGCAAGCTCACCGGCAGTTGCAAACCCAACGCGCTGATGGCCGCCAGGAACTTGGCCTTAAAAACCTTTGCCAAAGCCTTGTGGTTGAACAAATAGCCATCCCCCTTGCTGCTTTTGCGCACTGTGCGCCACAGCTTCTTCTGGGCATCCAGTGCCGCCGCAGGCATGCTCAAGTGCACATGCGGGTGAAGCTCCAGGCGGCGCGAATGCGTGTGCAACACCGCCACCGCACCGGGGCTGCCCTGCAACTGCTTGTGGTTCTGGCTGAAAGTTCGCAGCGTATCCCAGGCGCAATCCATCAAGGCGGCGTAGAGGCTTCGTTGATGTTGCCAAACCAGCGCTCGCAACTCAGCGGGCACGGTGAAGGTGATCAGGAAGTAGTTCCCCGGCACCAAGGCCTGAGTCTGGCGCTCAATCCAGCGCTGGCTCTCAAAATGCTGGCAGTGCGGGCAATTGCGGTGCCCACAGGAATGCGGCACCACGCGCCTCTGGCCGCAATCGCCACACTGGGCCAGCATGCCTGGTCCCAGAATGGAGCGACAGTTCTTCATGGCATTCAAGGCCTGGCGCTGGCTGGGTAAAACACAAGCGCCGCACTGCGCGAGGTAGTCGGTACCAAAGCGCTCGATGATGCTGGCAAGGGAAATCATTTGACCACCCCCCAATCGAGGTTGAAGCGGTTCATCAGAGCGTCGATGCGAGCGCTGGCCTGGTCGTTGGTGTGGTTGGTGAGATGGGTGTAGCGCGCGGTGGTGAGGATGGAGTAATGGCCCAGAATCTTCTGCACTTCAAGCAGGTCGACGCCGGACTCGATCAGGTGGGTTGCATAGCTGTGGCGAAGACTGTGAGGCGTGATCTTTTTTTTAGCCCGCAAGCGCTGGCTACATGATGAAGGGTCTTTTGCACGCCGCCACGGTCCAGCGGTGTGGTGGCGCTGCGGGCCCCATTGAGGCCAGCATGTCGGTTGGGAAACAGCAGCTCGGGGTTGTGGTGGGTCTTCCAGAATCGGCGCAAGACCGACAGGGTGGTCTGTGGCAGGGGGACAAAGCGGTCCCGATTGCCTTTGGAGTCGCGGATATGCACGCGGTGGCGCACGGCATCAATGTCGGCAACCTTCAGGGCCAGGCCTTCGCTCAGGCGCAGACCCAAGCTGTAGAGGGTGAAGTAGAACACCCGGTAGCTCAGGGTGCGAGTTGCAGAAAACAGCGCCTGCGCTTCCTCCACCGTCACGATGTCGGGCAGGCGTGAGACCTTGGGCGGCTTGATGAAGTGCGGCATGCTCCAGGGTTTGCCCAGCACGTGCAGGGTGTAGAACTTGAAGCCATACAGGTCGAGCTTCACCGCGCTCCACGAATGCGAGGCGATCAGGTCGTGGAAGTAGTCGGTCAATTGCGCAGCCGACAGGTTGTCGATTTGGTGGTCAAAGTAGTCGCCCATGCGCCGGATGGCACGGGCGTAGGCGTCGATGGTCTTGGGTTGCAGGCCTTTGAGTTTGAGGTGTTGCAAGTGGGTGCGGTACGAGCTGGAAAAGGGCTCAGCAAAAGCAGCAGGGTCAAAGCCGCCGGGGTGGGTGGACATGGGCAAACTCCAATTCAGTTGAAGATCAACATGCCCCACAATTGAGGCATGAGCCCACAGCTTACGAATTCACCGACCGTGCTCCCGCTCCCGCTCCGCGTAGCGGCTTCGTCCAACCTGCTCTTGCACCAGGTTGAACTGGAGATGCAAAACGAGGAGTTGCGCCGCAACGAGGCAGACCTGGACACGGAAGTGCAGCACAACCTGCGCTTGCACCAGGTTGAACTGGAATCGCAAAACGAGGAGTTGCGCCTCACCCAGGCAGCCCTGGACACGGCACAGGCACGCTATTTCGACTTCTACGACCTGGCCCCGGTGGGCTATGTCACCGTCAGTGAGAAGGCCGTGATCCTGCAAGCCAACCTCACCACTGCGGCGATGCTGGGTGTGCCCCGTGCCGATGTCATCGGCAAAGTCATTCCCGGCTTTCTGTTCGACCCCGATGCCGACCGCTATTACCTGATGTGCCGGCGCACGCTTACCGGTGGCGGCGTGCAGTCCTGCGAACTGCGTATCCGCAAGCCCGACGGCGATGCGGTGTGGGTCAAGCTGCTAGCCATTGCTGCCACCGCTGACGACGGCGCAGCAGTGATCCGGATGGTGTTAAACGACATCAGCGAACGCATCCAAGCCGAAGCGGCGAAGCAGGCCAGCCAGAAGTTCAGAGATGCCATCCTGGACTCGATGCCTTCACAAATTGCGGTGCTGGACTCCACCGGCGTCATCCTGGCGGTCAATGCGGCGTGGCGCAACTTTGCGCTGGACAACAGCGCAACACCTGGCGTACCCGCCAGCCACACCGCCGTTGGCACCAATTACCTGGACATTTGCCAGTCGGCCAACAACCTCGATGCCGACGAAGGTGCCACACTGGCCCGCCACGGCATCTTGCGCGTGATCCAGGGCAGCGCGCCCAACTTTCAGCTTGAATATCCTTGCCATTCACCGACGCAACAACGCTGGTTTTCCATGACAGTGACACCACTCAATCTGGACAACCATGCGGTGGTCGTCACCCACACCGATATTACCGAGCGGTGGCAAATCGAACAGGCAGCCAAAGAAGCCAGCGAACACAAATTCAGACTGGTGGC
>CANNRR010000323.1 GCA_947508055.1 Burkholderiales bacterium
CCTGTGCTGTACGCACGTTGGCTCGAACAGACACATTCATGCCGATGAAGCCACAAGCGCCTGACAGCACCGCGCCGATGACGAAGCCGACGGCACTGAGCTGGTCGAGAAATACGGCGATTAAAATCGCCAGCACGACACCGACCATTGCAATGGTTTTGTACTGGCGAGCCAGATAGGCTGCTGCACCGGTTTGAATCGCCGCAGCGATTTCCTGCATGCGCGCATTGCCCGCGTCCTGGGAAAGGATCCAACTGCGTGCCCAGAAGCCGTAACCTACGGCAATGAACCCGCAAACAAGCGCCAAAATGAGCGCTGAGTTGCCTGTCATAAAAAAACTCCTCTACTGTTGTTTCGCGAAGGAAGAAGCAACGTCAGCGTTGCCCCCACTGCGTTGCTTCCTCTAAGCTCCAGCCCAACAGAGCGGTACGGAGATGATTGGCCAACGCGCGGACTGTAACTTGAAAAATAGGAGAATTTCGCCGGCGCAAGTACCGAGTCAGTAAAATGAGGGTAAATACTGACCTAAGACAACAATTTCATACAGACTAGAGAGTACCCATGTCCCTTGATAACGTTACCCCCGGAAAAAACGTGCCTGATACATTTAACGTGATCATCGAAATACCGATGAACGCAGACCCCGTTAAATATGAAGTGGATAAGGCAACAGGTGCCATCTTTGTGGACCGCTTCATGAGTACGTCGATGCACTATCCGTCCAACTACGGCTATGTGCCAAAAACCATTTCTGGTGACGGGGACCCGGTGGACGTGCTGGTGATTACACCGGTGCCCTTGATCCCCGGTGTTGTGGTGACCTGCCGTGCCATCGGTATCCTGAAAATGGAAGATGAGGCCGGTATGGACGGCAAAGTGCTGGCAGTGCCAACCGACAAGATCCTGTCGCTCTACACCCGCTGGCAAAAGCCTGAGGACTTGAGTCCCGCCCGATTGAAGACCATTGCGCACTTCTTTGAGCACTACAAAGATTTGGAAGAAGGCAAATGGGTAAAAATTTTGGGATGGGAAGGCCCCGAGTCTGCCCGCCAGGAAATCCTGGACGGTATTGCCAACTACAACAAGCAGCAAGCCTGACCCGGAGGGCGACGAGCCCCGCGCCTGGTACTTGGCGAGGTAAGCATGGTTACCATGCCTGACGGCACTATAGCCACCCGTGGAAATCGAATTTACGAAGCAGCGGGTGGAAGTGTATGATCGTTTGCAAGGCGCTCAGCAGGGGATCTTGACGAGCCTTTATTCCAAGGAAAAACATGCAAACTGCCCAGTCCTCCGCCAATCTTGAACAGCAGGTAAAGCGCCCTGGTGTCATTGGCGCCTATTCGGGTCAGTATTTGACATTGCGCTTGGGCGACGAAGACTACGCCATCGACATCATGCGTGTTCAGGAGATTCGTTCATACGAAGAGCCGACAAGAATGGCTAACTCACCGAGTTTCATCAAAGGTGTTGTGAACCTTCGCGGGGTAATTGTTCCCATCGTTGATTTGCGCATGAAGCTCAATATCTCCAAAGTTGAGTACAACGAGTTCACGGTGGTGATCATTTTGAAGTTGGGAGGGACGGTGATTGGTGCCGTTGTCGATGCAGTTTCTGACGTAGTCAATCTCGACGCAAACATGATCAAGGATGCACCCCAGTTTGAATCCGCCATTGACGCCCGCTTTATTCTTGGCCTGGCAACCGTGGGTGAACGCATGCTCATTGTCATGAACATGGAAGCATTGCTGAGCAACGCTGAATTGGGGATGGTCGCGTCGTCCTGATGCCTCGTGGGTACGGGCAATCAATCGACGGTTTTCTTGCGAACCGCTTTGCGAGCGGTTTTTACCGCTTTTGGCGCATGCGCGCCGATTTCCAATGCGGTTTCCAGTTCCACAATGGCATTGTGGGTGTAGTCCAGCATGCGCTGCAGCGCCGGCACTGAGCGGCGGCATGCAATGTAGCCAAAGCCCAGGCTGTCACCATAGCCACTTATGGTGATGTTTAACGCCAGGTAGTGGGTGGGAATCGACACCGGGTAAGCCTCGTCCAGCTTCGCGCCGTTGAGGTAGAGCGACTCCCGTGGTCCCGGCACATTGGAGATGACCAGATTGAACAGTGGATGTTTCTCCGCTGTGCCCGTCACCATGCCCGCTCCAAACGGCGAGATGGACGTGATTCCGTGGGCCATCTTTTGCAGTCTGGGCATTTTGGTCAGGCGTTCTTTGGCCTCTGAGGTGGACTCCACGATGCGTTTGAGCCGTTTCAGCGGATCGGCAACATGGGTTGCCAAACTTGCCAGTAATAGCGAAACTTGATTGCCGCCAGCATCGGTTTCTCCGTGCAGGGACACTGGCACCATTGCCACAAGCGGCTTTTTCGGCAATTTGTTTTGTGCCAGCAAATACTCCCGCAAAGCACCGGCACAAATGGCCAGTGTCACATCATTGACCGTGGCACCGGTTGCCTTGCCAATATTCTTGAGTCTGGAAAGCGAGTAAGACTGGGCCGCAAACCGGCGCGAGCCTGAAATCTCTACGTTGAAAGGCGTGGGTGGTGCTTGAAAGGGCAGGGCCGTTGCACTCTGTGTGTAGGAGGCTCGGACGATGTCCCACAACCCACTACCAATGCCTGGCAATATGTCTTTGCCTGCCCGTGCCACGTTGCCAAGCTGCTGTAAAAGTCCCATCGGTGCCGTCTTGCGGCGCGATGCTGGATGGTGGGTGAACGGAAGAGCCCACGTTGGCGCCTTGATCTCTGTGGCATCAAGGCACATGCTATTGGCCGCCATGCGGGCCCCGGTTACACCATCCGCCAATGCGTGGTGAATTTTGCAGTAGGTGGCGAAGCGGCCGCCTGGTAAGCCTTCTATGACATAGGTTTCCCACAGCGGGCGGTTGCGGTCGAGCAGGTTTCCATGCAGCCTTGATACCATGGCCAATAGCTCCCGGATGCGCCCGGGCTGCGGCAATGCCAAATGGCGTAGGTGGTAGTCCAGCTCAAATTCTTTATCTTCTTCCCAGTACCACAGCCCCATTTTTAAAATTGGTCGCAGATTGAACGGGGCGATTGCCTTTGGGTATTTGGCCCATTCGGTCAGCAGTTTGCTGACGTAATCGGGGCCGGAGTCCGGCGGCGGTGTGTAGATGTTCAGTCCCGCCACGTGCATGGGCTGGTTGCGGGTTTCCATCCATAAGAAAGCCGAGTCGGTGGGGCTGAGTGCTTGCATGGTCTTTCAGGGCGCTACTGCGTCTGCCGTTGTACACGAGGGTATGGGTCAACTGTACCTGCATTGCAGACAATTGGGTTGCCCGTGGCATCAATTGGCCCAGTAGGCGTACTCGTCATCCGCCGCGACTGGTTGGTCCAGCGTTTTGTCAATGGACACCGCCATTTCAATGAAAGACGGCCACAAAGGCGCAGGCATGCCAGCATGATGCGCCTCCTGCTTGGCTTTCATGGCGACCAGTCGTTCGGGCTGGTCTTTGGCCAGATTGACCTTTTCAGTAGGGTCAGCGGCAAGGTTGAAGAGCCAGTCCTTGCGGGGGCGCTCGGATACGATCAACTTCCATTTGTCCTCTTGCATGGCGCGGTAGCTGCCGTCGCTCCAGAATAGCGCACGCCCCGGCTGGCTATCGGGATGAACTTTCAGGAATGGCAGCAGATTCACACCATCAATCGGTCGGTCAGTCGGCATGACGCCGCCGGCCGCCGCGACTACGGTCGGCATGATGTCGATGTTGGTAATGGGGGC
>CANNRR010000324.1 GCA_947508055.1 Burkholderiales bacterium
GAATTAAGGGCAATTTGCGATTCACGACTGAGTCTCTGCTGCAGAGCGTCCCTTTCTGCGTTGATGATCTTGAACCTCGGGTGGTTGCGGCCAAATACACTACCAATCTCTGCTGTTTGCCGTTCCAATTCTGCGAGTCTGAGTCGTAACTCCGGCAGCCCTCGTTGTTGTGCAATTTCCGGAATTTCAGAGGCAGGCACGCCTGATTTGATGGTCGTCTCGATTGCCCGACGTTTTCCGTTGGCCTCGAGCTGCAAGCTTTGCGCTGCCGACTGTCGTGACGAGAGTTCATTGAGCTGTTTTGAGCCCGTATCAAGTCGTTCATCGGCGTCGATAATGCCGGATTTCTGCTGGTATTCGGTAATGGACTTCTGTATCGCGTCGAGTTCATGGCGCAACGTTTCTAGCTGAACGTTGTATTGCTCCTGGCGTGACTTTGCGGGCGCCGAGTTGATCTGCTGCACCAGGTCCATATAGGCTTGAACTGCAGCGTTCAAGGCATCGCGCGCACGTGCTGGGCTGTCAGATGTGTAACGCAACTCGACCACGCGACTGCTTCTGCGAAGGAGCACTTCAAGACTGTCGCTGATCTGTGTTGCGAGCACGCTTCTTGCTCTGGCTTGTCCATCCTTTTCAATCATCGGCTTTACCGACTCAAGCGACATCATCCCGGTCACGTCGATCACCCGGTTCGCCACGCCTTCGCTCTTGATCATATCGACTTGCGTTTGCATATAGCTTTCATCCAGCATCGCGCTGAACTGTCGCCCAGTCAGAGGGTCGTCAGCGCGATAGTCAATGAAGATCTCTGCGGTCGCTGTGTAGTACTTGGTCAAAATCTTGGTCAGCGCAAACGTAGAAAGTACTGTCAGAACCAGCGTTACCCAAATAGTAATTTGACGCGCCCGCAAGATGGCGAGCAACTGAGCAAAAGAGAGGCCAATTTCAGAAATGCCAGTGGTCATGAATCAAGTTCAAATCGTTAGAGGACATACCTAAAACAGACGCTCGTCCACAAAGATGACGTCCCCACTCAGCACCGCTGAATTGAGCTCCGGCGTGAATTCCCGGATATTTTGTCCGGCGTCCTTGCGATGAATCCGGATACGGCGCAAGGAGCCGCGGTCGGTTACTCCGCCGCTAATGGAAAGCACACGCATCACGTTGAGGTCCGGCTCCATCGGATAAGCGCCAGGCTTGCGAACCTCTCCATGGATGTAAAACAACTTCTGCTGTGCCACAAATACAACGTCGTCGTTCTTCAGCTCGATGTTTAGCTCATTGCTGCGGGAGTCCATTACCTGATCAAGTCGAATCGGAATTTCCTTGCGTTGAATGTCGCCGTTAAGTGCCGGATTGCGTCTGATCAGCAGCGCAGTACTGTCAGCCCTTTGCGTTAGCCCGCCGGCGGTCGCCACTGCATCCAGCACGGTCAGCTTGCCCAAAATAGGAAAACGCCCTGGTCGCAGGACCTCTCCCAGCACCGAAATCATCTGGCTACGAACTTGACGAACCTGAACCGACACCTCAGGATTGCGCAGGTATTCCCCATCCTTCAGACGCTGAGCGATCAGTTTTTCAATCGTCTGTGGCGTCAAGCCGCCAATCTTCAGGGTCCCGATCAATGGCAGTGTTACTTGATCGTTATCGTTCACGGTGACTTCGGCGGACATGTCCGGCTGTCCAAAAACTGTGATGAAAATTTGATCCCCAACCCCAACAGACAGGCGCTCCACGGCGCTCTGAGGAGCCGCTTCTTTCAGGCTGGGTGCCGTGGGAATATTGGTCCACTGAGTTTCCAGAGGCAGACTGATAGGGCGCGTTTGCGCTTGAGCATGAGACCATGCAAAAAGACAAACAATAGCCACGTAACGTCCACACAGAAACGTCTTCCAGACAAAAGCTCTCCAGTCAATTGCGCTCACTCGGTTGTATCCTGATTTCCTGAAGTCACATTTTCGCAGTGTTGCGCACATTGTTACACTGCCCGTAAGTATGCGGCCTGCCGGCATTATGTGATTAGACACCAAAAGTTTTGTGGGAGTAATTGTTGGAATATTTCGGGAAAGTTCTGATCCTCTCAGCGTTGATAACGATGCTCCTGCTGCCCGCCGCGGGTAGCAGCCAGGTAGTCGTGCCAAAGAGCGACGGAGCACCTGTACCTGGGCTGGATGTTCCGGATACCGAACTGAAACTGTTCAAGTTGACCCAGTTGCTACTGCAGGACCCCCAAAATCCGGCGTTGTTACTGCAAAAGGGAGTTTATCTCTCTGAATTGGGTCTACTGGTCGCCGCGTTCGACACCTTTGAGGCTTTGCGCCTGGCATTCCCGGAACAGCCGGCTCCTTATGCAAATCTGGCCGCAATCTATGCACGCTGGGGGCGCCTGGAGGAAGCGAGGCAAATGCTCATCAAATCAGATGCTCTGCAAGCCAATCGCTATCAGACGCATCTCAGTCTCGCCTCGGTTAACCTTGAACTCGCGTTGGTCTCGCTCAACAAAGCCAATGAACTCAAGCCGGGAGACCCGGCAACGCAGAGCAAACTACGGGCATTGGAAAAATACCTCGCTGAATCCAACAAGGTCTCCGCCCAACCCACTGGGCAATCAGTGCCCGGGCCGGTAGCCAGCGCTTCCCCATCTCGAGTCGCCCAATCAGCACCTTCTGAAAAAGTGGAACGGGTACCGGCGCGATCGTCCAAAACGTCACGTGACCGATTAAAGCTCGACGTGCTTGATAGCACCCAGAGCGATCTCCAAGTCAAGCCGGTAGCACCAACGCTGCCGCCGAGTGATTCGGGAGTTTCACAAGATCCACGTAAAGCCGAGATACTCAGGGCTCTGGAGTCTTGGACTCTGGCATGGACGCAGCAATCCTATGAAAACTACCTGTCTCATTACAGCGCTGCTTTCAAACCCGCAGAAGGTGCCACGCGTGATGCATGGGCCCTGCGAAAGCGCACTTTGATGGAAAAGGCCAAATACATTCGAATAGATCTCAAAATTTCCGAGATACAGTTTGACGGTCCTGTTGCAACCGTCCGGCTCAGCCAGAAATACCGGTCCAACCGGTACGCCGACTTCGGTCACAAAGAACTAAAGCTCAAACTTGAGGAAGGTGCCTGGAAGATTCTGGCTGAAAAGCCGATACGACAATGATGAATAACGGCGAATCTGCAGACATGGGCGTGCGCGTTGTGCCTCTGGTCATCATCTCTCCAGTACGCGATGAAGCCGCCCTGATTGCCAGGACACTGGACTCGGTAGTGGCCCAGACGGTGCGCCCTGTCGAGTGGGTTATCGTGGACGACGGGTCTACCGATGAGACGGCCGCCATTGTTCAGCGATACGCCGACCAGTATCCATTCATTCGGCTGGTGACTCACCCGGACCGGGGGTTTCGTAAATTGGGAGGGGGTGTTATTGCAGCTTTCAAGTATGGCCTGACGCAAATCGCCACGCCGAACCATGACTTCATCGGCAAGCTTGACGGCGACATGTCTTTTGGCCCGCAATATCTGGCAACGATGTTCCAGGCGTTCAGTGCCGATCCCAAGCTTGCTGCAGTATCCGGAAAGACATTTCGTCCGGAGGACGGTGGCTTGGTCGAGGAAACGATGATTGACGAACAGGTGGCAGGGCAATTCAAGCTCTACCGCTGGTCCGCGTATTGCGAAATTGGTGGATTTGTTGAAGAGGTGATGTGGGACGGCATCGATGTGCATCTTGCCAGGATGAAGGGCTGGAACACCA
>CANNRR010000325.1 GCA_947508055.1 Burkholderiales bacterium
AACTGGTCTTCGCGAACGCCGGCCTGGCTGGCGCTGGAAAACACGATGGCTGCACAGGCCAGAATTGCGGGGATGTTTAGCTTGAATGGCATGGGGGGCTCCTTAAAACAGTGAATGTGGGAGCGACTATGCTTGGAGTTAACTGAACAGAAAGTGAACCCCGCGTTCATCTGGCGTTCATGTTCGGGGGGCCATCGACAGCAAAAACTGCTGAAGTCAAGGGGCTTTTGTATGCCCCACACCCGTGTCATACTTGGCCCGACATGCTTGCATTACCTTCGATTCGGTTGAAAACTCCGTCCAGTGTTAGTGCGCTGAGGGGGCTGCGCTTTCTCGCACTGGTTTGGTTGGCCTGCGTGGTCAACACGGCCGTGGCCGAACGCGACCCGCTGAACGAGCCAGCCTTCACTACCGTGGGCGATGCACGTTCCATCAACGACGGCGTAGCCACTGCGCTGGCGCAAGACGAACGCGGGCTGATCTGGATCGGCACCACGGTAGGGTTGGTGCGATACGACGGCTACCAACTGCGCCGCGTGGCCGTGGGTGGCAAACCCGTGACCGGCGCTGCGCCTGCACCCGCGCCGGCTGGATCCAGTTTTGTGCGAGCCTTATTGCAGGCCCCTGGCGGTGTATTGTGGGTGGGTCTGGATGGTGAAGGCCTGGCGCGGCTGGACACCGAACGCCAAGTCTGGACCCGTTATAACCCCGATCCCAAAAAAGCCGGTGCGCTGACCAATGGCACTGTGCGCGCCCTTGCGCTGGGCCAGGACGGCGCGTTGTGGGTGGGCACCACCGGTGGCGGCCTGCACCGCCTTGCGCCACAGGCCGTCACCTTTGAGCCGCACACGCGCGCCAGCGGCGCCTTGCCCGACGATCGCGTGCAAGCCCTGCTGGTGGACCGGCGTGGCGACTTGTGGGTGGGTACCTGGAACGGCCTGGTGCGCCTGCGCCGGGGCGCCCAACATTTTGAGCCGGTGTGGTCTGATCCATCGCGCTCCGGCAGTCTGGCCGGGCGCATTGTGGCCATGCTGGGTGAGGCGCCCGACGGCCGTATTTGGGCCGGCACGCGACAGGGCGAGCTGGTGTTGATTGATCCGGCGAGCGGTGAGGGCGTGCAGGCCGAAAAGGCGTCCGATTCTCCGGGCACGCGCTTGTCCGGTGGCACGCGCGCGTACACCGCCATGGTCGTGGCCGGGCCCGATGAGATATGGGTCAGTGGCGCCAACGGTGTCGAGGTGCGTGACAGCAGGGACGGCAGCATCGTGATGCGCTTGGTGCGCGACGTCAGAAAGCCCTGGGGCCTGGCCGCCAACAACGTGGTGGCGCTGCTGCGTGAACGCTCGGGTAGCCTGTGGCTGGGGAGTTACGGCGGCGGCCTGCAGCGGCACAGCCCCAGTAGCGGCCTGTGGGTGCGCCGCGCAGAAGTGGATGCAAACAGCATCCTGTCCAACGGCGACGTGCGCAGCATACACCAGCTGAGCAACGGCGAAATTTGGGTCGGCATGGGTGAACGCGGCGTGGCCGTGCTGGACCCGCAGTTGCGCCAAATTGGTCAGATTCTGTCGACCGACACCGACACCGACCCCGAACGCACTCCTGGCAAGGCGTCGTTCAAGGGCGGCGGGGTGGGTGCCATCACCCAGTCCACCGATGGCTCGGTGTGGGTCGTCACCGATGGCGGCGTCCACCAGTTCAACCCGCAGCGCCAGTTGCTGCGCAGTTACAGCGCGGGGCAGGGTCGCGCACGGCGTATGTTGGCCACGGCTGACGGCAGCGTGTGGGTGGGCACACAAGACGGCGTGTACCGGCGAGCGGCGGGCGGCGAGCGCTTTGATCGGCTGAACTTGCAAGAGGGTGGCGTGCTCAATGGCACCGTCAATGCCCTGGCCGAAGCCGCAGACGGCAGCGTCTGGGTGGGCGGCAACATTGGCCTGTATGTGGTGCCACCGGGGGGGCTGGGCCTGCAGCCGGTGCTTTCACCGCCGGGCCAGGGGCTACCGCAAAAGGTGGTTTTGGGTCTGCTGGTGGACCGCCAGCAAACGCTGTGGGTGGATACCAACGCCGGTCTGCACCGCATGGTGAGCCGGGCAAATGATCAGGTGAGTTTCAAGCTGGTGGCCGACGCGGGGGGTGCCAGCGTGGGCGCCAACCTGCTGGAGGATGCGCAGGGGCGCATCTGGACGCACCAAAACGTGTTTGACCCGCGCGACGGCAGTCGCTACGAGTTGAGCCCGGCCGACGGCGTGGACATCGGCACCGGCTGGTTTCGCAGCTACACGCGCCTGACCGACGGCCGCATGCTGTTTGGTGGCAGCACCGGTATGCTGGTGGTGCAGGCCGAGCACTTCAAGCCGTGGGCGTACGCTCCACCATTGGTGGTGTCGGAACTGCGCCTGGCCGACGAGCGTGTGCCACCCAGCACTTCACTGACGCTGACGCCCAAGCAGCGTAACTTCAGCGTTGAGTTTTCGGCGTTGGATTTCAGCAGCCCGGAACGCCTGCGTTACCGCTACCGCCTGCAGGGTTTTGACGCCGACTGGATAGACACACGCGCTGACTTTCGTGTTGCCAGCTATGGCAACTTGCCGCCGGGTGACTACGTGCTGGACGTCCAGGGCAGCAACCGCACTGGCCAGTGGAGCCCGCAGACCCTGAGCCTACCCGTCACCGTGCAGCCCGCGTGGTGGCAATCCTGGTGGGCGCAGGCGCTCACCGCACTGGCGGCCACGCTAGCGGTGTTGGGGGTGGTGCATTCGCGCACGGCCGTGTTGCGCCGCCGCCAGGTCGAACTGGAAGCCAAGGTGCAAGAGCGCACGGCTGAACTGGAAAACCTGTCGCGTGAGTTGCAGATCAAGTCGACCGCGTTGGAGGCCAGCAGCGTGATCGATCCACTCACCGGCCTGCATAACAGGCGCTTTCTGAACCAGTACCTGGACGCCGAGATCGCACAGGTCTTGCGAAGCCACGAAGAGCACCGCCAACAAGGAACGCCGCTGGCCGAAGGCGCCGACATCGTGTTTTTTATTCTCGATATCGACCACTTCAAAAAGGTCAATGACCAACACGGTCACGCCGCCGGTGACGCCGTGCTGGTACAGATGCGTCAACGCCTTCAGCAGGCTTTCCGCCAGGCTGATTACCTGGTGCGCTGGGGTGGCGAGGAGTTCCTCATCGTCGCACGGGCCACGTCGCGCTGGCAAGCGCAGGAGCTTGCCGAACGCGCATGTGCGGCGGTGGCCAGCACGCCCTTTGTGCTGGACGATGGCACGTTGCTTCAAAAGACCTGTTCGGTGGGATTTGCGTCCTTTCCGTTAGCGCCGGCCTGGCCGGCAGCGCTGGAGTGGCCCGCCGTGGTGGACTTGGCCGACCAGGCTTTGTATGCCGTCAAACACAACGGCCGCAACGGCTGGCTGGGCTTGGTGGAGGCCACGGCCGAGTCAGCTGCCGCGCTGCGCGAAACGGCCAAACAACCGCTGGCGCAATGGGTGGCCAGCGGCGACGTGCAAGTGGTTGGTGCGCCGGGTCATGCTGCAGTGGATATGCTGCGGGCGCAAAAAAGCGAGCCCGGAAAATAGCGAATGTGGGAGCGGCCGTGTTCCGCGTTCATCTGTCGTTCATGTTCGCGGGGCTATAAACAGGACTTGAGAAAACCCTTTCCTCTGGATTGAATTGATGTCACAACCCTTCTCCCCGCTGCGCTGGTGCACACTGTCGCTCTGCCTGGCTTTGCTGGCCGGAAGCGGCCCGGCC
>CANNRR010000326.1 GCA_947508055.1 Burkholderiales bacterium
GGTATTGCGAATGAGGCCAGGACTGCCAGCATCGCCATGGACGAAATCAGCGGGAAAAGGATCAGCTTGCGGTCTTGCTTCAATACGGCGGCACTGGCTTTGACAAGTTGCCAGCTGCGCGACAGTCGTTCAAACATGGTTGGATTCTCCGGTTTAGTGGTCTGCCGATGGCCCCTGGCGGTTGAATTGCGAGCGCCGCATCAACAACAGCAAGGGCAGCGCAGCCAGCATCATGACACCAAAGGCCAGAAACAGGTGCTCGAATGCCAGCATGGCGGCCTGTTTGCGCAGCATGCCGTCGAGCAGCATAAGGGCTTTCTGGTGAGCCACCGCATCGCTGTTGCCGTGTGAGCGCATCAGTTGCTCCAGCTGCGCGAGGCGGTGGGTGGCCGCATCCGAGAACTGGCTGATGTGGTGAAGCATTTCGCCCCGGTTGCTTGCCTGAAACTGCGAAAACAACGTGGCCGAACTGGCAATGCCCACCGAGCCACCCAGTTGGCGCAGCAGCGCGTACATGCCACTGGCCGGAGCAAGTTGCTGGGGAGGCAAGTCGCCCAAGGCCAGGTTGTTCAGCGGAATGAAGACCATGCCGAGGCCGACGCCGCGCAACACCATGGGCCAGAAAAAGTCGTCGTAGCCGGACTGGGTGGTGAACAGCGAGTGCGACCACATGGAGTAGGCGAAAATCAGCGCGCCTATCATCACCAGCAAGCGCAGGTCCACCTTGAGCTTGGGGATCATCTTGCCCACAATAGCCATGGTTACGCCGGAGGCAATGGCACCCGGCAGCACCGCCATGCCGGTGTCCCATGCGGTAAAGCCAATCAGCGTCTGGGCATAAACCGGAAACACAAACACCACGCTGAACAGCGCCGCACCCACCACAAAGCCAAACACCAGCGATACGGCGAACTGGCCGTTCTTCAGGATGCGCAGGTCCACAATGGGGTGCGGGTGGCGCAACTCGTTCCACACAAAAAGGGCGATCGCGCTGCTGCTGGTCATGGCGTAGGCAATGATCTCGTTTGATGCCCACCAGTCCAGCTTGCCACCGCGCTCCAGCATGGTCTGCAGGCAGCCAATGCCGATGGTCAGCAGCACCAGGCCGGCAAAGTCAACCTCTTCGGCGCGGCTGCCAAACTTCTGCTCGGGCACGTACATCAGTGCCAGCAGCAGGGCAACGGCGCCCAGCGGGATGTTGATGTAGAAAATCCACGGCCATGAAGCCGCATCGGTGATGTAGCCGCCCAGTGTGGGGCCGAGCATGGGCCCGGTCATGATGCCCAGCCCAAAGATCGCCATGCCGGTGCCCGCTTCTTCGGGTGGAAAGGTTTCAAACAGCGTGGCCTGCGCGGTCGATATCAGGCCGCCGCCGCCAAGCCCCTGCACGATGCGCCAAAACACCAGGCTGCCCAGCGTGTCGGCATTGCCACACATGAAGGACGCAAACACAAACAGCATGATGGACAGCGCAAAGTAATTGCGCCGCCCGAACCAGTTGGCCAACCAACTGGAGATCGGCAGCACGATGACGTTGGCCACCACGTAGCCGGTCGACACCCAGGTGATCTCATCGAGCGTGGCGCCCAGCGTGCCCATCATGTGAGGCACGGCCACGTTGACAATGCTGGTGTCCACCAGTTCCAGCACGCAGGCCAGCGTCACCGTCATCGCAATCAGGATGCGTGCGCGGTAGATTTCGTCTGGCGTCTGGACCCGCCGCAGTGAGGGCGCTATGGGCTTCAACCGGACCTCAGCGGGTGGTGATGACCACGGTCACGCTCAGCCCTGGGCGCAGCAGGCGCGTCGCATCTTCGGACTGCTGAATGCGGATGCGCACCGGCACGCGCTGAATCACCTTGGTGAAATTGCCGGTAGCGTTGTCAGGCGGCAGCAGGGCAAAGCGTGCACCGGTGGCCGGGCTGATGGATTCGACCTGTCCTTGAACGGCCATGCCGGGGTAGGCGTCAATTTCCACGCTGGCGGCGGCGCCCAGCTTGACATCCTTCAATTCGGTTTCTTTCAGGTTGGCGGTGACCCACAGGTCGGCCAGGGGCACGACTGACAGCAGGGGCTGGCCGGCCTGCACCAGTTGGCCGGGCTCCACGTTTTTGGCTGCTACCACGCCGTTGGTGGGTGCCACGATGCGGGTGTCGGCCAGTTGGTTGGCGGCCAGGTCGCGGGCTGCGCGGGCGGCCTCCACCTTGGCTTGGGCGGCGGTCAGCGCGGCGCTGCTGGCGGTGATCTGTTCAGTGGCGGAGTTGGCGCTTTGCTTGCTGGTTTCCACCTGGGCCAGGGCCGCGCGTGCGCCAGCCTGGGCGGCGTCCAGCGCCTGGGGTGACAGCATCTTTTGCGCCACCAGATCGCGCGTGCGTTCCAGGTCTTTTTGCGCCTTGTCGGCGTTGGCCAGCGCCTGCTCGACCGTTGAGCGCGCAGCGGCAGCGGTGGCCCGCGCGGCCGACACCTGGGCACCTGCCTGGCCAGTGTGCTTGGCACTGCCAGCGCCGGCAACGGCCAACGCCAGGTCCGCTTCGGCCTGGGCCAGTTTGGCGCGGTAGTCACGGTCGTCGATGCGGGCCAGCAGGTCGCCAGCCTTCACGGCTTGGTGTTCTTTGACCGCCACTTCCAGCACAAAGCCGCCCACGCGGGGCAACACGGGCACGATGTGCGAGTCCACCTGGGCGTTGTCTGTGGTGATATGCGATTGCCCCCAGTACCATTTCCAGCCCATCCAGCCGCCAATGGCCAGCAGGGTTATCAGCATGACCAGGCGGGCGCGGTTGGGCTTGCCTGGCACGGCAATGTCGGGCGCAGGGATGACGGGTGCGGCAATTGGGTCAGTGCGGGTTGCGCTCATGGAAGTTTGTTGTGCGGTTGGGGTATGCAGGTAGCGGTCATGCGTCAGTGCAGTGCTACTATTTTTATAGCTGGTTGCGCATAGTTTGCGGGCGCTGGAGGCCTATTTTGCCAGTGATACTTCCACCAGACAGTCGTAAAAGGTGGGGCCAGCGCCCATATCGGTCAACTTCTGGCTGGTGAGTTGGTTGACATTGGTGCCTGCCAGCCCCAGTTTTCGCCACCAAACCCCCAGGCCGTTGACCACCCCAGGGCGGGCACGTTTGGAGATCACTGCCTTGCAGACGTACTCTCCGCGCGGGTTGAAGACACGCACAACATCACCGCTCTGGATGGCGCGTGCCTGCGCATCCAGCGGGTGCATTTCCAGAATCGGCTCGCCCTCGGTATCGCGCAGGCTCTTTATATTGACAAAGGTGGAATTCAGGAAGTTGCGTGCCGGGGGCGAAATCATGGCCAGCGGGTACTGTATTGAACTGCCGGCCACCTCGTGATTGGGGACATGGTTGGGCAAGCCGTCCAGACCCTGGGCTTGCAGTCGAGCACTGAAAAATTCGCAGCGGCCTGAAGATGTCGGGAAGCCGCCCTCGGCAAACGGCGCATCCGCCATAGGCAGCGTGGCAAAGCCCTGACGCAGCAGCATATCAAAATCGACCGCCGACCCATAGGCAGTGCGGCAAAGACTTTCGTCGCTCTCTGCGAAACAGGGGTCGAGAAACCCTGCGTCAGCAAGGCCCATGCGCGCCGCCAACTCGCGAAAAATCTGCGTGTTGGGCTTGGCCTCGCCCATCGGGGCAATGGCCGGGCGGTTGAGCAGCACGTCGGTGTGGCCGTAGCTCAGGTGCACATCCCAATGCTCCAGCTGCGTGGTGGCGGGCA
>CANNRR010000327.1 GCA_947508055.1 Burkholderiales bacterium
CAGGGCGCCGCTGCCCTGCACAAAGCCTATCCAGGGCTATCAGCAGGCGTGCGACTGGTGGAGACCACCGCAGTCACCACAACATCGTTATACAGGTCAAAAGGTAGCTAAAGGCACACCGCTGGTCAACCCGAACCCGCCGCTTGTCCTGTGCAACTGGCCAGGCGGTAACAGTCGGAGCACACTTCCGCCCTATGCGCTCAAGTCACAAGTCTCGCGGATTTACCATGATCGAACTGATGGTGGTGATTGCCATCGTTGCGATCCTGACCACGCTGGCTGCGCCGTCGTTCAAGCAACTGATTCAGTCGAACTCAATGTCGAGCACCGTGAACGCCTTTCTGGCGGATTTGCGCTTTGCGCGCAGCGAAGCGATTCGCCGAGGTGGTTCCGTGATGATGTGCCGCAGTGATGCGCCCGAAATAGCTGATCCGACTTGCGGCAGTGGCGACGGACCAGGAGGAAATGGCTGGGTCAGTGGTTGGATTGTTTTCCAGAATTTGAACAATGGCAGTACGCGGAGTTCAGACGAACCCCTGCTGCGTGTGCAGGGTCCCATCACTTCACTGAATTCAATCATGGAGCGTGGCGGAGGCAGTTCGTCGACCAAGTTCAAATTCACTGCCACGGGACGGCTCCTGAATGTTTCGTCAGCGACCACCCTTCAGTTTGGTGGCAACGATACTTTTTCCAACGAAGTCCAGCGCGTTGTTTGCGTCAGTCTTGGCGGACGGGCACGTATTGCCGGCAATGGAACCACCGATTGCGGAACCAACAGCGAATGAATTCCTTGTATAAGAGCCCCAAGAGTCAAGGTGGCGCCTCGCTGATTGAGGTGCTGGTCGCCATCCTGTTACTGTCATTTGGCATGCTGGCTCTGGGCGCGATGCTGTCCTTTGCTGTGCAAGCGCCCAAAATGTCAGCCTACCGCGCGACCGCCACCAATCTGGCTTCCGGTCATGTCGAACGCATTCGGGCCAACCCGGAAGGTTTTGGCGCCAACGCCTACACCTCAGCCTTGAGCTATGACGGCACCACCAACCCCATTGCTTTGGCAGACTGCAGTTACCCAGCCTGCACAGCGACCACCTTGGCCGCCATGGACAATGCCGCCACCAACCATGCTGCCCGCATCGAGCTTCCGGCCGGCGGCATGATCATGAAATGCGATACCCCAACGACGTGCACCAGTGCCTCCTACGGCAACCTGTGGATCGTGTGGCAAGAGCCCAGCACCGTTGCGGTACTTGGCGCATCGTCTGACAATTGTCCGACCGAGGTTACGGGGGCTTACACCAGCCCGGCGCCGCGCTGCCTTTATGTCAGATTCAAAGTCCAATGAGAAGCACGCCATGAAACACCTTCGTCACGCGCAGGCTGGGCGCCACAGTCAAGGTTTTTCGTTGATCGAATTGATGGTCTCGTTGACGATCGGGCTGGTGATTGCGGTCGCCGCCATGTCCGCCTACCTGGGGGCGGCGAGTGCCAGCAAGATGACCGATGCGCAAACGCGCATGAATGAGGATGCCCAGGCCGCCCTCAATATCCTGGTTCAACAGCTGCGCATGGCGGGCACCAACCCGGTCCAGGCAAATCGTAGCGACCTGTCGCGCCATAACCCAGTCTATGGCACGACGACATTTGCAACATCTCCCGGATCTTTCGCCCTCTCGGCTTTCAGCATTCGTGGCTGTGATGGCAAGTTCAGCAACATCACCACGACTGGCGTCACCTTGGACACCCTGACCTGCGGGGGCACATCAACCTTGCCGGACTCTATTGCCGTCAGTTACGAGGCTGACCGGTATAACACCATCCCGACCAGCACAGGCGTCGCCACCGATTGCCTGGGCAACTCGTTAACTACGATCACCGCCACATTCCCGGCCACCACCCCGACCACGGCATCAAGCGGCACCTACGCGGTGGCCGACAACCGCTTCTATATTGGCACATCCACTGTAATCACTTCACCGAGCCTGTACTGCAAGGGCAATGGCGGTACAAGCACTGCCCAACCCCTGGTAGAGAATATCGAGGACATGCAGTTCACCTACGGTACCGTGACGGCCACGGCAGTGAGTACTGCGCCCACTGCCACCACGCCAACAGCGGCGCCGGTAGCGGGCTATTTGAGCGCCTATGAAGTGGTGACCCAGACCGACCTGGCCCCGTTGCCGCTTGCAGACCGCTGGAGCAAAGTGACCAGCGTTCGCATTTGCGTGCTGGTGCGCAGTGAGAACCCGGTGGTATCAGACTCTGCATCGGCAAAGTACCTGAATTGCCAGGGCACGCTGGTCAGCGCGCCTGATTTGCGACTGCGCCGCGCCTACTCGACCACGGTTTCACTGCGCAATCGGCAGCTATGGTTACCTTAAGAACTCCAGCGAGTACATTGCCATGACAGCGCCTCCCCCAACCGCAAATAACCAATCAAAGGGCAGAGTGCTGCCAAGCGCTCGTTCACCGCAAAGTCAAAATGGCGTGGTGCTGATCATTGCGCTGATCATGCTGGTGGTGATCTCGCTGCTGGCCGTGAGCAGCATGCGCGGCGCCGGTTCAGCGGAAAGCATAGCCGGCAATGTGCGCACCACCGAGTTGGCCACGCAGGCCGCTGAAATTGCGTTACGGCATTGCGAGTCGTCTGCCATCAAGATCACCAAAGTTCTGGCTGGCGACACCACGTCGGCCGAGGCCACTTATTCAACCACTTTGGTCGAGGCCAACATTCTGCGAGCCAGCACCGCTGTCCAATGGCAATATGCCCCTTTTTGGGACAACACCACAACTGCTACTTTTGTGCTTTCTACGGCAACATTGGCGCTGACCGGCGGCACCACCACCACCTACAAACGCCCGCCCGAATGCATGATCGAGTCGCTGACAGGAGTCACACCGGTTGGCACATCGGCATCCTTTGTCATCACCGCTCGCGGCTTTGGCCCGGAAGTGGAAGCTGGCACCGGTCGCCCCAAAGGCGCCGAAGTCTGGCTGCAGTCCACGATTGAAATTCAGTAGAGGAGATAGCGCGATGTTTACACCCAATCAATTGCTTAGGTACTTGCTCGCGGCTTTAGCCTCTGGGTGGCTGGTAACCGCGCAAGCGGCAGGAACAATATCCCAGGTGCCCTTATTGACCCAAAGCACACCGGTTTATCCCAATGTGATGCTGATCTTTGATGATTCAGGCTCCATGGAATCGCAAGACTTGTACCAATACGGCGGCACTGGCACCGGCGGTTATGGCATGACGGGGCCAAACGGGACGGTTTCACAAGCAAATTGCCCATCGGCAATGACCATTGACATACCGTGTACCTACCAGGCATTTACGCCGACTGGCTCTGGCTCAACCACCTACCCAACCTGGAACTCCTCAACAAATTACGCCAGAAACGCCATCGTCCTTTTTAACTCGCGTTATTACAAATGCACCCGTAGCGATGGCTGCCCCGCGTCAAGCCGGGACCCGGTCGACTACGACTCCCGATGGGACCCGACCGTTCCATCCAGCACCACCGGAGGCGCAATACCCTACTATGAACTTTCGCCGGACGTAAATCGCCTGTATTACGACCCGCGCAAGAAATATGTGGTGCGCATCAAGGCGGACGGAACCTTGACTACACCGGCAACCCCCAGCGCGAGCGCAGACTTTTTGGTCTATTTCTACAAAGATGCTTCAGTTTCTTCATCGGCGCCTGTACTGTGGACA
>CANNRR010000328.1 GCA_947508055.1 Burkholderiales bacterium
TCCACGTTTGACAGCACCGCGCACGGCAACATTGGCCCGGTCACCGAGGCCTTGATGGACGCACTGGGAACCGACTTCACCATCGCCACGCCTGCATTTCCCGACAACCAGCGCACCGTGTTCAAAGGGCATTTGTTTGTCGGGGACGTGTTGCTCAGCGAGAGTGGCATGCAAAACCACCCGCTCACGCCCATGACCGACGCCAACCTGGTGCGTGTGCTGCAGGCCCAGTGCCAGCGCAAGGTGGGCCTGCTGGACTACAAGGTCGTGGCCCTGGGCGAGGCAGCCATACGGGCGCGCATCGACGCACTGCGCGAGCAAGGCGTGGGCATCGCCATCGTCGACGCCACTTCCAATGATGACCTGCTACGACTGGGCCCCGCGCTCAAGGGCATGCCGCTGGTGACCGCCGGCTCGGGCGTGGCCATCGGCCTGCCTGCCAACTGGCAACTCAAGCCCACGGGCAGCGCCAGCGACTTGCCCGCCCCCATGGGCTTTCAGGCTGTGGTGTCGGGCAGTTGCTCGATGGCGACCAACCGGCAGGTGGCGTCGTTCATCGCTTTGGGGCGTCCTGCGCTGGCACTGGACCCCCTGCAAATCGCGCAGCAAGCGGCCGCAGGCATTGATGGGGTGGCTCAGGCGCTTGCGTGGGCGGCACCCCGCTTGTTACAGGGGCCGGTACTGATTTATTCATCAGCCGATGCGTCAGCGGTCAAGACTGTGCAAGGCGCGCTGGGTGCGGACGCTGCGGGTGCCTTGGTGGAGCGCACGCTGGCGGCCATTGCACACGGCCTGGTGGCACTCGGTGTGCGTCAACTGGTTGTGGCGGGCGGTGAAACGTCTGGCGCCTGCGTGCAGGCGTTGAACATTACGCAGATGAAAATCGGCCCCCAAATTGACCCGGGCGTACCCTGGTGCCATGCATTCACAGATGCGGCGCCCGATGGGGGGCTGCACCTGGCACTCAAGTCGGGCAACTTCGGCGGCGACGACTTTTTCACGCAGGCGTTCACGCGGCTGGCATGACCGAATCGCAGGCCCGCGAGGAAATCTGCCGCGTCGGGCGCAGTCTGTTCGAGCGCGGCTATGTGCATGCCACGGCGGGCAACATCAGCGTGCGCCTGGATGAGGCGCAGGGCAGTGGCTTCCTGATTACCCCAACCGACGCCTGTCTGGGCTTTCTCGACCCCGCCAGACTGGCCCGGCTGGATGCCAATGCGCAACAGACCAGCGGTGATGTTGCTAGTAAAACAATAGCGCTTCACGCATATATATACAGGGCTGCAGGCCAATTTGACCAAAAAACCCGGTGCATCATTCACACCCACAGCAGCCACTGTGTGGCGTTGACTCTCAAGCCCTGCGGTGCAGAGTTGCTGCCAGCGCTGACGCCCTACTTTGTGATGAAGGTCGGGCATGTGCCGCTGATACCGTACCACCGACCCGGTGCACCCGAGGCCGCAGAACTGGTGGCGAAAGCCATCACTCGCTATGGTCAGGCCGGCACACCGATTCGCGCTGTCATGCTGGAGCGTCTGGGCCCCAATGTCTGGCACAACTCCCCCGCGGCGGCCATGGCCACGCTCGAGGAGTTGGAAGAAACGGCGCGGCTTGTGAACCTCGGCACCACGCCCCTACAGCCGCTGAGCGAATCCCAAATTGAAGAACTGCGCCAGACCTTTGGTGCCCGCTGGTAAATTTATGCAACCATTTTGTCGCCGCTGACGCGCCCGACGCGCCAGGTCTTGCTTTCTCCATTGCAGCCATTAGAAAGTTCCGGGTGCAGATCTCGGTCGTTGGACTGCTATGCGGTGGTATTGTGCTAACCCAACCACGCCCGTGCGTCTCTACAATCACCCAGCAGGTTAGCGTGCCGCTAGCGCCAGACTTTACTGCCTGCGAGCAGAGTCTGGCCACAAATCCTCCGGGTGAACATGATGGTCTCGAACCTCAAGTCGCTACTCAGCCACTCAATTAAAGCCCGCGTGACCCTGTTCACGCTGAGTATCTTTGTGCTCGGTCTGTGGGCCTTGTCGTTCTACGCCAGCATCGTGCTGCGCCAGGAAATGCAGCGCCTGCTGGGCGAGCAGCAGTTCTCGGTCGTGTCGCTGGTTGCCAACGATATCGACCAGGAATTGAGCGACCGCAAGGCCGCGTTGGAGCAGGTCGCCAGTGGGATCGATGCTCGCCTGATGGCTTCATCGTCTAATTTGCAGGCGCTGCTGAGACAGCGCCCTATTTTGCAAGCCATGTTCAATGGCGGCATTTTGGTAACCGACCCCAGTGGCACGGCGATTGCCGATGTGCCGTTGTCGGCCGGTCGGGTTGGCACCAATTACATGGACAGACATAACGTTTCGGTGACGCTCACGGAAGGTAAAACGGTGATTGGCACACCCGTCATGGGCAAGAAACTCGGGGCACCCGTATTTAGCCTGAGCGCGCCGATAGTGGATGGCAAGGGCAAAGTGCTTGGCGCACTGGTGGGCACGGTCAACCTGGGTTTGCCCAGTTTTCTGGACAAGGTCCCACAGGGCCATTACGGCAGGTCTGGGGCGTACCTGCTGACATCGGTTCAGTCCCGGCTGATTGTCACGGCCACAGACCCCAGTCGCGTCATGCAGCCGCTGCCGCCCCCGGGCGTCAACGCCATGCTCGACCGCTACCTGAAAGGCTATGAAGGCTATGGGGTTTCGGTTAATGCCCGTGGCGTGGAAGAACTTTCTGCGGCCAAGGGAATTGCTGTCGCAGGGTGGCTCTTGGGCTTGGTGGTACCCACTGGCGATGCCTTTGCCCCGATCGTGGCCATGCAGCAGCAATATCTGCTTGCCACCGCTTTGCTGACCCTGCTGGCCGGTTCACTTACCTGGTGGATGCTGCGCCGCGAACTCGACCCGCTACAACGCACCGCAAAGGCATTGGCCCAAATCGGGCATTCAAAGCGAGTCACGCCCGCGTTGCCGGTGCCCCAGCGCACCGAAATTGGTGAATTGGTGGGTGCCTTTAACCAACTGCTGCAAACTTTGGGCCAGCGTGAGGCTGGACTTCTCCAAAGCGAAGTATTCAAGTCCGGCATTCTGAATGCCATGTCCTCTCACATTGCGGTGCTTGATCACAACGGCGTGATTGTTGCCGTCAACACGGCGTGGGCCCGCTTTGCCCAGGACAATGGCAGCGAGCCCGGTCAAGCGGCAGTCCGTACCGACATCGGGGTGAATTACCTGGAGATATGCCAAAACCCTGAAGGCCCGGCAACCGAAGGCGCGCAAACGGCTGCCAACGGCATCCTGCAAGTGCTGCGAGGCAAGCTGCCATCCTTCAGCCTGGAATACCCCTGCCATGCGCCGGGTGAGCAGCGCTGGTTTCACCTGATGGCAACACCTTTAGGCCCCTCTGAAGAGGCGGGTGTGGTGGTCGTGCACACCAACATTTCGGAGCAAAAACTCATTGAAATCCAGTTGGCACGCTACCGCGACCATCTTGAAGAAATGGTGTCGCAACAGACCAGCAGCCTGGAGCATAGCAACGCGGCCCTGGCCGAGAGTGAGGCGCTCTTTCGTATGCTGGCACTCAACACCAGTGACGGACTGGCGGTCTTTGAAAACAACCTCATCGTCTACGTTTCGCCAACCTACCTGGCCTTATTGGGCTTCGAGAAACAAGAGGAAATGGGCCGGGGCGAAGATGCCATCAAAGCCCTGATCCATCCA
>CANNRR010000329.1 GCA_947508055.1 Burkholderiales bacterium
GGGGCTGGTTTGGCCTTGGCTGCATCGGTAGTGGCGGGGATTGGGGCGGCAACGGTCTTGGCACGAATGCCGGCTATGGCCTCGGCCAGACTGGTGATGGCCTCACGGGTACCGCGCTGTTCTTGCAGCAAATCGGCCAACAGGCCGGGGATGGCTTCAAATGTCATAAGTGAACTTTCAGGAGTGGTTTAAAAAGGACGCCAGACCAGCAGGTCCAGCGCGATGACGACGGTGGCGCCGATGTAGGCGAGGTACAGGGTGGTGCTGGTGCGCCAGGTGGCGATTGAAGGCGGGGTTTGCCGGGTTTTCATGCGTGGTTTCTTCGTTTGCAGTTTTATCGCCGCGTTTGAATGATTGAACCATAGTTAAACCTACAAGGCAACCCAAGTTCACTCATTTGAACAACTATGGTTCAAATTATTTACGTATATCGATACGTAGTGCTGCCACTTGGCCAAAAAAAACCGCCTCGGCGGGCGGTTCTGCTAAATTTTGGTGACGAGTGTTCTACGGATGTGGAATGTCGAAACGGTGTGAGCAGTTCTGGTCAGCTTTGATTGCCATCGCAGATATCAGGGTTGGAAGGGGCGGGTCCTGCCACAGGGCTGGCCAAAGACGCTGATGATTGCGTTCGTAGGACCGAGGGCACTATGAGGCGTCGACCCCAATTAAGGTGTGCTTGAGCACGTCTTTCTGCAAAACAGCGTCCCAGTAACGTGCCGTCTGGACGCGCAGTTTTGCATCCTTACCCAAGGCCAAGCGCTGAACTTGGTCGATCAATGTGATCGGGAATCGCACTTTCGTTCTGTCTTGTCCGATACGCAGTTGCAGGTTGCCGGTTTCTGCCATGGCGGAAACGTGGCCGATCAAAATTTCCTCGAAAATTTCAGGCTCAGTGCTGCCTTCAATGAGCGAGCAAACCCGGCTAATCTCTGATGTGGTGCCGTTCCAGGAAAGTGGTTCATTCGGGCGAAGCCAATTGAATTCAGCAGCCAGTCCGTGGCGCTGTGTATGGTGCAGCGCCTGGCCAAAGTGACGCGCTGCGGTGCCGCCAACAGCATTTACTGCGTCGAAAAAGGCGTCCGATTTTGCGTTCAGTAACTGAAATGTTTGTTTGAATGTTTCGCCCAACAGACTTATGCCGGTCAGGTCTTCCCGGGCATCACCAGTGACAAATACGCGGGCAGAGCCGTAACCGGTACCGGCCATCTGCAGTGCAATTTCGTCCTTGATGTCGAGGTTGACGCGGTTGGCCACTTTGCCGCCGCGCAGTCGGTACGCGGCATGATTGAAGGCGCGGTTGAGCGGCGTCATGATGTCCAAAAAATGGCCCATCGGCAAGGTGCCTCTTTCGGTGCGAGGACCGGTAAAACGCAGATCCAGCAGTTCGCCGGCATCTTGCGCAGAACTTAGAGCATCGTCGACCCGGCTGGCGCCCTCATAGCCGGCAAAAGCAGCAGCATAGAAAGCGGCACCCCGACTGTTGGGCTGTTGCTCAGCGTGCAGTTGCCATAGTTTGGCCTGTTCGGAGAAATAGTTGGTGTGTCGCCATGTCATAAAGTAAGCCTCGCAAACCCCTTGGGTGTAACGCCGTCCCTGGCTACCGAAAACCAATTGGTCCAATAATCAATATTCTTCTGCTCCTCTGGCGGCAAGATGTGCAACTTCACGCAGTGTTTGATTTCGACTGCGTTTCGATCCTTAAGTTGCAACAACTCATTGTGTTGGCGCTCGGTGCAGTGGTCGACATGAGATTGGGGAACCCACAGCACACAATCGACATTGCGCGGCCTGGGTTTTTTGGTCATGTAGGAACCGTCGACCCACAGGTCAAGACCTGACATGCCAGCGCTGTAGAGGCGCACACACAGGCTGGCCAATCCGTCCCAGAGGTCATTTCTGCGATCCGTCTGTTGCTGCAGAACACAAATATCGTGCAACTTGTCGAGTGTCAATATGTTTTCGCCTTGTACGGCGAGCAAGGGGGAAAAATCAGGCGGGGGATTGTTTGCCATGCTGGGTCAGATCAAAATTGGCACCCTTGTGGGCGGCCTTCGTTAGGCTTCGTCCCTGTTCTAATTCTTCTTGTGTGAGTTGCGGAGCAGGAAGGTCATCAGTATCCAAAGATGCCAGCAAGGACTGCATCAGCTGAGCACTGTCGGGTGCCAGCGCCAGCGCCGCAAGCTTGCGCGATATCCCGTCGCGCTGTGAATCCGGCATTGCACGCAAGGCTTGCGCCAGGCGCTCCAAAGTACATGCCAGTGTCGGGCTGCCGCCGAGAATTGCGTGAGCCGGGTCTGAGGCGGCGCCAACGGCCGAATCATGTGCCAGCATGCCGCCCTCTCCGGTGGCAAGCCAATGGCTTGTCACGTTAAGAAAAGTAGCTGCTCGGGCGTTGTTAACCAGTCCAAAACCGGAACTCTTTCCGTCAAGAACCTTTTTAACGCCTTGGTAAGAGATGCCAATAGCAGCCGCCAGCGCCGAGGTGCGTACACCCGCAGTGGCCATTGCTTCAACGAGTCTGTCCTTGTATTCAACCATGATTGAAACTATATCAAGCATTTTCTTGAAAAGCAACTGTAGTTGAAAAATAGAAAAGAAATATGTAACTAATAGTGTCTTTAGGTTAGAACTATGGTTCAATAGTCCATGCAAAAATCAAAAGCCATCGAATTGCTAGGCGGAAACACCACCGCTGCTGCCAAAGCAATCGGCATCTCTTACCAAGCGGTAAATCAGTGGCCCGACATCTTGCCGCCCAGGATCGCCGACCGGGTCGCGGCGGCGCTGGCACGATCAAAGACAGGTGGCTCACACCCGAACGCGGTGGCATCGCTTGCCCAGGGGCGTGGTGTGCCCGGTTGGATCCGATGAAAGTAATTCCAGTACGTATCGCCATCGCCGCAAAGTAGACGCACCCCATGCCATCTGCTGCAACTGTGTGGGGCGCCAGCACATCTGATTGGGACCATTTCGACTTGGTGCTCGGTCTTGGCGCCGATCTGCTGCCGGTGGTCTCCAACCCAACCGCCGTAATTTCTGCCCAGTCCAAGATCAAAGACATTGGCAAGACGCCAAGCCGTTACAACAAAGCCGGCAAGGCTGTTGGCATCACTGACTGGACAGTCAAGCAGGCGAGCTTTCAGGAAATCACCCTGTGGGCCAGCAAACCCGATTACGGCATCTGCTTGCAAACGCGTGAGGTCAGGGCTTTCGATATCGATGTGCCCGATCCGCAGGCATCCAAGGCGCTGGTTGATTTCATCAGCAATTTTTTGATGCGCAAGTTGCCAACGCGCCAGCGCCCCAACAGTGGCAAGACCTTGCTGGCCTTCAGGCTCAGTGGTGAGATCGCCAAACGAACAATTCCGGTCCAAGGCGGTGTGATCGAATTCCTGGGCACCGGCAATCAGTTTGTCGCCATCGGCACCCATCCCAGCGGTGTGCACTACGACTGGGCCGGTGGACTGCCCTATGAGATACCCGAGATATCCTTGGTCGAGTTCGAGGAGGTCTGGGCTGAACTGATCAAGGTCTACGCCACCGGAGAACCCACCGGGTCTGAGATCAGCGCGCGCAAGAAGGGTGACAACGTTGTTGCGCCGGACCCTGTAGCGGATTTCTTGGAAACAGAAGGATTGATCCTCGGCACGGACCGCGATGGTTCTCTCATAGTGACTTGCCCCTGGAGTGCAGATCACACCAC
>CANNRR010000330.1 GCA_947508055.1 Burkholderiales bacterium
CGCAGCTGGCTCAGATCAAACCCTTGTGCCGTGGCCGAAGCCAGGGCCGCGTCCAGCAGGGCAGGGGGCAACTGCGGGGTGCGCGACAGCACCCACAGGTACTTGCGGTTCGGGTTGCCCACCACCGCCCAGCGGTAGTCCGCATCCAGCCCCAGCACCCAGTAGTCGGCCTTGAACGGCCAGAAGAAAGACACCTTGAGCCGGCTGTTGCCAAAGCCAGGCCGCTGTCCACCTGCTGACAAGCTTTGCCATCGAGCGCCTGCTGTATCGGCTCTGTGCTGGGCCGCGCGGGTTTATCACAACATATGTATTGACAAAGTAAATACATAAAATAGAATTCACGTTATGGACATTCAACACCATCTGAATGGCACCGATTTCGTGTGGAATGATCGCAAGGCCGCCCGCAACCCTGGCAAGCACGATGGAGTAACGTTTGAACAGGCTGCGACTGTGTTTTTCGACCCGCTGTTTCGACTGGTCGACGCAGGGCGCAACGATGAGGCTCGTGACGCCATCATCGGTTTCGACGCTTCCGGCCACCTGCTATTTGTGGTGCATGTCCAGTTTGAGGATGCATTCATCCGCATTATTTCGGCCCGTAAGGCCAGTAACGACGAAAGGCGCGACCATGAGCATTTCTAACACTCTGAAATCAAGACTGTCAAGGGACCGAGCGATGACTTCAATCACTCTGCGCATCCCGGTGGATGTGGTGGAGTCTATGAAAATCATTGCCCCAAAGCGCGGATTTACCGGCTATCAAACACTGCTCAAAGCGTACCTGAGCGATGGCCTGCGCCGCGATGAAGCTCAGTTTGCCTTCAGCACCCAAGCACGCCTGCTTGATGCATTGAGAAAGCACGGTGTGTCTCAGGATGTGCTGGACGACGCCACACGCGATCTGGAGGCGGTTTAAAGAACTGTGGTTCGGAGAATATGAGAAACGTTGGCCTTGGGATTCCTGATGCCGCACGCGTGACGTGCACGAGCGCATTCATAGGAGCCTGAACCATTGAATCACTCAGGGCGCCGCTTTGCCCGCACCACCCTGCACCGTATAGCGCAGCTGCCTCAGATCAAAACCCCGTGCAGTCGCAGGCGTCAGGGCCGCGTCCAGCAGGCAAGGGGGCAACTGCGGCGTGCGTGACAGCACCCACAGGTACTTGCGGTTCGGGTTGCCCGGCAGCGTAACAAATGAATTCTTGTTGCACAGTATTTGCAATCATTAATTAATTGCGTATAGTGGCGGGTATGGAAAAGTTCATAGAACATCAAGGACTTGCCCGCATTGCGACCAAATCCAACACGCAAACCGCGTTGGTGAGTTCGTCGGCCGGATGGATAATTCAGGCTCGCAGCGGGGGTCATGCGAGGATACTCATGGCTGAACGCAGCAAAGCTCCCAGAGTATTCCGGCGCATGGAGACCGCGACCGAGTACTTGCGCAAACTCGGAATCATGAAATTTGTTGTCGAAATGGGTGAGTCGATTCACCAACAGACACCAGATACCCGTCGGCGCCCTGATCGAAGCGTCGCGATGCGGTCCACTTTCAAGTCGGCCAGTGAATGGGAAGCCTGGTACGGCGCCGAGGTGGAAGCGGCCGTCAAGGAGGCCGACTCGCCAGGCGCCGAATGGGTTTCCAATGAGGCGGCCAAGGCACAGTGGGCCAAGCGTCGTGAAACACTTCTTGAATCAGTGAAACAAGCATCCGATGCACAGCGTACGGTGGCTTGAACGCGCACTTGTCGACCGCGATTCCATCGTGTCGTACATCGCAGAGGTCCTCGCGCAAAGCGCATGGAAATTCTCCGGATACTTCAGACACGCAAGATAAAATGATGAATGTGCGCCAAGGTGCGCACGCCTTGATCAAACTTGGCTACCGTGTTTGGCAATGAACGCCTGAACCCCGTTGAAACACTCAACGCCCCTCTTTACCCCCGCCACCCTGCACCGTGTAGCGCAACTGCCTCAAATCAAAACCCTGTGCAGTCGCCGAGGCCAGGGCGGCTTCCAGCAGGGCAGAGGGCAACTGCGGGGTGCGTGAGAGCAGCCAGAGGTACTTGCGGTTCGGGTTGCCCACCATCGCCCAGCGGTACTCCGGGTCCAGGCCCAGCACCCAGTAATCGGCCTTGAACGGCCAGAAGAAAGACACCTTGAGCTGGCTGCTGCCAGAGCCCTCCACCACGGTGGCCTTGCCCGTGGCGTCGTCGAAGCCCGAATCGGTGCGGCAACGGTTGTGCACGCTGATGGCGCCATCTGGCGCCGGCGCGTATTCGGCCGTGGTGTCGGCGATGCAGTTGCGCTGAAAGAACATCGGAAAGGCCGCAATCTCGAACCACTTGCCGCTGTAGCGCGTTAGATCTACTGCGGGCACGCTGGTAACCGGTGCCAGTGTCAGTGCCGGCGCTTGTGCCAATGCCAGGCTGGGCAGAATGCCGAAGAGGAGGGTGACAAGCAGAGTCGAAATTTTCATGAACCCGCAGTTTATTCTTTGGCGTGTCGCTTGGCCTGGTTGGCGGGTTTTACCCAAAATGGGCATTCATCCATGGGCAGGGCCACAATTCTTTCTGCATCAGGTCGCATGCAGCCACCGAACGCGTTGTAACTAATTTGGTCATTTGTCCTGACAGGAAACCAGCCAACGAAGTGCTTGCAGAGTTCGCAGCGCCGATCTTCCGGGTAAAGAATGGTGGTGGTCGGCGGTCCTGCATCGCGCTCTTCAATGCCATGCTCACCAGTTAGCATGCCCACACCCGCCTTATTGCGCTTGATGCCAAGGAACGACAGGACACTGATGCTCTTGAGAAGGCGAAAAATCATGATCGATGTACCCCTTCAGAAACCATCGTCCCGCCAACCAAAAGGAAAGCCCAGCGACTGAACTGGGCCTTACCCTAGCACCTCCAATGAAACCCCGTCACGGGGAAGGGCAAATGCTTGAAACCAATTGCCTTGCGCGTCACCCCGCCAAGGACGCAACGATCATCAATGCTGTCTTCAAGGCCGTCCGGGATGCAGTGTTGCTTGGCCCAGATCCCAAAGCGGCAGAAAAATGCCCAGCAGCAGAATACCGACCAGCACGCCCATCACCGCCAGCAGCAAGGGCTCGATGGCCTCACTGAGCTTGCCGACCTCGTACTCCACGTCGTCCTGGTACATCACGGCAATCTGTTCCACCATGGTGTCAACCTCTCCCGTGTCCTCGCCCACTGCAATCATTTGCAGTTCCATCGGCGCAAAAATGCCCGCCGTGCGCGCCACCCGGCTCAGGCTCTCGCCGCGCTCCACACCCTTGCGCATTTGCAGAATGCGCTCCTCGTAAAAGGCGTTGTCCACCACCCGCGCGACCAGTTGAAACACCTGCATGATGGGCACGCCGCTCTTGCTTGCGGTGGCAAAACTTCGGCAAAAACGGGCGATTGTGGCCTTGACCAGAATCTTGCCGATGATCGGCAACTTGAGCTTGAACTTGTCCCACGCATACTTACCTGTCGGTGACGTGACCCAGACATGAAAAAGATAATAGGCCAGCCCCAGGGCCAGCAGAATGACCCACCAGAACTGCACCATAAAGTCTGATGTCCCAATTAAAATGCGCGTCAGCAAGGGCAATTGCACGTGCATATTGGCATACACTTTTGCGAATACCGGAATCACGAAGATCATCAA
>CANNRR010000331.1 GCA_947508055.1 Burkholderiales bacterium
CAATGGGGCCGACCTTGCGCGCGCACCCCGTTGTTTTTACCCTGGGGCCGGGCATGGGCACTGTCGTGATGGACTCCTACCCCGGCGCGTTGTCGAGCATCATCATCAACCTGATCAATAACTCCATCCTGCACGGCTTTGAGGGCCGCAGCACAGGCGCCATCACGATAGACGCCAAACTGGTCGATGCAGACCACGTGGAAGTTCTGTTTACCGACGATGGAAATGGCATGACCGATGATGTGCGCAAACATGTGTTCGAGCCGTTTTTTACTACCAAATTGGGACGCGGCGGGAGCGGGCTTGGCATGCACATTGTTTACAACAACGTGACCAAGTTGCTGGGCGGGCGCATTGAACTCGAGTCTGCACCGGGCCAAGGCACGCGCTACCGCCTGCTTTTGCCCCTTCACCCGCGATAAGACGCGGAATATGGGATATGCCAGCATGCCTCTAAGATAGCGCCATGAGCAATTCTTCTCGTTACTGGGCCGATTGGAGTACGCACGACTTTTCGCAGCGTAAGACACGACGCACACTGGACCAACTGATTGCGGTGTTGCCCGTGGCGGCGACCGAGCAGCACGGCCCTCATCTGCCCTTGCGGGTTGACAGTGCGCTGGTGGATGGCGTGGTTGGCGCGGCGTTGCCCCACTTGGCGGTGGAGGTTCCGGCACTGTTTCTACCCACCCAAACTGTGGGGCTGAGCCCCGAGCACGCGCGCTTCGCCGGCACCCTCACCTTGAGAGCCGAAACCACCATCCGCCTGTGGACCGATATAGGCGAGAGCGTGGCCGCCACCGGGGTGAAGAAACTGGTGCTGCTGAACTCCCACGGTGGGCAGGTGGGGGTAATGGATATCGTGGCCCGTGACCTGCGCGCCCGGCTGGGCATGCTGGTCTATAGCGTGAATTGGTTTGGCCTGCCGCTGGTAGGCCCGCAGGGCGAAGACGTGAATGCACTGTTCAGCGCACACGAGCATCGTTTTGGTATCCATGCCGGCGAAATCGAGACCTCCATGATGCTGGCGCTGGCACCCGAGTTGGTCGACATGGCACGCGCACAGAACTTTGCTTCCACCTCTGAGGACCGCGCACGGCGCTTCGACATTCTGGGCGACGGCAAGAGTGCCAAACTGGCCTGGCAGATGCAGGACTACAACCCGCACGGCGCGGTTGGTAATGCGGCAGGTGCCAGCGCCGACAAGGGGCACGCAATGCTGGATGCGGCGGGGCGTGCGTTGGCCCGGTTATTGGGCGAAATCCATCAATTGCCGCTGACCGTGCTTTCCGACCGCGTCGGCTGACTTGCAATCGGACTGCTGCGTAGCGGGAGTCCGAACGTGGCCTATTTTTGAAAGTTCGGACCTGAATTGACGCGTTACCCCGTTTTGATCGGAAAACTGGAAGATTGGTCGGACCATCCCATCATCTGCTTCCATGCGGACCACAATTCCTTCTGTGTGCAAGCTAACAGGAACTGGTGAGGGGCTAAAGGCAAATGGAACGATAAGACCACAAATCACTCCGGTGGCGCAAAACATGATGGTCGCCGCCCACGTTCGCGCTGCACCAACAAAGTCGTATTGCCAAGAAAAGGAAACCCTATATGCCGTCCTGGTATACGGAGGAACTGCCGGAAGGGGTGGTGGGTAACCAAAGCGTTGAGTGGAGGATGGCAGATTCGCCAACCGACCTCCGCTCGTCAACTACACATCGAGTATTCACGTCCTTCAGCATGAGGGTAGCCATTGGAGTTCTTGCTGGTGGTCAGGCCGATGTCCTGAAACCCGGTGCCGTTGCGCTGGTCAATAAGCAGGCGCAGATTTTCAACTTTCCACAGCATCATTCCACCCGACGATGACATGACATCAGGGCCAACCTGGAGTTGGTTGCCTCTGACTGACCACTTCATGTTATCTCCCGCCAGGGATGCGGTGCCGTCAGCGCGCAGTTCGAGAGTGTCGCCACCTTGCACGTCCATCTGGTACTTCCCGACCAATTCTCTATTCACCTGAGCCCAGGACATTGTGGAAATGAAAAAAAGCAGAGCGAGGGAAAGGAGGATCTTCATGGCAATGACTCCGGCACAATAGGATGAAAGTCGTTTTTTGCAAGCTGCATGGCTATATTTGCGTAGGCGAAGATGACAGGCGCTACCGCCTGGCTGCGGGCTTGGATCCTTTCGGATCCGTGGGTGGCAGTCAGAATCCTTGGGGAGCGCCTACTGTGCTTCCATGAGCAGACGGATGCCGACCAGGGTGTAGCGTGTCTGCGGTGAATTCCAGTTGCGGTAACTCGATCGGACATAGAGCGGCCAGGTGTGCCAGGAGCCGCCCCTGCGTACATAGACCGAGCCCAGGCTGGGGCCTTGCGGGTCGTCGAGCGGGGACCGCGCGTAATAGTTCTCGTCGTGCAGGTCGTTGGTCCATTCCCAGGCGTTGCCATGCATGTCGTACAGGCCAAAGGCGTTGGGCGCGAAACTCGCCACCGGCGCGGTAAACGCAAATCCGTCATCGCCTTTCATGGCGTGCACTGCGAAACCGGACCAGAGTGGTGCCGCCCGGGTATCGAAGGTGTTGCCGACCTTGGCCAGACCTTGGGGGTCATCCCCGTTGTGATAGCGGGTGCGGGTGCCGGCCCTGGCCGCGTATTCCCATTCTGCTTCGGTCGGCAGTCGGTACTTGCGCTGTTCCCTGTTGCTGAGCCATTGGGCCATGGCCTGGGCATCGTTCCAGGTTACATTCACTACGGGGTGGTCGTCCGTCTGTGCGAAACCGGGGTCCGCCCAGCTGTAGCGGACATGGCGACCGTCAAATTGCTCACCGCGAGCACCATTGGCAATGTGTTGGGCGTTGTAGCCGTAACCGCCGGTACCGTCGGCAATCGACTCGGGTACATAGCCGGAGGCCTTCAGGAACTTTCGGAATTGCCCCACCGTAACTTCGGTCTGGCCCAGAAAGAAGTCCTTGGAGATGCGCACCCGGTGCATTGGGGACTCATCACTCAGTTCCTCTAAACGCTGGCGCTCCATCAGGGGAAAGTCTTTCTGCAGGCTGGCCATGGACTCGTCGCTGCCCATCATGAACTCACCGGCGGGGATTCGCACCATCGGCATTCCCAGAGAGTTGGAGACTTTGGATGCGGCGGAAGTAGCAAGCCGGTCGCCCAGGGTCACTACGGGCGGCTGGGCACAACCAGTGATGCCGGCCAAGGTAAGCAGCATCCCGGTCAACGTGCAGGCAAGTCGTGCGCGCCAATGGTCAGGGGTTGGCGGCTGGCAATCGGGAGTTAAGAGTAGGTAATCCATGGTGCATATTCTGCACCGTCCAGATGGGCCAACGAATTGAAGGTCAACAGCAGGTGGCGTTTGGGCGTGAACAAAAATTCGGTTACCGCGCTGTTGCGGATCTGCATGTTGAGCTCGATCGTCTTTTCGGGAACGGTCCCCAGAATGTGCCCGATCGCCGTGGAGATGGGGCCGCCGCTGCTGACGATGAGCACATTGCCGCTGTGCTGCTTGCGCACATGGTCCAGTGCGTTGGTCACGCCGCTGACAAAGTTGATGTAGCTGGGCATGCCCCTCGGGCTGACCACGCCGTTCATCCACTGCGTCAGGCCGTCGCGCAGTAATCGAAAGTGAAATTTGTACTGCTCCGGCGCATCGGTTGGGGTCAG
>CANNRR010000332.1 GCA_947508055.1 Burkholderiales bacterium
CAATGGAAGCCGGTATCCAGCCGGAGTAGTCTGATAAAGCGAGTGGCAGACAAGCCCGGCATGTTTCTTGGATCGTAAATTGACTTCCCGGCAACGGTCACTGGTGGATGTCGGCAGGCGCTGCACTGCCGGCCCAGGATTTTCTCCATACCTGACTCTCAGTTTTCGACGATCAAATTCAGAGGGATCCGTATATCCATCTCTGCGGGGCAACTGAGATGCACAGTCGCGCGCCGGAGTGCAATTCAAGCCGAACTGAGGCCTGGCACCACAAACCGATTTTCCGCTACAGTAGGACAACCACAACCCGAAACATTTATGAGCACCTTCGCCAACCAATTGAAGTCTGAAATCGCACGCATTGCAAAAAAAGAAGCTCGCGCAGAGACCTCGACACTCAAGAAGACCTCGGCTCAATACCGGTCAGAAATCGCATCCCTCAAACGACGCCTTGCTGCTCTTGAGTCCATCGTTGGCAAGCTGAGCAAGCAGCCCAAAAAAGAGGTCCAAGCCGTAGAGCCACAAAGCACAGAAAACCTGCGTTTTCGGGTTTCAGGGTTTGCCAGTTTGCGCAAGAAACTCGGCGTAACCGCCAACGAAATGGGTGTCCTGCTGGGGGTGAGCGGCCAGTCGGTTTACAAGTGGGAACAAGGCAAAGCCAAGCCCAGGGCAAGTCAGCTCAAAGCAATCGCTGCCGTTAGAAAGCTCGGCAAACGTGAAGTGGCCGAACGATTGGCTCAGTGACATCAAGTAGCGAGTACCCCAAGCTCTTCGGCAGTCAACGCTACCTCAATCTGTCCCCGCAACACCCGAGCCCTCTCATGGCACGCACTCACATGCTGGCCCAGCGCCACGCCCACCGCAATCATGTCGGCAGCGGTCAAGGTGCGCGCCGTGTTGTCTGCCAACGTCCAGTCGATTGAGAACGCCGAGTTCATCATTGCCAGCGTCACCGCCACGGTAATTCGCTGCTGACTGAGTGCATCCGAATCAAATCGTGATCCATCCCAGCTGAACGCGCCAAACTCGGCGCTATCCCGCTCTCGTCTGCCCTCCGCCCACCTGGCGTCTTTCAAGTCCTGCAGACTGCGCGGGTCAATCCAGGCCTTGCCAGCCCAGTCAAAAACATGGTGTACCGAAGGCTTCACCGGTATCTCGACAACACAGCCAGCCTCAACGTAAGACGCCCCCGGTCGGGCCTCTGCCCCCACCAGCACATCGAGCGTGTCGCTCACCAAAGACTGCGGTAGCTGCGTCGTGCCCGAACTCACCACCCGCCCCGTAGCCTTCTCATACACAACTACCTGTTCAATTTCGTTTGTCATCGCATGTACCCCACAGCAAACAGCGACGTGTCCGTAATGGTTCTGTTCCCGATGGTCACACTCGTTGTCCCGCCAACGGTGTAGATGCCGGCCGCTACCGCAAAGTACCCAACCGCGGTCAAAGCCCCAGAATAAGCAAAACCAAGAGAAATCCCCAGGGTTGGCCCGCTTGATGCCCCACAGGTCGCCGTAACGGACAGACTGGCCTCACTGCCGTCATAGGCTAGCGCGTTGACCGACACCATCACCATGATCTTCCCTGCATACGGCAGCGTTATCGTTGCTGAGGGGATGGAGCCGTACCCCGTACTGCCAACCGGAACAGTCACCGCGTTAGACACCAGATTGCCGGTCACAACCACATCGCCATTGATGGTCAACCCAGCAGACGGTGTCCATGTGAAATTCTTTGTCGAGTTCCCAACGCAGAATGTCCCGTCATAAGTGACCTTGAGTCCCGAGCCGGTCATTGTGGTTGCGGAGATAGCTGGGGTAGCGCCCATCTGGAAGCCGCAGTCTCCCCAACTTGACAGCCACAACCGGCTGGTGCCAGCCTTCATATCAACGCCGTTTGAGCCATCCGTTCCTTGAGCAATTACAACCCCGTTGGCTGAGTCGTTCCATCCCTTACCGTTGCTTCGCAGCCAGCTTCCACCAGTTGTTATCAGGTCGATGAATGTGCCATTGATGGTTGAACCGTTAATGGTGGCTGCTGATATGGTTCCAGTGAATGTCCCGCTGCTGGCATAGATCGCGCCGCGCACGATGGCATTGTTGAAGGTGGCAAGCCCCGTACCGCTTATTTCCCAAATGGGCTGCGCCAAAGATGAGCCGGGGTAAACGCCAGTGCTGTTGCTCTTGATTGATCCCGTTACTGTGTTGGCTGCCGTCAAATTCAAGGTGGCCGTGATGTCGCCAGACGTGATCTTGTCAGCGGTCAGTGAGTGAATCGCGGCATTCGTGATCGTGGCATCCCGTATATACGCGCCGTCCATGAAAGCGCCAATTGGTACGGTGATGCCATCTACCGTGGTGGTCGCCTTCGCTACCGAAAACGGCACCCGGCTGACGGTCACCCATTTGGCCGTTCCATCGGTGCTTTCGGTGCCCAAAACGTGGCCGAACAACGCTGCGCTACTGGAGCCTGAAGTGCCAGCTATGGCGCACTGAAGATACTCGGTTGGATACGATGATCCGGTGGAGTTCGCCTTGACCAGACTGTGTCGCGTGTAAGCAGTGTTTGCCGCCCACACAGGCACTGAACTGATCGGAATGGTTACAGCGAACGTGTCCACATTGGCGATGAACATGGAGTCCGTCACCACGGGTTCGCCACTGCTGACATGACCAGACAGGCCGTAACCCACAACCGACCCACCAGAGCCAATGCGTACCGCTTTCTCAAGGTACATACTGTTGGTAGTCTCTGCCACCGCTGTCATGCGATCTTCGATGGTTCCGGTGGTGCCGTTGACGCTTATCGTTAACTGCTTTATTGCTTGTGCAAGCGGCAGACCTACCACCCAAGTCAGCGTATTGCCGTGGGTCGCGTTGTAGGCATCCATCTCGGTTTTGTTCGTGATGGTGCCACCGTTATCAAAGGGTGAATTTGTGGCTGTGACTTTTGCGTATCCAATCCGAGTCGTATTGACCTCGGTAACACGCGCATCGACTGCGGCAATGGTTGAATCACGCACATCGACCCAAGACGTTCCGTTCCAGCGGTACATCTGGTTCTTGCCAGCGGCTGAAGTGTCGATGCACAGATCGCCTGTAGTCAGTGCAGCCGGGTTGCCAGATGTTGGCGCACCATTCTTGACAAACGTGGTGATCTTGGAGTCCGCTGTTCCCTGTGCGGCGTAGGCTGCTGCGGCGGCGTCAATCGCAGCTTTATCCTCGACGGTTTGCCAAGCACTTGCGCTCCAGCGTTTAAGTAGTTTGGCCGTTGAGTTGTACCAAAGATCGCCCGTGTGCGATGCAGACGTTCCGCTCCAAGTTGTTGATGGATCGGTCCCGGTAAAGTAAGACTCGATCTTGCTGTCCGTCAGCCCTGAAATATCGACGTTGTAAGTTGCCAAAACCCAAGCGTTAAATGCAGCTTGCGTGGTGGTGTCGGTGGCTGTCACCCAGGCTGTACCGCTCCAGTTGTACGGCTTGTTCCCGTCATCCGTATCGACCCACCCATCGCCAACTCTGAGAGCAATGTCCGCTAATGTCTCAGGATCGACCCCACGTTTTGTCGGCGCGGTGGCTACCCTGAACGTCATGGCTCCGATATTGGAGTACGAGCGAAGATAGGTGAACGTGTTGGCCGCAGATGTGGCAGACCCGGCTGCGTTACTTTC
>CANNRR010000333.1 GCA_947508055.1 Burkholderiales bacterium
AGCCGATGATGGTGTTGGCGATAGCCACATCGTTGGCATCGGTGAGAAGGTCACGCACAAAAGACTGGTCGATCTTGAGCTGGTCCAGCGGTAGCCGCTTGAGGTACGACAGCGATGAGTAGCCAGTGCCAAAGTCATCAATGGAAAAGCTCACCCCCAGGCGCTTGAGGGCCTGCATTTTTTCAATGACATCGCCAACGTCGTGAAGCATCAGGCCCTCGGTCAGTTCCAGTTTGAGCAAGTGCGCTGGCGCACCAGTGCGTTCCAGCGCGGCCATCACGGTGTGCACATAACCGGGGGCATGGAACTGGCGCGCGCTGACGTTCACCGCCAGGGTGAGGTGGCGGGTACTGGCGTGGTGTGCCCAATCCTGGAGTTGTTGGCAGGCGGTTTGTAGTACCCAGGTGCCCAGGGGAACGATGAACCCGGTTTCCTCGGCCAGGGGGATGAACATGGCAGGGGAAATGTGGCCCTGTTGGGGGTGCTTCCAGCGTAGCAGTGCCTCGGCTCCAATGGCATTGCCGCGCTGGTCCACCTGCATTTGATAGTGGAGGGAGAATTGCTCGGGCAGGCCTTGGCGCATCCACGTAGTCAGCACAAAACGGCGTTCCAGCGCCGTCTGGTTGCCCGCATCAAAAAACCGAATGCAATTGCGTCCCGCATTCTTGGCGCTATACATTGCGGTTTCGGCACGCTTGAGCAATTCACTGCCCCCCACCTCATCTCCGAAAAATAGAGCAATACCCATGCTGGCTGAGGTTTGTACGGTATCGACCTTCAGGTCAAATGCCTGTGTCAGCGTTTCTCGCACCCGCTGAGCCACGATTTCTGCCTTGGATGCGGCGGTTGCTGCGGTATCTGCCAGCTCTGGCAATATCACCAAAAATTCGTCACCGCCCACGCGGGCCATCGTGTCATCGGCGTGCAAGCACTCCCGCAGGTGCTGCCCCACTTGGGCAAGCAAAAAGTCCCCGGCCTCGTGGCCAAAGGCGTCGTTGATGTCCTTGAAGTTATCCAGGTCAATCAGCAAGACGGCACCATGTTTACGCTTGCGCAGGCTGCCTGCAAGCGCTTGCCCCAGCCGGTCCATTAAAAGGCGACGGTTTGGCAGGCTGGTCAGGGGGTCGTAGAAAGCCAGGTGGTGAATCCGCTCCTCGGACGCCTGGTGCTGGGTGTTGTCGATGAAGGCTGCAATATAGTGGTTAATTTGTTTGTCCGTGCCCATGATCGCCGTAACACGCAGCCAGACCGGATAGCGTTCACCATTTTTTCGGCGGTCCCATACCGCACCCTGCCAGAAGCGGTTCAGGGGCAGCATGCGGCGAAGTTCGTGGTACGCCGCTTCGTCTTGCCGGTCGAGTCGAAAAATAGATGACTTTTTCCCTACAGACTCCTGCGCGCTGTAGCCGGTGATGCGGGTGAAGGCTTCGTTGACCTTTACGACGATCTGTTGGGCATTTATGACCACCATGCCTTCCAGTGTTTCAAACGCTGCTGCGGCGATGCGCGAGGCTTCTTCGGTGCTGCGGCGCTCGGACATGTCGCGAAAGATGGCGATGAACTCCATGCTCTGCGGCGATTGCACCAGGGTGACGGCCATTTCTACGGGAAACAGGTTGCCGGTGCGGTGCAGACCCATCGTTTCCACGCGTGCGTGGGGTCTATGCCCCGGGGGTGAGGCGATGAATAACTCTAACCATTGCAGGTACACCTGGTGTCGGCTGGGAGGCAGTACAAGCTCGTGCAGAAGCATGCCCAGCACCTCGTGGCGGAACCAACCGAAGCAGCGCTCGGCTTGCGGGTTCCACTCCACAATGGTTCCAGTCGCATCCATCTGCACGATGGCGTCAAAGGCATGCTCCAGTGTGGCTTGCCAAAGCGAAGTGCTGAGAGATTCAATAGGGACGGTGTGCGCTGACATGGCGGTTTGCAGCGTTAACGCGCAGCAAAGGCGGTGTGCTGGGCCAGTAATTTTTGGCCTAAATCACGGTCGGTGGTGGCGATGTGTTCTAGCAACCAGTTCTTGAGGTAGTGCACGAGCGCCTGGGCCGTGTCGGCCTCGTTATGCGGGTTGCGGCGCTGTTGCAGCGTATGCATGTGATCGATAAATTCGCGGTGCTGCGCCAAGTGCAACTGGTCCAGTTCCTCGTTGCCCACCAGCATGACCATCAGGTCTTCTTCTTCTCTGAAATGGAATAGAACATAGGTGTGGAGCTGCGGCAGCACTTCGTCCAGGGCCTGGGTATTGCGCCCTGCAAGGTGCAGGGTTTCCAGTTGATTGATCAGCGAGACCAATTCCTGATGCTGCAGATCAATGGAGCGGATATTGGTATTTAGCCCTTTGGTCCATTGAATCGTCACGTTGCATGTCCTTCGTGTTGCTGTTACGCGCCCATCTGCGGTCGGTGGGACAAGCGTAAAACCAAACGAAGGGTGACGGAATACCTAGTGCCGGGTATTCTTGACTACCAGAAAACCGGTAGTCGCTAGGAGTCTGGGCGGCAGAAGAAACGCTGGTCAAAAACAGACGTTTTCAGGGGTGCCTGACCCCTTACCTTCATCGAAATAATGCCGCCTGAGCGATTCTGATGGGTTGAAAATTTTTCTCGAATTTTCAAATCCTTCTGCCGCCCAGACTCCTAGTGCTGCTGCGAGCGTGCCAATCAGCTGGGGTAATTTTTTTGGCTCATCACATAGCGTGTGAGATCGGCCACGTTGTGCAAATTGAGCTTGCGCATGATGTTGCGCCTATGCACCTCAACGGTTGACGGTGCAATAAACAGGGCGTTGGCAATCTTGAAGGTGGTTTCCCCTTGTGCCACCCGCTGTGCGACCTGTTGTTCCCGTGGGCTCAGGGTGTCGCCGGGTGGGGCTGTGCTGTGCGACGCTGCCCCCGCGATCATGCCCGCCACATCGGGGCACAGGTAGGCGCGGCCCAGAATCACCGTACGAATGGCGCGCAGCAGTTCGTCGCTGGCCTCGGCCTTGGTGACATAGCCCTGGGCACCCGCAGCCAGCATGTCCAGCACATAGCGTTGGTCGGTGTAAGACGACAGTGCAATGACCTTGATCCGCGGGTACGCTTGGAGCAGCTGCCGTGTAGTGTCAATGCCGTTCAGGCCGGGCATATTGATGTCCATACACACAAGATCGGGCGATAGTTTCTCAACCATCTCCAGAACCTGCAAGCCGTCAGCGGTTTGGCCTACGACCTCCAGTTCGTCTTCCGCCCGCAGCAAATGGCACAAGGCCTCGCGGAACATCGTGTGGTCATCGACAAGAAGCAGTCGAACTTTCATAAGGTATTCATTGTGCCGCAGACTATATTTCGACGTAGATGCGTGTGCCAAAACCGGGGGCCGATTCCAACTTGAAACTGCCACCGGCAAATTCCACGGTTTCCCGCATGTTGATCAGCCCCAGGCCGTGAAATGGCGCACGTCCGGTGGAGGGTTGCAACTCAAAGCCGCAACCGTCATCGGACACGGAGAGTAAGACGGGGTGGCTATCGAGTCGCATACGCACGTCTACGGTCTGTGCATGGGCATGTTTGGCACAGTTGGTGAGTGCTTCTTGCACGATGCGAAACAGGGTGAGTTCCAGATCGGCGTGGAGCCGAATTTCATTGTGAGGACAACTCACCCGCACCTGAATTGCGGTTCGCTTGA
>CANNRR010000334.1 GCA_947508055.1 Burkholderiales bacterium
CACAACTGGCGAGAAGTGATACCCGGGTTATGCACAATCAGGGAGGCTACCGAAAAGTCAACCGGTCTCAGCTCGTATGGCGCTAGGCGTTGCAGGAACACCTCGATCACCGCAAGCGCGGCTCGTCGCGCGTTATATATCCAAGTAGCTGTCGGCGCCGATTCAATATTGACCACCTGTGCCGATTGAATTTTGACCAGGGGCTTTAGCTGAGTTTTTTGAAGCTTAGCTGTTGATAACTATAAGCGCATTGCTGGTTTTCATGTCTCCTTGCTGTTTCATGTTTTGGTAATTCCTTGCCAGTGCAAAGACGCGAAGGGCGTAGCCCGAAGCGGATTTGCACTGGCGCGTCCCTGATTCAGAACGGTTCGTCTTCGATTTGTGGCAGCTGTTCTTTGGCGGCGGCCTTCCTGGATTGCTCCCTCGACTTGATGCGCCCCTTGGCTTCTTTGCTGCTGTGGCGGAATCGGTAAGACTCGTTACCAGTCTCCACGATGTGGCAATGGTGGGTGAGCCGATCCAACAGAGCCGTGGTCATCTTGGCGTCGCCAAACACGCTGGACCACTCTGCAAATGTTAGGTTGGTCGTGATCAACACACTGGTGTGCTCATATAACTTGGACAGCAGATGAAACAGCAGGGCGCCACCGGCTTGGCTGAACGGCAAGTAACCCAACTCATCCAGAATGATCAGGTCCGGTCGCATAAGGCTTAAGGCAATGCGCCCCGCCTTGCCTTGGGACTTCTCCTGCTCCAGGGCGTTGACCAAATCGACTGTTGAGTAAAACCGCACTCGCTTGCCGTGACGCGTCAACCCCGAAATCCCCAAAGCAGTGGCCAGATGGGTTTTGCCGGTACCCGGACCACCAATCAGGACGGCGTTTTGGGCGTCCTCCGTGAACGACAGATCGGACAGTTTCTGAATCAAGACTTTGTCCACCTGTGACACCTCGAAGTCAAACCCTGCCAAGTCACGGTGCACCGGAAAGCGCGCAGCTTTCATTTGATGGGCAATTGAGCGCATATGGCGGTCAACGTCTTCTGCCTGCAACAAGTGCTCAATCAGCCAGCGAGAAGAATCGATGGTTGCGCCACCGCCTTGCTCCATCAATTCACTCCAGGCGCTGGCCATGCCATTCAGGCGCAGCGCTTTGAGTTCAGCATGGACATCACGGTTGGAATTACGCATGGCTCACCTCCACAGTGTCTTGATGCGTGGGACGCAGTCGGTCATAGCGTGCCGTGTCAGCCCTGGGCACATGGGTCAGTTGCAACGCCGTTTCGGCTTGTTCGGGCGTCGCCGGTGCATTGAGTCGCCCCAGCACGTTACGTACATGTTCAGCGCTGATGCTGCCGCTCGGCGCTGCACCTTCGAGCACCAGCTCCACCGCAACCAGTACCGCTTCAAGGCCGGCTTGTGGCACCACGGCAAGAACCTCAGCCATGACACGGTCGCCGCCTGCGTGGCGCAACAGGGCCTGACGTAGACGCAGCAGTGGTGCCGGCATGTCCAGAAACGGTGCGCCGTTTCTCAAGGCACCAGGCTTGCGCTGTACCAACTCGATGTAGTGCTGCCAGTCGTAGTTGGTTTGTCCACTGCCAGCTATCCTGGAGTGGCTGGCCACCAGTGATTCCTCTGCCGCTACCGCAACGCAGTTGGGATACAGCCGGGTGCTGACCATCTGCCCGGCCCACTCGCAAGGTACGGAGTAACGGTTACGTGCCACCGCTACCAAGCAGGTACTACTCACGCGCGCCGCCCTCTCCACATAGCCGTCAAAGGGCGCTGGCATCGACATGAGATGTTCTTTCTCCAACTCCAGCATCTCGGCCACCGTAAACTGTTTGTGTACGGGGTGCTCGGTGTCCGACCAAATGGAACGACAGCGTTCACCGAGCCAGGCGTTGAGCTCAATGAACGAGCCAAAGCGGCGCGTGCCAGCTTCGATCCAGATGCGCCTGCGGCTGTCCTGCACGTTCTTCTCGACAACGCCTTTCTCCCAGCCTGATGCCACGTTGCAGAAGTCCGGGTCGAACAAATAGTGGCTGCACATCGCAGCAAAACGGGCGTTGACGATGCGGCCTTTGCCCTTCTTGACCTTGTCCACCGCCGTCTTCATGTTGTCGTAGATGCCTCGTCGTGTGACACCACCGAGCGCCTGGAAGGATCGGGTGTGGGCATCAAACAGCATTTCGTGACCTTGGCTGGGGTAGGCCACCAGCCAGAAGGCACGACTGGCACACAGCTTCAGGTGCGCGACCTGCACCTTGTAGAACACGCCTCCCACCATCAAGCCCTCATCGCTCCAGTCAAACTGGAACGCCTCACCGAGTTCGAAGTTCAATGGCACAAATGCTTTGGCGGGTGATGTGGCCGTCTTCTCACGCCAGGCACGAACGAAGTCGGTCACTGCGCTGTACCCACCCAGATAACCCTGCGCCTGGATTTGCGTCAACAGTGCTTTGGCCGTGCGTCTGGCGTGCTTCGGTCGGTGGGAGTCGGCTTTGAGCGACTGGTCCAGCGTCGCCTCAAAAGCAGTAAGTTTGCCCGCTGGGCTCTCCCGGCTGTATTTCGGAATAACCGCGCCCGGTGCCTTGAGCCATTTCTTGACCGTATTGCGCGATAACCCGGTAAGTTTCGCAATTGCGCTGTTGGAGAGTTTGTCGCGCAGTTTCATGCGCCTGACCTTGCCTATCATTTCCATGGTGATCACCTTTTGCTACCTGCTGAAATATTCAGCAGGCCAGTGGAACACCCTGGTCAATTTTGGATCGGCACTTATGCCTTTAGCTGGTCAGTTTTCGGTCGGCGGCAACACTCTATGGCTTGCCAGCCCTGAGTGGCTGGGGTAGCCGCCGTCCAGTCCTGACGGTTGAACAGTCTCTCGATGAGCCGTTTGACATTGGCCGTTTTGCGCAGGCGCAGCAGGTAACGCCGGTTGTGTCTCTCGCAGATGGCGATGACGTCTTCGTTGCCGTAGCCACTGTCGCCCCTGACCATTGCCGGGCCGCGTTCGCCCAATTCGTCGAGCAGTTTGTCCAGCCCCGCTTTGCCATGGCCCGAACTGTGCTCTTTGCCACTGCGCAACTGCATATCCAACACCAAGCGCAGGTTGCCTACCCAGTAGGTGTGCAGGGCATGGCTGGGTCGCCCCGGCTTGTGGGGGTTGTAGCCGATCTGGGCGCCTTCCTGATGTCCGTACAGGGACTTGATGGTGGTGTCCAGGTCCAGTATCCAGTTGCGATCCAGCGCCGCCATCACGCTGTCTTTGAGTGCTTGCTGCATCCATGACTGTGTCGCATTGGCATCCATGACGCTCAATGCCCGGCGCACGCTGTCTTCACTGACGATTTTGTTCAGACCCAATGCTTGCGCGGCCACTTGGTCACCTCTGATGCCGCCCAGGTGGGCGTAGCGTTTTGAGCCCGACAGCACACCCAGCATCAAGGTGCCCAGCACATCGCGCACGCTTGATGCGTTGGGGCTGGTGTAGTGCAGCGGGCAAGCGTTGACCCAGTTGTCAAAGATGCCCGCTGTGGCCAGAAATTCGGCAAAGTAGACGATTTGTCCGTGGGGCGTGGCTTGCGCCTCGTGGTCCCAGCGAACGTGCATTCGTCCGCCCAGGGTTTGCACCGCTACAAATTCATCGCTGGCCTGCGCGA
>CANNRR010000335.1 GCA_947508055.1 Burkholderiales bacterium
AAGGCCTGTACGCCTTGGGAACTTGGTCCAACTCCATACTGCCACCTTCCATATGGAACAAAGTTTCGATCATTCGTTATCAGGCTAGCATGACATCAGTCACGGCAAATTTACACCAAGCTTCGGGTAATGGGAATACCCCCGAAAAAAGCCCCTGCCTTTTCCACATTGAAGCTGGCCGCGTAGGTATAGTCACTCACCCTTCCCTGCGTTCAGGCACGCCCACCTTGCACGCTGGTCAAACGCCCTGGGCTAATTTTTTCTGGAGACTTCAAAGCATGTCAAAACCCAACTACCCGTTGAAACTGGCCGCGTCGATTGCACTTCTTTGTTGCTTCACTGCTAACGCCGCTTCGGTGGCCCCCGTGGCGGCCGAGCACGGCATGGTGGTGAGTGCCCAGCATCTGGCCAGCAAGATCGGTGTCGAGGTTCTGAAGAAGGGCGGCAACGCTGTCGATGCCGCCGTGGCCGTTGGCTACGCCTTGGCTGTGGTGTACCCGGCTGCAGGGAACCTGGGCGGCGGCGGCTTCATGACCCTGCAACTGGCCGATGGTCGCAAGACTTTTCTTGATTTTCGCGAAAAGGCTCCGCTGGCCGCCACCGCAGACATGTACCTGGACCAGGATGGAAAGGTCATCAAAGGACTGAGCACCAACGGCTATCTTGCCGTCGGCGTACCCGGCACCGTCGCGGGCATGGAAGCAGCCCGCGCCAAGTACGGCAGCCGGGGGCGCGCGGCGCTGATAGCGCCGGCCATTGCCCTGGCCGAGCGAGGCTTTGTGCTGGAAACCGGTGATGTAGACATGCTGCTGACGGCGACGGCCGATTTTCGCAAGGACGCCCCCTCGGGCGCGATCTTCCTGAACAAGGGGGAGCCGTTCAAGACCGGTGAGAAGCTGGTGCAAAAAGACCTGGCCAAGACCCTGCGCCTGATCAGCAAGCTGGGTGCAGACGGTTTTTACAAGGGCAGCGTGGGACGGGCTATTGTCAACGCCAGCGTGGCCGGTAAAGGCATCATTACCCAGGCCGATCTGGACCAGTACACGGTGCGTGAACTGGCACCGGTGGAGTGCGATTACCGTGGCTACCATGTGGTCTCGGCTCCGCCCCCGAGTTCGGGCGGCGTGGTGATCTGCGAGATTTTGAACATCGTCGAGGGTTATCCGCTCAAGGAGTTGGGCTTTCGCTCGGCACAAGCCGTGCACTACCAGATCGAAGCCATGCGCCACGCCTACCTGGACCGTAACAGCTACCTGGGCGACCCGGACTACGTGAAGAACCCGCTGGAGCGCTTGCTAGACAAGGCCTACGCCGAGAAAATTCGCGCGGCCATCAACCCGTCCAAGGCCGGCGTCTCAAAAGACATGAAGCCCGGCGTTGAGCCGCACGAAGGCAGCAACACCACCCATTACTCGATCGTCGACCATTGGGGCAACGCGGTCTCGGTCACCTACACGCTAAACGGCTGGTTCGGCGCCAAGGTCACGGCTGCCAAGACCGGCGTATTGCTGAACAACGAAATGGATGATTTCACCGCCAAGGTTGGTGTTCCCAATATGTATGGCCTGGTGCAAGGCCAGACCAATTCGATTGCGCCGGGCAAGCGGCCCTTAAGCTCCATGAGTCCGACCATTGTTAGCAAGGACGGCAAGCCGGTGATGGTGCTGGGCACACCCGGTGGCAGCCGCATCATCACCGCCGTGACACACGCCATCCTGAATGTGATCGACTACGGCATGAACGTGCAAGAGGCCGTGGATGCGCCACGTTTTCACCAGCAATGGCTGCCAGACCTGACCAATGTGGATGTTTTTGGGGTGAGCCCGGACACCCGCAAGCTGCTGATCGACATGGGTCACAACCTGGGCGCACCGCAACCCGCCAACCACCTGGCGGCGATTTTGGTCGGCGCACCTTCTTTAGGTGGCAAGCCGCATGGCAATAACCAGTTTTACGGCGCCAATGATCCACGCCGCAACACCGGGCTGGCACTCGGGTATTGAGCGCCTTGCCCTACGGATGGGTCAAGCTCCATCCGGCTTGATTTGGGCCCTGGCAATGACCGGCTTCCAGCGCGCCTGCTCGGCTTTGATGAACGCATCAAACTCGGCGCCGGTGTTACCGATAGCCAATGCCGTATCAACCGCCAGCTTGTCCTTGACCAAGCTGCTGCGGCTGGCCTTGATGGCTTCGGCTTCGAGTTTGGCTACATTGGCGACCGGCCACTTGGCTGGCGCCAAAAGGCCATACCACTGGGTCATCTCAAAACCCTTGAAGCCTTGCTCTGCAACCGTAGGCACGTCAGGCAACTGCGGCAGGCGTGTTGAGGTCCCGGTCGCAATACAACGCAGCTTGCCGGACTTGATAAATTGGAGCAGCGCTGGTGCGCCTACCGACGCAGCGTCCAGGCGGCCCGCCATGAGGTCCACCAGCATGGGGCCGGTGCCACGGTAGGGCACATGCAGGACGAAGGTGTCGGACACCATCTTCAGGTACTCAAAAGCCAGGTGCCCGGCACTGCCATTGCCGGCAGAACCATAGTTCAACTGACCGGGTCTGGATTTGGCGTAGGCGACCCAGTCCTTGAGGCTCTTGACCGGCAGGTCCGGGTGCACAACGTACAGACTGGGGACCTTGGACACCAGCGTGACGGGCACGAAGTCCTTGGCCGCGTCATAGGGCAGCTTGGCAAAGATGTAGGGGTTGACTGCCAGGGTACCAATGTGCCCCAGTATGAAGGTGTGGCCATCCGTGGAGTTGGCCACTTCCTGCATGGCGATGTTGCCCGCTGCTCCCGGTTTGTTTTCCACAAATACGTTCTGGCCCAGGGTCTTGGCCATTTCTCCCGCTACCGCGCGGGCCACAATTTCAGAGCTGCCACCCGGTGCGAACGGCACCACCAGCCGCACCGGCTTGCTGGGCCATCCGGCCTGGGCGCGCGCTTGCGGTAGCCACAGACTGGATGCAGTTGCGCCTACAGCGAGCAGCGCGCTGCGGCGGTTGAAATTACTTGGCAACGACGCGCACCATCTCTAGGCACTTGTTCGAATAGCCCCACTCGTTGTCGTACCAGGCCACGATCTTCACGAAGGTGCCATCCAGCGCAATGCTGGCGTCGGCATCGAACACGCTGGTGCAGGTCTCGCCTCGGAAGTCGGTCGCGACCACCTTGTCTTCGGTGTAGCCCAGCACGCCCTTCAAGGCACCCTGGCTCTGTGCTTTCATTTCAGCGCAGATTTCCTTCATGGTGGCTTCGGTGTTCAGCTCGCAGGTCAGGTCGACCACCGACACATCGCTGGTCGGCACGCGAAACGACATGCCGGTGAGTTTCTTGTTCAGCTCGGGAATGACCACGCCCACAGCTTTGGCAGCGCCCGTGCTGGAGGGGATGATGTTTTCCAGAATCCCGCGGCCGCCGCGCCAGTCTTTGTTGGAGGGCCCGTCCACGGTTTTTTGCGTGGCAGTAGCTGCATGCACCGTGGTCATCAGGCCGCGCTTGATGCCCCACTTGTCGTGCAACACCTTGGCCACGGGTGCCAGGCAGTTGGTGGTGCAGGAAGCGTTGGAGACGATGGTCTGGCCAGCGTAGGTTTTGTCGTTCACACCGAAGACGAACATGGGGGTGTCGTCTTTGCTGGGTGCCGAGAAGATGA
>CANNRR010000336.1 GCA_947508055.1 Burkholderiales bacterium
AAAAAGTGGTCTCAAAGGCCTTTTGTCTCAAAACCTCCTGACTTTTTGGGGTACGGTACGGAGGTCGGTACTTTTTGACAATCTCATCAATTTGACCCGTACCGAATAGGCTTGTGATTTAGTTCTGTGCTTGCGTCTGAACCCCAGTCGTTGCCACCTCCGGAGACTTGAAGTCCGAGCGTGCCTGCAAGGCACTTCTACGCGCAGCGCACCCCTGGATGTGGTCGTTGACCAGCCCCATGGCCTGCATGAAGGCGTACATGGTGGTTGGCCCTACAAAGCTCCAACCACGCTTTCTGAGGTCTTTGGACAGGGCAATGGATTCCGCAGAGGTGGTGATACCGCTCATGGTCTGGCGCGTGATCTGCTGGGGACGGGTATCCGTCGCCGGCTCAAACCGCCAGAAATAAGCTCCCAGCGAGCCAAACTCTTTGCGGATCTCTATTGCCCGCTGCGCGTTGTTGATGGTCGATGCAATCTTGCCCTGGTGTCGAACAATGCCGGCATCGAGTAGCAGGCGCTTGGTCTCGGATTCACCAAATCCGGCAACCTGGTCCATATCAAAGTCCGCAAAGCCGCGGCGAAAAGCCTCACGTTTTTTGAGAATCGTCAGCCAGCTCAAGCCGGCCTGAAACCCTTCCAGACAGACTTTCTCGAAAAGACGCCGGTCATCCTGCACCGGAAAACCCCACTCATGGTCATGGTAATGCTGATATTCAGCGGTAGCGCGGCACCAGACACAACGCGTTATCTGGTGGTCATCTGTGAATAGTCCGGTAGGCGCGGCTGTGTCTTCGATCATGCTGACTGGTCTACTTATCCACTGATTCACGCAGTGCTTTGCCTGGTTTGAAATGAACGACGCGCCTCTCAGGAACGGTAACACTGTTGCCATTGCGCGGGTTACGGCGAATACGACCCTGTCGCTGCTTCATCGAAAAGCTGCCAAAGCCGCGAATTTCCATACGACGGCCTGCGAACAAGGCATCACCCATGGCGTCAAGAATAGTGTTTGCGGCAAAGTCAATGTCGTTCTGTTTCAGATTGCCGAACCGTGCAGCCAATCCGTCGATGAGGTCTGAGCGGTTCATGGGACCTATGGTAGCTTGGGAGCGTCCCTATTGATATTTCCCAAATTCATGACACCGCCCAACAACAACGGATGCTGCCTTGTCATTGCGAGCCACGACCCGCAATCCAGTATTGGCGTACAACTGGATCCCGGATCGAGTCCGGGATGACAAACTATGAGCCACGGGAAGACCACTGTTGCGCCCGGCATGACAGTGCGTTCCTTTGTGACCGTCATGATTTATGAAAAGCTCAATAATTGCTCTGCCATCTGTGTGACTCCTATGCGAGGGAGAACGGTCGGTGACTTGTCTCTAGTACATTGACACTGAAGTAACGAAACATGATTACACTCTCGTTATCGCCAACCGGCATACACTGGAGTGGTCATGCGTCAGACAGAACTGAACTTGAGCGAGGAGGATCGCTCGATTGTCGAAGGTATTCGCAGCAAGGGCTCGCATCAGGCGCGAGAGGTCAATCGTGCACATGTTCTGTCCTGCCTGGACCGTGGGGTTCCGGAGACCCAGATCATGGCGGTGCTGGGTATTGGTCGCACGGCTGTGTGGCGCACCCGTGGCGCGTATTTGCAAGGAGGCTTGGATTTGGCGTTGTTCGATGTAGAACGTTCGGGGCGCCCTCGCCAGTACGACACCAACTCCGAAGCACGAGTGACGGCCTTGGCCTGTTCGGCGCCACCGGCGGGGCGCCAGCGCTGGACGATGATGGAGCTCGAACGCGCTGCTCGCCAAGAGCCAGGCTTGGAGTGCGTGAGCCGGGAAACCGTGCGACGCATGCTCAAAAAAACGATCTCAAACCCTGGCGCCGGGTAATGTGGTGCATCGGTGTACTGACCCAGGAATACCGGGAGCGCATGTACGCTCTGCTCGAACTGTACGCGCGACCCATGTCCAAAACCGAACCCGTCATTTGCATTGACGAGAAGAGTCTGCAGTTCATCGACCACAGCCGCAAGCCCCTGCCCATGACAGCACACAGCCCAACCAAGCAGGACTACGAGTACGTGCGCAACGGAACAACCAACCTGTTTGTGGCTGTCGAGCCCAAGGGTGGCAAGCGAATCGTCTCGGTCACCGAGCGTCGGGGAAAGATTGACTTCGTCGCATTCATCAATGGACTGCTCACTGGCGCCTACGCCAAGGCACGACGAATTCACTTGGTGCTCGATAACCTGAACACCCACTTCAAAAAGTGCTTCGACGACGTGCTGGGAGTGCGCGCTGCCAACAAGCTCCTGCGCCGTGTGCAGTTCCACTACACGCCAAAGCACGCGAGCTGGCTCAATATGGCTGAGATCGAGATTGGCATCCTCAGTAGGCAGTGTCTGGATCGACGCATTGGAAATAGAGAACTTCTGCAATCCGAAGTGGCTGCCTGGCAGCAAACACGTAATGCCGAGCAACGAGCCATCGAATGGAATTTCACGCGACAGGATGCCGATCGCAAGCTGGGACGTCATTATGTTTCACAACTTGCGTGTTGATGTACTAACCATGGTTGCCGGCATGAAGAGAGCCAGAAGCCCAAAACCGAAACAAGTAGTGAACATCTTCGCACCCGTCCCCCTGCAGTGTCCCAAATACGGAAAGGATTGAATTACCGAAACGAGTTGGCGGCACGCACACCGGACGCAAGCCGCAATCGGACTGACTGAGTTTGACACACCGGCGCGGGGGGTGATCCCAGGACATAACTAGTCTTTGCTGCCTCAGAGACTGTCTCAGACTGCCTCAGAGACTTGTCTTTTGTCCCGATTAGGTCAACAATTGTCCTTTTGGCATCAATATCCCCCGTTTAGGGGATTGTGTTTCTCAAGTTCCTAGTGCACAGTTTGCGCAACATCCAGGGAGAACACGATGGGCCGGATCACTGAGCTTGCTTTTGTAGTGGCATCGTTGGATTACGTCTTCGCATGCTTGGCTGAGGTTTGTGGGGCCTATTGAACGCTGGTGCTTTGTTTTTTTCCAATCGGAGTTTTCCACGAAATTTATCTGCAGCTTAAGAAAAACGGGATATGGGTTAAACGTTGCAGATTCAACGAGCCGGTTGAAATCAGACCAGAAGCGGCGAGAGTATCGAAAGCACAGGCAAGGACAGGCTACTTGCCGATTCAAACGTAACGGAGGCAAAAAGTGGGCATACTCGTACTTAAATCGTGGCTGGCGGACACAAGGCCAGTAGACTCTGAAAATAACTACGTAAACATCGCAGGTAGGCGGGGAGGGATACTTGGTTGGCTATTTTCTTTGGCAAAAGTAGACCCGACCACCAGATTTAAAGTCGGCTCAGAACGCATAGAAATCTCAGTGGCTTCTCTGGCGGGCACTGAGACGCGGCTTATTCCATTGGAATCCATATCCTCGACGTACTATGGCTATCACAAGCCGTGGAAAAAAGCAGTTGCAATCGTTGTCGTGTGCTTCTTTATTGGGTTGTCTTTTGCTGGCAGGTCCGGGCACCTTGCGCTGATGGAAAGCGATGACTTCAAGAACGTAATGGTCTCCTCTGCGATAGGAGTCATTCTTGCTCTCATTTACTATTTTCTTAATAGGACTCTTAC
>CANNRR010000337.1 GCA_947508055.1 Burkholderiales bacterium
ACCGATGCCTTCCGAATGAACCGATACCTGCATGACTGATGACGCCGCCTTGCAGAGATTGGCAGCATCAGCACCCTAAAAAGAAGAAAGGACTAAGTGCCTTTCGACGCTGAGTCCTTGATTCATATGGTCGTGTGAAAGCGCTCGAATGATGTTCTGCAACCCGCATGGATACTGGGTTTTACTTTTGAAAATCGCATTTCGTTCCCCGATTTGTTCCCCGGTCTTGCATGTGATACCCAGGAAATTTGAGGATCGGGTGGCCGCCATTATCACGGAGGATTGCCCATGCGGCGCCAGCGAAATATTTTAGCCTGCCGTTGCTTCTTTGAGACTCTCAAGAGGCACGCCATCGCTGCTGATCGTACATCGGAAAATTGATGAGTTGGCCGCAGCGACACGGCGCGCATCCGCCAAGTCTACATCGCATCGTCTGGCCACGCCAGCCGCACCACGGGTTTTAAAAAACGGCATCCGGCAGACCCCAGTACCCCGGTACCCGCCACTTTGGCGCAAAGGTTCCCCCCGTTGGCTATGAACAGTAATGCAGGGAAACACCCCCCCATGAATTTTGAAACTGGGCACCCCCCCCGGCTCATAAAATTTCAGAACACCCCCGGGCCACTTTTGTCTGACGTCAGCAAATCAATAACTAAAAGTACAAGTCACCCAAACTTCACCTTTTAGCGCAGTGGTAAGTAGTGACCGGATTGGAACTGAATTTGGACTCCCGGTAATACGTACCGTCGATCATTGCCTCCTTGTGAAACGAGATGCGGTTATTGATAACCTCAAGGCCCTGACCACACTGCCAGTTGTTTTTGTTTGCAACTGAGCACTTCTCAAGCGCGCCTGAGCTAATGAGTGCACCGCTTTCGAATACCTTTGCAAAGACCACACTCCGGTCGACATTTATCTCAAATTCAATCTCAGTGCTTTGCTTGTCGCAGCGTGCGTTACATGACATGGCATCTTGCTCGGTTTTGCACGAATACACGTTCAATTTGCCCCAACCGAACAAGGCCCATGCATTCTGTTGGGCCAAGAGGCAGGCAATGAACCCAGAGATATAAAACGCGCAACGCAAGGTCTTCATTTCCTAGCGCCTTCACCTTCAAATGCAGTGACTTCAGGATTCATCTTTGTAGGCACTCCGTTTTGCGCTGTCTATCGCCTTCTTGATCGCGCTTTTTTGCAATGCCTTCTGGGCGTTGGCTGCCTTCACCTTGGTAGCCGCAAGCGCATTGTGCTTTTAGTCCGACGCCCATCGTCATTGCCTCACAAACGGTAGCTGACCGGGCACTTCAAGCCCTTGGTAATCAGATCCCTCTGAATACTGGCAACGTCCTGCTCTTCGGCAGCGACGTGATCAAGGCACGCCAACGCCTTGTCGAACTCGCCCAGTTCTCTGTGCAGTTCTGAAACCTCAAGCCAGTCCGGCGACGATGAACGTTCCACGATGAGTAGCAGTTGCTGCATGTTGTCGATCTGCTCTGGCGTTGGTTCAAACTCGGGATAGGTTACAGCTCCGCTCTTCTTGTGTAAACGGTACACCTCCCGATAACTGTCGTTCAGGTGGCGCCAGCGGCGGCGGCGCACCACTTCCAGTATGTCAGTGTCTTGAATATGCGAATTCAATATCGACGGCAACTCAGTGTCACGCGCTCGGGCTGCATCCGGTGGAACAAGTGCCTCGTCTGCCGCGATTTCTGTCTCGGGCCGGGTGTCGTAGATGCTGCGGATGTGTTCGCGCTCAGCCTCGCTCTTGCCGAGTATGCGGGACAGCAAGCTCCGCTTCTCCCAGCCGACCGGTGCCCGTGGGTTCAGTCTTGGTAAGTAGCCCACCTTTTCAGCTTGACGGAGCAGGAAATAACTCCCGCATGTACAACGCCTGAGACCACCATCGAATGGGGATAGACTGCCGACCGTCTGCCCATCTGTCCAGTCCTCGAACGCTGAGAAATTGATTGAGCCATATTGGGGTGTCGCCAGTTTTGCGCGACAGCAGGGGGCTGCAATGACTGAGGTGCCGGATGTTCTTGTCATTTACAGGGGACTTCGTCGCTCGTACTTGGATTGGTGCAAAGCCAGTCTATGCCACGCGGGTGTCCGGCCACTTGAAGGCGTGGGTGTTGGTGTCGAAGTAAGTCTTCTTTAGCCAAGCGAGGTCATTGAGCCAGTCTGCGCGGGCGACGGGATTGCGATGGTCGTTTCCGACGCGGCTATCGACCAAGAATTGGATGTGAATCGCCATGCGGTAGAGGCGCTGGGCGCTTTTCAGGGGCCCCCAAGTGGATCGGTAGGTGGGTGAGGCGTCGTCATCAAACGGAAGGTTTATCGAACCGAATATCTCGTTGAGTATTGCACGGCGCTCCTCTTCGCTATGAGGGCTGGCTCTGCCGACCCTGTAGCCCATGAGAGACATGGGGGTTTCGAATATTTCTGCCATGCAGTGGTCGCCACGTAGGGTGTTCTGGAAGTGCGGGTGCATAACCCCATTCAGGCGACTCGCGCGGCCCGGCACTTTGGTCCCCACTTAGCGCGTGTAGACCCGAATTTCTTCTCGACCAGCCGGATCGCCAAATCTAGAGCATCCGCGTCCACCGATTTGAGAATCTGCCGCAGCAGGCGCTCCCCATGCCTAGACAGGAAAACCTGATCTGCCAATGCCGCCCCCAGCCACTTGACCACAACGGCCCACGCCTTTGCACCGGAGCCCAGCTTGGCCGTCAAATCGTCAAGCACCGCCGCCAGTTCATCCGGAATGTTGAGATTCTGCATAACGGCGATCAGGCGGTTTTCAGCCAACTGATTCACTGCAATGGCTTCATAAGTCCGCAAGATTTCAATCGGTGTGACGATGGGGCCTAGGTCAACATCGCGAGGCATAACCGGCGTTTGAAAGACCGGTGGTTTGAACGCTTTGGCAACTTTTCCGCGCTCCGCGCCACGCAGGGCAGATCGAATGAAATTCGATACACCGCTCATCAATGCCTTGGGTGAGCTGCTCTCCGCTTGATTGCGCAAGAACAACGGCACTTCAAAATCATCCATTCCTCCGCTAGCCAGCGCATCAATTTTGGCCGCAGCCTGACTGCGATCGCGCGTACGCCAAACGCTAGGTGTTGCCATGGATTGGTAGTCAGGGCAAGGCACACATGCGGCAACACTGTACTGAATCCGGCTTTCTTTCACTGTTCCAAATCCACCCCATCCAGCCGCCTGCATTTGTTCGATCTGCTCCAACGTCGGCAGGCCAACAGCCTTCTCGTCCTCGGCGCGAACATGCACCAGAATCAGATTGGTCTGCTCACTCACCAACTGATACTTCAAAGCCAAGGCCAACGACTTGTGCTTTGCCGCAGTTTCAACCATCCGCCTGGCGCCACCCATGCGCGCAACCGTTCCTTCGGACTCAGCACCAAGTGTGTCGACCTGCACCGTAACCTGCTTGCCATCAGATATCCAGGTCAAAGCCGGGGCGCTCTGCGGTCTTTCCGCAAGTTGCGCAAACACATGCACGGTTTCGCCATCAAACAGCTGGGTTGACAGCCTGGATTGCCAAATCGGTGTGGCTCCCCAGTTCACGTCGATAGCCACCGTCTTGGATGCACGCATCCGGTTGAACATGCGCAT
>CANNRR010000338.1 GCA_947508055.1 Burkholderiales bacterium
GCGTTTTGCTTGACCGTGGAGCCCAACTCTTCCATGGACGCCGCCGTTTGTTCCAGCGCGCTGGCCTGCTGCTCGGTACGGGCAGACAGGTCGTTGTTGCCCTGGGCGATTTCGGCACTGGCGGTGGCAACGCCTTCGGAGCCCTGGCGCACCGTCATCACAACTTGGACCAGACTGGTCTGCATGGTGTTCAGGTTGGCCATCATGCTCTGCGTGTCACCTGCCTTGACCGTCACCGTGTGTGTAAAGTCACCCTGCGCCACTGCGCGTGCCAGGTCAGCCGCCTCACCAGGCTCACCGCCCAAGTCCTTGAGCAGGCCGAGCGTAATCAGTGCCCCAATACCCGCCGCAAGAACCAGTGACAACAGGCCCAGTCCCATCATCAGGGCCCGCCCAGTCTTGTAGTCTTCTCGGGCCGCAGCGGCGGTGGACTCCATCAACTCCACCTGTAGCGAAATCAACGCAGAAACAGAACCCTTAAATGCCGCCAGTACCGGGCGCAATTCCTTGCTCAGGTACACCACGGATTCTTCCTTCTTGTCGGCCATGACCAGCGCAATCAGAGCCTCCTGTCCGGCCAGGTATCTTGAGCGTTGAGTCTTGACCTCCTGCAACAACTCTTTACCTTTGGGCAACGTAATCAACGTCTCCAGCAGCTCGATATTCTTGATCACCACCGTGCGGGATTCTTTGATGGTCTCTATTTGCCTGTTCCGGTCCGCCAGGTCCTGCGTGAGCATCATGTTGCGCAAGGCAATCGCAATGGAGTCGACCTTGGAAGCAACGGTGTTGGCGGCACCCATCTTGGGAACGTGTTGATCGACAACTTCGATCAAGCCAGACTCAATACGACTCATGGAAAACAGGCCAATCCCCATAATGAGCAGCAGCATCGCGCAAACGATGCCGAAGCCAACTGTCAACCGCGCACGCACGGTCCAGAAAGACGCATTCATTTCATTTCTCCAATATCCGGTTCTTGATTTGCCATTCGGCATGGACCCATCGTAACGCGCCTACAAATTGGCGACTCTTTGGTTCCACAATCATTTGCCGCTTCGCATATGCCTTGCACCGCATTCTCAGGCTCCGTGGCACTTCTTGTATTTCTTGCCACTGCCGCAGTGACAGGGGTCGTTGCGGCCCGGCACATCGGCGCGGCGCAATGTCTCCACCCGTGGACCAATGCCGCGCCAGATTTCACGCAAGTCATACACCGACCAGACGGCGTCGGCAAACGCGTCCAGACGCGCACGGCTCATGGAGTGGGGACCGTCTTCGCTGAACGGCGACAGCTCGGGCTCACCTTCGTCGTCTTCGGTCAGCGCCACGATGGCCTGCAGCGCCACATCGTGCCACTTCGCCGCCTGTCGGTCGCTGGGCTCGGCCCACTCTTCGGGCCAGGCTTCCACGGCATACATAAAGCCCAATGCCCACACTTGGGCAAAAGCAGGTAACGGCTCATCCGACAACTCAGCGCGCTCAGCTGCTGGCAAACTGGCCATCGCACCGCGCACGTCCATCACCTCCGGGTGGTAGGCTGACTCGTCCTCCAGTGATTCAATGGGTGTGTCCAGCGCGGCCAACACCTCGGTGTAGCGCTGGTCCCAGATTTGCAAAAAGCGCTCGCGCTGAACAGTATCGGCGAAAGAGCCACCACCATCGTCCGCACTGTCGCCTTCGCTCACCACCGACGGAAAATCGATTCCATCCCCGATGCCCAACAGCACGTCGAGGTATTCAGGCTGGGCAATCGGGCGGCGGCAGCAAACCAGGGCCGCCAAAAAGCCTTCACAAAACTCCCACTGCGGGGTCTCTTCATAGCGGGTACGCAAGTCGTCCAGGATGGCGTCGATCGCGTCAAACTGATCGGCGCTAACAGCTTGCGGTAAAACACCCGAGGCGCCCCTGGGCGCGGGCGCAGCGAAAGACCTGGGTTTGGGAATGGAAGATTGAAAATTCATGGTAATGCCTGGTGCCGTGGGTAGATGGAGATGGGCAATATTTTGCCTTGCTGCAGGTCGCAGGTGATCGGTGGTGGTTTTATTAGTGACTTAATTAATAGCTGCTTGCGCAGTAACTGCAAGGGTTAGAAGCCTTTTTGCCATACAAAGTACGGCCTGGTCCTTGCTCAACAGCAGACTCTGGTGGGCAACGGCCAGATCGATGAACTTCTGGTCGTCCGGGTCCTTGCAGGTGAGCGGGGCTTTGGGGGCCACCCCTTGCAACTGCGCCAGCGCGTCGAACTGCACCAGCACCGTAGCCGCTTCCAATCGGTAGTGCACCAGCCGCTTGACGATTTGTGGGTAGGCCAGCACCCGATCCAACTCGTCGCGCATGGGCTGGGTGGCGAGCCATATCAGCGTGCCTGAGTGCAGGCCGTCCAGCAGTGGCATGGTCGCTGGGTCTTTGAAGACAAAAGCGTCCAGAACAATATTGGTGTCCAGGACGACTCTTCTCAAATGGGGGTCAGATTCCAATTTCATCGTGCTCGCGGTTGCACACTCTCCGGCCACAGCGGTAAATTGGGGTCAGAGCACACATCAGCTTTGCTGACGGTGATCCGACCCCAATTTCCCTTCCGGCTCTCCGCCCGACAACTTCCGCTCCCGGGCAGCGCCCTTGACCATATCGAAACGGAACATGCGACATTCGATGGGACCGTTCCACATCGGTACGCGACGCGACTCTTTCAGGCGCATCTTGGTCGGCAATTTGAGGTCGGGGGTGAGTATCCAGCCGGTCCAGCCGCTGTAATTTTTCTTCCAGTGGGCGGCCAACTGGCTGAAGAATTCGCCGCCGTCTTCGGTCTGGGCCAGCTCGCGGGCGCCCGCGCGCGCCTCGTGGGCGGCACCCGCCACACCCGCCACTGCGATGCGCTCGCCGTAGGGCGGGTTGAGCAGCATCACGCCGGGCACATCACTGGGTGGCATGCGCTGCAAGGCGTCGCCACCCCGAAACTCGATGACGTCGGCCACCCCAGCACGCTCGGCATTGCGCTGGGCAAAATCGACCATGCGGTGGGCTACATCGCTGCCGTAAATCAGGGCTTTTTGACCGGCTTGCGGTTTCACCACGGCATCAGCGGCTTCCTGTTTGATCACCGACCAGACATGGGCCTGAAACGGCAAATACTTCTCGAAGGCAAAGTGGCGCAACGACCCCGGGGCGATGTTGCAGGCTATCTGCGCGGCCTCGATGGCGATGGTTCCGCTGCCGCAGCAGGGGTCATACAAAGGCAGCAGGTCGTCGTCGCCATCAGCCCAGCCACAAGCGGCAATCATGGCCGCCGCCAGCGTTTCTTTCAGCGGCGCCTCGCCCTTGTCCTCGCGCCAGCCGCGTTTGAACAGCGGCTCACCCGAGGTGTCGATGTAGAGCGAGCAAGTGTCGGTGGTCAGGTGGGCGTAGATGCGCACGTCGGGCCACTGGGTGTTGACATCGGGGCGCACCCCATGGGCCTTTTCGCGAAAGCGATCACACACCGCGTCCTTGATCTTCAGCGCGGCAAAGTTCAAAGAAGTCAGAGGGCTGTGCTGTGCCGTTACTTCCACCTTGATGCTTTGCTTGGGCGTA
>CANNRR010000339.1 GCA_947508055.1 Burkholderiales bacterium
CAGCAGCCTAGCCTGCAAGGAGAGGGGCATGTCGCCAATTTCATCCAGAAACAAGGTGCCGCCATTGGCTTGCAACAGTTTCCCAATGGAGCCCTTGCGCTTGGCCCCGGTGAAGGCGCCCTCGTCATAGCCGAACAGTTCTGACTCGACCAACTGCTCCGGTATCGATGCGCAATTGATCGCAACAAAGGGCCGATCGCGACGCTGACTGAACTGATGGATTGCGTTGGCCAACAACTCCTTTCCAGTACCGGTTTCACCAAGAATAAGGATCGAAATATCTTTGTCGATGACCTGGCGAACTTTCTGGGTCACCGAGCGCACCAGTTCATCACCAAGATCAAGTTCATCGAGTTGGTAGGTTGTTTTTTTTGACAGTGTCGGCACATTCGGTGCGGCTATCGTGGTGGGCACATACACCATTTGCGACGACGGGCTGCTGGAATTCGCGGTAAGGGTGGTTTCACTCCAGCAGACGCGAACGTAAATTTCCTTGCTACCCGACAGGCGCATTTTCAAGGGAGAAAACGAAGCAAGTCGCAATCGATCCATGAGTTCCCCGAAACCCAATCCAAAGAGCATGCGCAAGCCCTGAATACGCAATGCAGACGCGCTGATTTCAAGTATTTTCAGCGCCGCCCGGTTTGTACCGAGCACCTTTCCGTCTTCGCCAACCGCAATAATGCCCTCCTCAGCCGTGCCAATCGCGTCGACCTGCGTGTGAAACTGCAATTGCATTGAGTGCCGGAATTTGTCCCTGAACCAATGATTTTCAATGGTTCGCGCACACATCTCCACCAGCATCATCGTGTGGGGGTGAAACGATCGCCGATCGCCCGAAACATCTAGAACTCCAATCACATTTCCCGCATGATCCATGATGGGAGAAGCGGCACAGGTGAGCACCCGATTGGAATGTGCATAGTGCTCGTCGCCATGCACGAACATGTCTGTTTCCAAAATCAGGGCCGTGCCTACGGCATTGGTGCCTTTTGAGGACTCTGCCCAGCTGACACCCGGTCGCAACGCAACTTTCTCGGCATGCTCGATAAACGTGCTCTGGCATCGGGTTCGCAAAATTGTCCCAGCGCCATCCGTCAAGACGATCATGCTGCCAAAGTTACCGACACATTTTCCAAGCATTTCCACTACCGACGTGGCCTGCGCAATCAGGCGTGCGTTACGCTCTAGAGTCACGCGAAAGTCTGCAAGAATTTGTGCTGAAAAATCGCAAGGATCATTGGGTTTCAATCCCAGATACTCGCAACGGGCATGCGACTCAATAATGAGCGGGTTGGGTACACCTGAACGGGCATCCAATCCCAGCTCCCAATAGGCTGCAGGCATCGAAGGTCTGCCAAATGGGGCATTTTCAAATGTCCGGGTCATGAATCCATCTCCTGTTAGGGTAATCCCGCACCTCTTTGATTGCCGACTGCTTCGTCCTGTGCCGAAATGAATCAGCGAAGCATTTCATAGGAGCCCAATATGCTGGTTTCCCATTAGTTCACATTAAGCGGTAATACCAATTTTCGAAGAGTGTACGGACTGTAGGCGCGGTCCGCTATCGGTATTTTCGCCAATCCAAGTGTTTGGCACAGTAGTTGCTTTTATTGCCACGGTGTGTCAACTCAACCGATTCGTAACCATGAATACTCCATCCAACTTTTTCTCGCGTTCATCCGGCCTTTTTGCCGCATTGATCCTGTCGCTTTCGGGCACTGCATGGGCCCATGGCGATGTAACGCCGCAAGCGGTTGACACCTCAACACTGCCCGCACTGGGAGCCACCTGGAAAACCGATAACCCCTTCCGTGATAACGCCGCGGCCATCAAGATCGGATCTTCCGCATTTAATCAAAATTGCGCGCGCTGCCATGGCCTGGAAGCGATCTCTGGCGGTATCGCACCGGACTTGCGCCGCCTCGATAACGAATGCGCCACACTAAAGGACACCAAAAAACAGACGATGTGTGTGCGCGAAGTCGATGAGTTTTTCGTGGGTAAATTTCGGCGTGGTGTTACGCGCAACGGGGCCGTTTACATGCCCCCGTTTGAAGGGATTCTCAACCAGGAAGCGGCTTGGTCCATCAAGAGTTACCTGGAAACACGTCGGGAAAAACCCTTGCTTGCCGCCAAGTAATTCGGGCTCACAATGGCCCAAGCAACATTGCAGTTTGATTTGACCTAAGGCACGCATGTCTAACAAAACCGGATTCAGCACACTTAGTCGCCGTCAGCTTCTGCAAGCGGGTGCCCTGCTCCCCGTGGCAGGCACGGCCGGTTGGGCGCAGGGGCAGGAAGCCGATGCACTGGAACGGATTCGCAAGCGCGGCAGCTTGACTGTCGCGGTATACAACACCATGCCTCCCTTTCACGTCGATGGTGTAGGCATTGATGTAAAAGTTGCCGAGCAGCTGGCACTTGCCTTGGGAGTCAAACTCAACTTGATGCCATTCAATGCGGGCGAAAGCATGGAGGACGACCTGCGCAACATGGTTTGGAAAGGCCACTATCTGGGCTTTGGCCCAGCGGATGTCCTATTGCATGTTCCCGTAGACAAGCCATTGATGGACAGTCAAAAGCAGACTTTGATTTTTGCGCCCTATTACAAGGAAACGGTTGCAATGGCCTACCAGGTGGACCGCGTTCCCAAGCTTGAGAGCCTGGACGATCTGAAAGATTTCAAGGTCGCAGTGGCGGGTCAAACGCTGGCGGGGTGGTTGCTGATTGGGTCTGATGGTGGTGCCCACAGCGGGCAGTTAATGACGCGTATGGACGATGGCGTCACTGCTGCGCGTCTACTGCTTTCGGGCGAGGTCGCGATGGCCGCCGGAAACGCGTCAGAGCTTCACAGTGTGTTGGGTGGGAATAAGCTGTTCAGAATCGTACCCATGCCAATGCCTCGCGCTCCGCGCAATGGATGGGCGGTAGGCATGGCAGTCAAGCGCAATGCAACGGACTTGGCCCGCGCACTTCAAACCACGGTCAATGAAATGGCCAAAGATGACCGATTGACCAAGATATTTGCCGCGCAGGGCGTGCCTTGGGGCGCAGCCTGAATAGAGTTTTTGGCCTTTAACCCTTATGGGTAAAGCGTAAGGCGCTAGCAATTTAGGAGTTAATCGCACTCCTAAATTGCCATCCGGGGTGCCCTGCGTCCGCCGTACACGGGCACGCTTCAAATGCGAATGGTCAGCATGTGGTCAACTTCGGCCAGAGTCACGCCCGACAATGCGGGTGCAAACTTATTTGTGCGCAAAGGCCCATAGTTCTCAACTTCTCATCGCCATGAAAAAGATTAATAGCATCCTGGTTGCCAACCGCAGCGAAATTGCCATTCGCGTGCTTCGAGCAGCCTCAGAGATGGGCATCCGCACGGTTGCGATTTTCTCCAACGAGGACCGTTTTGCACTACACCGATTCAAGGCCGACGAGTCGTACCTGGTCGGTGCGGGCAAGAAGCCTATCCAGGCCTATCTGGACATTGTTGACATCATCCGCATCGCGCTTGAAGCGAGTGTCGATGCGATTCACCCCGGCTACGGGTTTCTGTCCGAGA
>CANNRR010000340.1 GCA_947508055.1 Burkholderiales bacterium
CTTTTGGCAGGTGTGACATCGGCCGGTGTTACCACCTATGAACTCACCCTGGCCTCGTCATCGGTTCAATTCAAATCGGGCGCCAAAACAGCGACCTACGGCTACAACGGCAATGACTTCTGGGGCCCGACACTGGTGATGAAAAAGGGAAGCAAGGCCCGCATGCAGGTGAAGAACACCCTGTCCGAAGACACCACAACCCATTGGCACGGAATGCTGGTGCCCGGACCGGTGGATGGGGGCCCACACCAGGTTGTGGCTGCCGGTACAACCTGGCTCACCGATACATTCACTGTCAAGAACAATGCTGCCACCTACTGGTACCACCCACATATGCATGAAATGACCCAGAAACAGCTCACACTGGGGGCCGGCGGCTTCATCCTTGTACAGGATGATGCGGAGTCCGCATTGAATTTGCCCAGGACCTACGGCACTGACGATATTCCGCTCATTCTTACCAGTCGGCGTTTCACCACGACCAATGGCGTGGCGAACCAGTTTCAGTACACCACCACGGCCTACGGCGACTACCTGCTGACCAATGGTGTGATGGATGCACAGGTTGCGCTGCCCAAGCAGCTGGTGCGCCTGCGCATTCTGAACGGCGAGATAGAGCGTGACTACAACCTGGGGTTTGGCGATGGACGGACCTTCTATGTCATTGGCAACGATGGCGGGCTGCTCAGTGCCCCCGTCGCCGTGACCCGGCTGGTGATGGCACCCGGTGAGCGTTACGAGGTATTGGTCAACCTGAGTGGTGATGCTGTGGGCAGTGCCATTGACCTGAAGTCCTATAACGGCGCCGATGCGGGCTTGAGTTTTGGCTTTGCCGGGTTGGAGAACGCCACCGGTGGCGAATTTGGCAGCCTGCTGAACTACAAGACGTTCAACATTCTGCGCATCAACGTGATCGCTGCCACTGCCAACGCAGTCGCCACCTTACCCACTACGTTGGTCAGCAATACCTTCCCAACGGCCGCGGACGCCGCCCAATCCCGCACACTGGTCATCACTGCACCAGGGCCTGGTGCGCCGTTCACCTTCAATAACGTCGGGTTCAGCATGAACACCATCAACCAGACGGTGGCTTTGGGCGCTACCGAGTCGTGGACTGTTAATGGCGGAAACATTTTTGGGCATTCGTTTCACATCCATGGGGTGCAATTCAAAATTGTTTCGCGCAACGGCAGCAGCAGTGCAGTCAAGGCGTATGAAAGCGGCTGGAAGGACACTTTCTTTGTGCCGCTTAACGAGACGGTCACCTTCGTCGCAAAATTCGATGAGGCCGCAGGCGTCTCTTATCCTTACATGTACCACTGCCACATGGTCAACCACGAGGATGCAGGGTTGATGGGGCAGTTCGTGGTGCAGTGAATGCTGCATACGATGCGCCACTCTGGCAAACTGTTTGCACTGGCGTTGTTTGTGCTGGCTGGGTGTAATGAATTCAGACATCTGCCCTGGGCCCCGTCTATGACGGCAGCAAGGCCTGGCAATGCCAGCGCCATCATCGCGTTCGTAGCCCCAGTGTATGCGGGGCAGTCAGCCATATCCACGTATGTCGTCAACTGCACTGCTGCGGGAGAAACCTGGAGTGCAAGGGGCGAGGCCAGCCCCTTGACGGTATTGGGATTGGGTAATGGCGTTGAGTATGTCTGCGTCGTCACTGCCAGCAATGCCGCTGGAACGAGTGCGAACTCGAACGCTATCAAGGTGACACCTCAGCCTGATGCTGCCCATTCGCTCGCATCCGGCTACCGACAGGCGGCTTGGGTTTCTGGCATGTCTGTCACGTTTCCAAATGCATGCACCATGACGGTATGGCCAAGCGCCCGACCGAGCCACGCGGTAGATGGGTATTACCTGACGCCGGAGTTAACGGGGGAAAAGCAGAGGGCAGACAGAGGAACCCACTTGACTGCGGTCAGCGCCATGCCGCTGGAAGTCACGCAGCATCGGGGCCCGGGTGCAACAAGTCCGATGCAGTTCAATATATGTCCCACCAAAGCACCGGTGCCCACTGCCGTCAACGCCGGCGCGATTGGGGTGCTGATCTCAGGTTCGGTCCTGTTTGGAGCAGCCGAGATTGCCGGGCACCGGGCGACCACGCTCAAGGACAACGCTGCCTACACCTTCAAGAACCGTGAGGGAGAAACCATCACCGCGCGCTTTATTGACCAGTGCAATGGTCATCCAACCCCCGCCAACGCAGGCAATAGCTACCACTATCACGGACTGTCGGAATGCGTAACTGCCATGGTTGATCACCAGAACGGCCCCTCTCATCTGCTTGGAGTGGCACTGGACGGCTTTCCGATTTATGGTGACAAAGACATGAGCGGTCGGACCATCGCACCCGCCAGTTTGGACGCGTGCAATGGCATCACCAGTCCCACACCCGAATTCCCAAATGGGGTCTATCACTATGTGCTTCCATCGGGTGTCAAGGAGCACAACGCATCCATGCGCTGTTACGGCGGCAACCTGTCACGCAAAGAGTTGGCTATCGCTGATTCCAGTGGCTTTTGCTATGCGCCGCAGCGGTCAGGGCAGAACAATTCAACTGGGCAGATGGCCATGGGCGAGATGGCGAAGAAATTCTAGGGATTCCCTATTTGAGGGTGTCGGCAGCAGCCCGTGATCTGAGCGCCAGCCAGGCCAGCGCAGCGGCCGTCAGCGCTACCGGAACCAGTGATCCCCAGTTCAGCACGGCCCACCCCTGTGTAGAGACCAGCGCACCCGATGCGAACGAGGTGAAGGCCATCACGGCAAAAACGCAGAAATTGATGGCCGCCTGGGCACGGTCTTTTTCTTCCGGCCGGTAAGCACCCATGGACAGGGTGGTGCTGCCGGTAAACAGAAAATTCCAGCCCACACCGAGCAGAAAAAGCGCCACGGCAAACTGGTGAAGCTCGACGCCGGAAAGCGCAATGGCAATGCACGCCAGGTTCAGCGCCACACCGACAGCCATCACCGGCAGGGCGCCAAATCGCTTGATCCAGCCGCCGGTAAAGAAACCTGGTGCAAACATGCCAATGACGTGCCATTCAAGCACCAGGGCCGCGTCGTCGAACGACAGACCGCACTGCTGCATCGCCAGCGGTGTCGCGGCCATCAGCAGGTTCATCACACCATAGCCCAAGGCCGCGCTGGCACAGGCGACCATAAAGGTCGGCTGGCGCATGATTTCGGAGAGTGGTCTGCCAGCAGTGGACCCGGATGGGGCGGCAATATGCGGTGGGAACCGGACAAAGGCCATCAACAGCATGGCGAGCAAGGCCACGCCGGCCAGCACGACGTAGGCGCCGGCAAAGGGAACCTCCAGCAAGGTGCGGGTGCGCGCCGCCAGATTAGGCCCTGCAATAGCACCAATCAGGCCGCCGGCCAGAACCAGTGAAACGGCTCGCTCGCGCTGCGGAACCGGTACCAGCTCAGCTGCCGCAAAACGGTAGAGCTGACCGTTGGCGCTGTAATAACCCGCCACAACGGTGGCGGCCACCAGGAGCCAGAAATTCTTGTCCATCACCGCCCAGGCCGCCACACAGGC
>CANNRR010000341.1 GCA_947508055.1 Burkholderiales bacterium
CCGGCTCACCCTTGAGTGCCGACGCCCAAGCCTGGGGCACGGACCAATTCCGCCGCTTGACGAACACGCACCGGCACGAGGGCGAGGAATTTTCCGCCGGGCCGCCCCAAGGAAAATTAGCCCCCTCGGGGGGCAGCGAATTACACGAAGTGAATGAGCGTGGGGGCAACATCTGGTGGAGCAACATCTCCGGCGGCACTGACTTTTGCGGCGCTTTCATTGGCGGCAATCGCGAGCTGGCGCAAGTGCCGGGCGAGATGCAATGCCGGCTGCTTGGCTGCGCAGTGGAGGCCTGGAACGAGCAGGGCGAGCCAGTGATCGATGAAGTGGGCGAGCTGGTTTGTACGCAACCGATACCCAGCATGCCGCTGTATTTCTGGGGTGACACAGCCAAGCAGCGTTATCTGTCGAGCTACTTCGACATGTACCCGGGCGTCTGGCGGCACGGCGACTGGCTCAAAATCGGAACGGATGGGGGCTGCATCATTTATGGCCGCAGTGATGCCACCATCAATCGGCACGGACTGCGCATGGGGACCAGCGAAATCTATAGCGCGGTTGAAGCCCTGCCCGAAGTGCTCGATTCCATGGTGGTTGACCTGGAATACCTGGGCCGCGAGAGCTACATGCCTTTGTTTGTCGTCTTGCGCGAGGACTTGACCTTGACGCCAGTGTTGCGCGCCAAGATCGTGGATTCCATCAAGACCGCCCTGTCGCCGCGCTTTGTGCCTGACGAGATTTTTCAGGTGACCCAGATACCGCGCACGCTTTCAGGAAAGAAACAGGAGTTGCCCATCAAGAAGTTGCTGTTGGGTCAGCCGCTTGAGAAAGTAATGAACCGCGAGGCGATGGCCAATCCAGCTTGCCTGGACTGGTATGTGGAGCTGGCTCAATCACGCCAGTGATCTTCACCACGAGAGCCCTTTCTCCGGGTCAGACACCCGTACAAACCCCGATGAAATTTGTGGCATGGAAATGGCTTGACTCACTAGAATAACCTGACCAATTGGTTGGTTTCCGGCTGTTTCGCATTGATTGGGTGCGTCACATCCTGTTTTGGCGCATCAGTTTGCAGCGCATGTTTCGTTGACGAGCGAGTGTCCTCCGAAGGTGTGATCGGGAGCGCGAGTTCGCCCTTGATCGAGTAAGTTTCCAACAACTAACCGGAGATAGGAATGAGTTCACTGGCAGGCGACAACCCCCTTATCAACGACGACCTGAAACCGACTACCGAAGCGCAACGTCACTGGCGAGCCAGTGATTTTGCGGCGCTTTGGGTTGGCATGGTGGTCTGTGTACCAACCTACACCATGGCCAGCAGCATGCTGGACCAGGGCTTCACCTGGCAGATGGCAATCTGGCTGGTGTTCCTGGCCAACTGCATTGTGCTGGTTCCCATGCTGCTACTTGGTCGATCGGGCACCCGCTATGGCATTCCCTTTCCCGTGTTGGCGCGCGCCTCCTTTGGCGTCAAGGGTGCCAATCTGCCCGCTGTCCTGCGCGGCCTGGTAGCCTGTGGCTGGTTTTCGATCAATTGTTATTTCGGTGCCTTGGCCCTGCACGGGTTTTTCAATGTCATCGGCATGGGCTTGGCGGGTCCGGCCCAGGGTGAGTTCATCAGCAACTCGCAGCTGGTTTGCTTCTACCTTTTTTGGGCGGTGCACATCTATTACATCTGGAACGGCGTGGAGTCGATCCGCAAGCTTGAAGTGGTTGCTGCCCCTCTGATGATTCTGGCGTCCCTGGCATTGGTGGTATGGGCTTTCATGTCGGTACCGTCCGGCAAGTTGCTTGATCTGCCGGCCAAGGTGGTCGCTGGCGGTCCCAATACCTGGGCTGCACTGACCGGACTGGTCGGTTTCTGGGCCACGCTGGCACTTAACATCCCTGACTTCACGCGTTTTGCCAAGAGCAACCGCGACCAGGTGTTGGGACAGGCGGTCGGTTTGCCGATTCCCATGGCGCTGTTTTCCATGGTTGGCATCATTGGTTTCTCTGTTTCCCAAATTTTGTACGGCAAAGCCCAGTTGTTTCCCGATGGTTTACTGTCTCAAATGGGAACTTTTGCATCGGCACTGGGCCTGATCGTCATCTTGTTGGCTAATCTGACCACCAATGTTGCCGCCAATCTGGTTTCTCCGTCCTACGACTTTTCCAATCTGGCTCCCGACAAGATCAGTTTTCGTACTGGCGGTTTGATCGCTGCCGTGATCGGGCTGTTGTTTATGCCGTGGAAATTGCTCGCCACTTCGGGTGGCTACCTGTTCACATGGCTAGGCGGTTACGGTACCTTGCTGGGCGCCATTGCCGGCATTCTGATGGTCGACTACTACCTGGTGCGCAAGGGCGAACTGAAGGTGGACGATCTCTATCGCCGGGGCGGCGCATATGAGTACAGCGGCGGCTGGAACATGCATGCCATCATCGCCTTTGCGCTGGGCGTGCTGCCATGCTTGCCCGGCTACCTTGTCGTGTCCGGAGTGCTGGACAAGGCATCGGTCAACCCAAGCCTGGTCAGCCTTTTTGACTTCGGCTGGTTCTTCAGTCTGGCGGTGTCTGGGGCCTACTATTTCATCACCGCGAAAAAATCCTGATCTGCACCCGACGCCCTCGTTCGACGAGGAGACGTCAAAAGGCCAGATACGCCAGGCCAACGAAGCACTTATTCTGGCTGCGGCCGAGCGCGTCTTTGCCGGCGCCGGCTTTGGCGGCGCCACGATGGCCGCGATTGCCGAGGCGGCGCGTTTGCCCAAAGCCAATCTGCACTACTACTTTGGCAGCAAGCAGGCGCTGTACCGCGCGGTGCTCGCGCGCACGCTGGAGGATTGGTTGGTGCCGACGCATGGCATCACACCCAAGGCCGACCCCAGAGTCGCCATCGAAACCTATATCCGCGCCAAAATGGCCTTGTCGGCGCAGCGTCCGCATGCCTCCAGGGTCTTTGCCAACGAGCTTTTGCACGGTGCGCCGGTCGTGAAGGCCCTGCTTGGCACGGAACTGCGTGAACTGGTGCAGGGCAAGGCGGCGGTGATCCAGGGCTGGATTAGCGCCGGCCGCATGGCGCCGGTGGACCCCGTTCACCTGTTTTTTACCATTTGGGCGGCAACCCAGACCTATGCCGATTTTGGTGTCCAGGTCAGCGCCGTGTTGGGCCGTGCGGAACTCGGGGCGTCGGACTACGCGCGCGCCACGGAACATGTCGTGTCATTGATTCTGCGTGGCTGTGGTTTGCTTGGTGATAGCTAACGTACATTTGACTAGCAGTAAACACTAACTTTCGGATCGCGACGACATCAAATAGTGCAGCATGCTTGGCGCGTCTTCATGCAAAAAGCAACGTTGCTTAGCGGCACCCATCCCGGCATTTCCTCTTGCTAATCACCCCAAATGAGATAGAATCTCATTTGCGTTGGAGCTGTTTTAATCCGGTTTGCTGTTTTGTGAGGTCCGCTTGATGTTGTTGTCTGAACTGCCCAAGGGCACCCACGCGCTGGTGGAGCGGGTGGTTTCAGGTTC
>CANNRR010000342.1 GCA_947508055.1 Burkholderiales bacterium
CTGGGTTATGACGTCATCAACAAAAAACTGGTGATCAACGAGGCGGAAGCAGCCGTTGTGCGCAGGATGTTCAGAGATTACCCACGTGTTGGCTCGACCACCATGTTGGTTCAGCAGCTGCGGTTGGAAGGCGTTACCTCAAAATCCTGGATTTCCCAAAGCGGGAAGGACAGGGTTGGAAAGTTGATCGACAAAGGTGCTCTGTACAAGATTCTCAACAATCCGATCTACGTCGGCGACATTCGCCACAAGGGAGTTGCCTACCCCGGAGAGCATGAAGCCATCGTCACACGCGGCCAGTGGGAGGTGGTGCAGACGGTCCTGGCGTCAAAACCTAACGGCGCCAAGAAGGGGCAAATACGTACCGAGCGCCCCGCCCTGCTCAAGGGTCTGACTTTCACGAAAGACGGGCGTGCCATGACACCGCATTCCACGAAGGGGCATGGTGGGCGCCTGTATCGGTACTACCTGTCAACGCGCGACAGCAAGGAAGGGCATGGCTCTTCAGGCGTCAAGATGCTGCCGGCAGGCGAGATCGAGCAAGCAGTCATGGCGCACGTGCGCGCCATCCTGGGCTCAGCGGAGGTGGTCACTCAGGTCTGGCGTGAAATCAAGAAAATTGAGGACACCGCAGTAGCAGGCATGACTGAGATCCAGGTTGCGGCAGCACTGCACCGCATCGATCAGGTGTGGGACCAGCTTTTCCCACTGGAGCAGTACCGCATTGTCCAGTTGCTGATCGAGAGAATCATCATCTCGCCCAACGAGCTGCAAGTGAAATTGCATCCCAACGGCGTCGAAAACCTGGCACTCGATGTAATCCGTAATCCCGGCACACCACGCAGCGCAAAAGTTGCACAGGAGGCTTTTGCATGAGGGCAACCACTCTGGAATTCGATGGCGATCCATTGCTGCTACATGGCAACAACGGCGCGTTGACAGTGTCCATTCCGATCCGGATCAAGCGTTACAGTGGGCGCAGCCAGGTTGTTGTGCCACAGGGTCTCTCGGCATTTTTCACTGGCGAGGCGAAGCCGACTGCCCTGCAGGTTGCCCTGGCGCGCGGCCACCGTTGGCTGCGTCAGATAGAGAGCGGCCAGGTTGCCAACATTGCGGCGATGGCAAAGCAGGAAAACGTGGATCGCAGCTACATCAGCCGGATGGTCAATCTGACTACACTAGCGCCGGACATTCAGGCTGCCATTCTGAATGAAACCCTGTCGGACACGGTATCCCTGTTTGATCTTGCCATTGACACGCCTCTTTCCTGGGAAGATCAGCGGCTGCGAATTGGTGAGTCCGGTATAACGTAGGCGTTTGATATTCCAATGACAAGTTTCGGGCAGGCGGTTTTGAAAAGTCAGAGGCTCTTCCCGACCACAAGCGGTGCTCTACAAACGACTGCTTTCAAGCGCCAGGATGTACATCAGTTTCCCACCTTTAATCACGCGAAATTTTTCGGTCGTACTCCGAAACTGGTAACAAATCAACGCGTCACTTACGAGGGAACCAATGCACCGCCACCCATTGCCTGGTAAAGCGTGACCGTATTCGATAGCCGCCGTGCCCGCACTTCCAAAGTATTGATATGGGCTTGCTGGGCTTGCTGTTGCGACAAGAGTAGCTGCAAATAGCTTGCTGAACCCAATGCATATTGCCGCTCAACGAGTTTGAGTGCTTTTGCAGCCGACGCATTGGCGCTTTCCAGAGACTGCTGCACCAGCGCGTCGCTCTCAATCGTGCGAAGTACATCGGCCACGTTGCGTAGCGACTGCAGCACAGCTTGCTGATAGTTGGCCTTTGCGGCATCCAGACCCGCCTCAAGGGCCTTGCTGTTGGCTCGCAGTCCGGGGTTGAACAGGGGTTGCACCAGTTGGCCGCCCAGACTCCAGATCAATGAGCCTGCGCCGAACAAGCTGGCCGTTGTCAAAGCCTGCGAGCCCAGATTGGCAGTCAGTGTCAGTTGCGGATATAACTTTGCGACAGCGACCCCGTATTGCGCACTTGCGGTTTGAAGCAAGGCCTCGGATGCCCGCACGTCAGGGCGGCGGCGCACCCACTCCGAGGGGACGCTAACGGGCAAGGTGCCTGGCAAAGCAAAATCAGCAAACTCAAATTCAGGCAAACCGGTTTCACCCGGTGCCAAGCCCGCCAGCAGTGCCAAAAGATGGCGGGTTTGCGCTTTCTTGTTGTGAATTCCATGCAACCCCGCCTGGGTTTGTTCCATTTGCGCCTGCAAAGCAAGGACTTCAAGTTGCGTGCCAGCACCCAATTCAATGCGCTTGCGCGTGATGGCAATTTGCTCCGCTTGTCCTTGTAGCAGGATGTTCGTCGCGTCAATTTGCGCCGCGAGTTGGGCCTGCGTGATGGCAGTTAGCACCAGATTGGCCGCCAGGGTGAGGCGTGACCCTTCAAGCTGGTACGACTGATAGTCCGCTTGCGCTGTCAACGCTTCCAACGCGCGGCGGTTGCCGCCGGCCAGATCAAGGTCATAACTCACGGCAACCGTAGCGTTGTACAGATCGTAGGTGCGCTCTCCGTCAGGTAAACCCGCGGCAGCGTTGTTGGCCCCAAGCCGTTGTGCGCCCAGCTTGGCGTTAACTTGAGGTAGCTCAGTGGAGCCAGAGGAGGCTGCGTAATTGTGCCGCGCTTGCCGTAAGGTGGCTTGCGCTGCGGCGAGTGACGGGCTGGCCACCAGCGCCTGGGCGATCAGGTGGTTGAGCTTGTCCGATTGCAGCTCTTTCCACCATTCGCCGGGCACCGCTGCGTTTACAAACTCCTGTGACCCACCATGAATGACCGGGCTGGCTGGGGTGCTGGCAGACGGGGCGACAGTCACAAATTTCGTCACGGACAGTGACTCGGGGCGGACGTAATCAGGCCCTGAAGCGCAACCTACCATGGCGACGACTAGCGGCGACAGTACAAACAGGTGTGCCCAAAGGGGCAATCGACGGCGGGTGGTTAGAGGGTTCATTTTTTGGATTCCTTGGTGCGTCTAAAACTCAATACTGAGCGTCACAGACCCGTACGCGTGGCTTGAACCTTGTTCTTCAAACTCCCTGGTTCGCCAAACCCGCATGACGGCCAGCTTGACGCCGTGCCCTGCGATTGGGCTCTGCGCGCTGAGTCCGATGGCGGCTTGGGCAACCCAGGGACTTCTCGTGACGCTGTGGCTGGACTCAAAGAGATTTCCATCCAGCGAAAAGTCGTGCAACACCAGCTTTGTTTCCAGCGTTCCAAAGAGGTGGACGCCTGCGCGTGGTCTGCCAGACTGGGTTGTACCCTTACCGTCGCCACCATGAATAGAGGCAGCCGAGGGTGGGCGGTTTTCAGCACCAGGGCGAATCGGATAGGTGCCGAAGTCATTGGGAATATTCCAGCCAATGCGGCCTTCGATACCCACGGTCCCAGAGGTTTCTATGTTGCCGAGTTGCAGTCCTAGCGAACGGATGTAGTCGGCAGAAAATCCCGGCTGAATTGC
>CANNRR010000343.1 GCA_947508055.1 Burkholderiales bacterium
AATAGGCAAACCATTCCGGCAAACCATGATCGCGCCGGTATTTCTGGAAAGCATCCAACGATGTCAAGTTCGATGCAAACCCCAGTGCATCGGTGACCTGCAAAGCCTCGCCATCAGCGGTGATGTTGGCCACGAAAGTTTCCCTCTTCCATCGTGCAGTCATGCTGGCGGCATCCAACCCACGGATGTCGGTGCCACTGGCCATCGAGGACGGCCCCACCAACAAGATGTTTTGATGACGTGCCGTCTCATGCAAGTGCTTGTTGTCTACGCTGTCCCACTGGAGCTTGAGATAGAGACTACCGTTCGGTGGTTCGACCCACTCGCCACGCAGAATCAGGTTGTGGCTGCGATCCTGGTAAAGGTAACTGACTTGATGCCCGCGCAATGCCCTCAGACTCTCTTCCATGGCGCGCTCCACTGCCGCGACTCTGGCTGGTACGCCTTTGGCCTCCCAGTACGCGTTGAGCGCATCAAAGACACCCGCTGGCATGTTGTCGTATTTGCCAGTGACCGTTCCCATCAGGATGCCCACAATTCTTTCCGCCGATTTGTCACCCTGTGACGAAGTCCCAGCATCCGGCACCGAGATGGTGATTGCGCCCTGGCGTGCCTCATGCGGGTCGTAGCTGAATCGGGCATTGGGGTGAATGCGAAGCACCGCATCTACGTATTTCGAATCCAGGGTCTGTCCGTTGGACAGCCACACGATTTGAGAATCGGTCAATGTCTTTGCCTCGGCTGCAAGCGTGCCGGAGATGGCCACCGGCACAACAGGCTTTCTGGAGCGCCCCTCAAGATCCTTGGGCCATATCCGCTGAATATCGACTGTCTGAATATTCTTTGCGTTGTCCGGTGATTGGCTCAAGGGTAGGTGTTTGTTGTTCTGCGCATTGGTCGAATCAAACAACAAGGCAACATGACGGTTCGACCAGGCACGCTTCACGCCATCAGGGGTTACGACATCGCCCTGAAAGGCGGCGTTTTCACCCCAGAGCGCATTTTGTTCATGGGCGCGTGCACTGGGTGCATTGGACGGGAAATGCCTTGAATACGGCAGCCCCCGCTCCAACTCGCGGGCATAGCGTTGCAAGCTCGATGCGTAACGCTGTCCGGAGCGGGTCAAAAATGTTACCGGTGCACCCTGAAAATCATGGCCTTCTTCTGCCAATCCGGCCTTGATCAACGAAGTGACATTGCGACCGTAGTCACCAAATGCCAGTTTGCCGAAACCGACATCTGCACGCAGCAACAACATCCGATGGTTGTTGGACAAGGCCATGGCCAATTCCTGGGTGGCCAGCATTGCCTCAGCGGACAGGGAGTCTACGGTTGCCAGCATGGCGGCATGAAAATCATGAATCAGAGAATCACGAACGGAATCGGGCTGTGCGATCTCCAACGCCAGATAGGCGTGCAGCTGCTTGGGTGTTTCGGAGTGAATGAATGTACTCATGGTGCGGCCCTGGCTTCACTGCGACATGCCAAAACCGGCATGTGCGCTTGATGACTTCGAAACAGGCGCGACAGAAGGTGCTGACCAAGGATTAGCCGCAATCGTTTGTTTGGATTCCACCGTTTGAATGGCCGCAATGACCGTCGGGCTGACACCATCCATGGTGTGACCCATACCGGGAGTTTCGCTTGCCAGCTTGGCTGCTGCTTCCAACTGGATGGGGTGCTTTTGCATGACCCAGTCTGCTGCTTTCTCGGCGGCGGAGAACGCCGCGAAGAGTGCTTTGGGGTCATCAAGAATCAAGGACTTCCAGGATTCCAGATAGGCTGCGGTCCGCTTGATGGTCTCGGAGTTCGCTCCAACTCCCAAAAGAGACTGGGTTAGGAATGTCGATCCTGTTTCCGCAATCAGCTCCTCCTTCTCGTAGGCAAATGAGCCGTCCCCAGGTCTGCCTGTGAGGTCCCGGCCGATCCTGCTCGAATGTCCAGTGGAATGGCTTGCTTCATGCAACAAAACCGCGTAGAACTTGTCTCGCGCAGATTCAATGACCGCTCCATTTTCATCAAGGGTGTCGACGAACTGGCTGCGCAAGGGCATCATAATTACATCTGTTGATGGACTGTAATACGCACGGTTCTGGGCTTCGTTTTTGACCGGCACCCCCAATTGGTCGATGAGCTCCTCTATCGCAGCCGCCCGCTCCCATTGCTGCTTTTCCGCTGTGTCCGGCAAAGCGGTCAGGTTTGCAATGTTGCTCCCATGAAAAACCACGTAGCTTTGAAGGTAACTTCGCCCTTTGACGATACGTGTCACAGGCTTGCCATCGGCATCCAACTTGGGCTTGCCCGCACTGTCGAGCACCGGCATTTTTTTCTCAATGAAACCCATCTTGTAAATGGGCAAGCCCTTGGCCCCTTTCATGACGTGGGGCAGGTCTTTTTCTGGGGTACCGTTCTTGGCCATTTCGCGGGCCATCGCCTGGATTTGCTTGTAGGTCATGTAACGGGCATCCGAGGACTCTTTGTCGACCATGTCAAAGGTCAGCAATACCCGGTTCATTCCCGAGTAATTGAGGCCTGACTGGGCATTGTGGGGACGGCCTCCATTGGCTGCTCCTTTCCAGGGCTTCTGCCAAATCGAAGTTCCGGCATCAATGGCGGCGACGATGCGTTCTGCGGCTTGCCGGTACAAGTCATTGGTAATGCCCTCCATGGTCTTGGCGGGTTGCACTGGCTCGGCAGTCTCATCAACTACGGGTGATGCATCGTCGCCCGCTGCATCGATAGTCGTAGTGGCCGTGGCGTCCGTAGAAGGGTCGCTATCGATGGAGGGCTCTTTGCTTGCCTTGGCCTTCGGTGATTTTGCTGCCTTGGTGATTGTCGTTTTCGCACCCTTTGCCGCCTTGGATTTTCTCGTGGTGACGTTCTCTACACTTACTACCGGCGCGGTGCCTGGCACAAATGGAGCAACGCTGCGCGTGCCGCCCGCATAGGTGACCTGCACAACGTCATCGACGGCCAGACCATCGGCCTGGTGCACCACGAAGGAGCCTTTGTCGTTGAGTCTTTGCAGCGCCTGGCCCTCGTGAATCGACACGATGACTCCCTTGTACTCGGTCGGCTTGTCGCCGTCCGTTTTGACGTTGTAAACGCGTGCTGTCGTGCCCTCGGGTGCAAAGTGTTGGGCGTGTTCAATCAGTTCTAATTTATCCATGGTGTTCTCCTTGGGGATGGGGTTAAGTTGCTGGGTGGTGCCCGTGCCAACATCGGTTGTGTTTTTCGTTGGTGCGGGGGGTTGTGGGCTGCTCGGTGGCACCGTGCCATCGGGTCCTTGGTCGCGGTCGTTATTGCTGTCATTGCTGTCATTGCCGTTGTTGCCACTTGGTGGCATTGATGGGTTGAAGGGACGTTCCAGCCATTGCCCATAGGGCCATGACGGATCACTGCTTTCACAGTCAGAATTGCGAGACTGGCCTGACTTCAGGCGGATGCCATTGCGGTCCTCAACAATCGGGAA
>CANNRR010000344.1 GCA_947508055.1 Burkholderiales bacterium
ACTACTTAGGAGTTCATCATGGAACGTACATCCAGTCAGTCCCGGCCAGAGCCGTGGAACAAAGGAAAACTGGTAGGACAAAAAGCACCTTTCAAGCTCAAAGAAATCTGGGCCATCCGCGTTCGGCTTCAACTTGAGCACCGTACAAGGGAACTGGCCTTGTTTGATCTGGGCCTGGACAGCAAACTGCGCGCCTGTGATCTGGTCAAACTGCGGGTCCGAGACATATGCCATGGCGAACGTGTGGCTCCCCGTGCCATCGTTATGCAGCAGAAGACGTCACGGCCGGTGCAGTTTGAGATCACCGTGCCAACCCAGGAGGCTGTGACTGCCTGGATCAAATCAGCCAATCTACGGTCCGATGACTACCTGTTTCCCAGTCGGATACATGAGTCTCCACATCTTGGAACAAGGCAATATGCCCGAATCGTGGACGGATGGGTCGAAGAAATTGGTTTGGATCCAGCAGCCTACGGCACGCACTCCATGCGCCGCACCAAAGCATCACTGATTTATCGGCGCACCAAAAACTTGAGAGCAGTGCAGCTCTTGCTTGGGCACACGAAACTGGACTATCTCCCGCACCGGACTATGTCCCGCTGCACGCCTGACCACCATTGGCTGGAAAGCACCGTGCGCTATCTTGGAATCGAGGTTGATGACGCACTCGATCTGGCAGAGCAGACTGAGGTGTAAGACAAGTTGGGGCTACGTCTCAGAGTCCTGGGGGGTGGCTCCTCCTAAGCCGTTCGTCGGACGAACAGTGTCGCGTCAGAAGATCAACTTGTTCTGATGCCAGATACCGGCCGGCCGTGAACAGCTCCTTGGTGCCCATTCCTGCCGGCGGCCGAATTGAAGACCAGTCATTCACGGCCACGGTTCTGAAAGCCTAAGCGGTCGCTCAGATTACTGAATAGTTATCCTTGACCTGGCAGGCCGCAGGGCAACGATGAACTAAACCGCTATCCGCGGTGGTAGGTCCTCACAGGCCACCATCGCGGTTTTATTTGATGTGGTGCTTGCACGCGCGGGCATAGAGGTGAAGCCTTGGAGGTGGGGAATTTCCCCCGCTTTCAAGGAGAATTGTTATGACACCCCTACGTCAACGCATGGCGGACGCCATGCTGCAACGCGGTTTTTCGGCAAGTACGCGCAGGAACTACGTCAGGGCCATTTACTGCATGGCCAAATATTACCGACGCGACCCTGGCGGATACAGCGCCGCTGAGGTGCAGGCGTATTTGCTGCACATGGTCAAGGACCGACACGTGAGCTTCAGCAGCATGAACCAGACAGCGTGCGCGGCCCGGTTTCTGTATGAGACTGTGCTGGGCCACGACCGCGAAGAGTTTCACATTCCGATGGCCAAGGTTCCCGCGACACAACCGGAGTTGCTCTCGCGTGAGGAGATCGCGCGCGTGTTTGCAGCCTGCACCAATCCGGTATACCGAATGATCCTGCAGACGATCTACGCCACAGGACTGCGTGTGTTTGAGGCCTGCGCGCTGCGGGTGCGAGACATAGACAGTGCGGCTGACCGCATGTGTATTCGGGTCGAGAGTGGCAAGGGAGCAAAGACCCGCTACACCTTGCTTTCGCCCACCCTGCTGGAGCTTTTACGAGCCTACGTACGCAAGACCAAATCGCGGGACTGGCTCTTTTGCGCGCGTGGCGGCAGACGACCTTTGAGCGTCAAGTCCGCCCAACGCGCCTACTGGGGTTCCCGTGATGGTGCCGGCATTATCAAGCGCGGCGGCGTTCATACGCTGCGCCACGCCTTTGCCACCCACTTGCTCGAAGGCGGTGTTGATCTGGTCACGATCCAGCGGCTGATGGGACACGGCAACATCGGCACCACTTCGCGCTACATGCACCTCATCAGCCCGCAGTTTCGCCCGCCCAAGGGCGTCGATCCCCTGGACTTGCTCGCCGGCCTACCCAGTCTGTAGCCACCCGGCACATCAGTCATGGCCGCCCTGGCCGATGCGCTGCGCCAGTTTGGCGCGGCGTATCTGGCAACGCACGCATTAAGCACCCCGCAGGCCAAAGCCTGGCGGGCAATTGTTGCCTGTCGCAGCGCCGCGCTGGGTGGGCAGCAGTTGGCCTGCGATACCTGCGGTCACAGCCACTGGCAATACCATTCCTGCCGGCATAGGTGCTGCCCGCAATGCGGCACACGGGCCAAAGACGCCTGGCTGCAAGGACGACTGAGCGAGGTATTGGCGGTGCCGTACGCGCACCTGGTGTTCACGTTGCCACACAGCCTGAACGGTTTGTACGGTATGCACCCGCGCTGGGTCATTGACACGCTGTTTGCCAGCGCAGCACTGACTTTGACGCAGTTTGCCGCCAACCAGAAGTGGATGGGCAGTGCAGACGGCACCCCAGCTTTCAGCCTGGTGCTGCATACATGGACCCAGGACTTGCAGCGCCACATCCACGTCCACGCAGTGATGGCATGTGGGGTGCTGGACAAGGATGGGCAATGGGCGGCGCCAACACGCAAACCCAACTTCCTGTTTCCGGTGCACGCACTCTCCAAGGTGTTTCGGGGCAAGTTCATGGCGGCGCTGGTCGGCGCACACAGCAACGGCAATATTGAACACGACCCGCAGGGGGACGCCCCCGCCTGGCAGCAGCGACAAAAGCAACTCTACAAACACGAATGGGTGGTGTATGCGAAAACCCCGATGGGCGGGCCAGCCCAGGTGCTGGAGTATTTGAGCCGCTACACGCACCGTACGGCCATCAGCAACGAGCGCATTCGCTGTGTCGGCCAAAGCGAGGTGGCGTTCAAGGTGCGCGCTGACGACCAGGGCGGCAAACGCATGGTGAGGCTGGCGGGGGTTGAGTTTGTGCGCCGCTTCATGCTGCACGTCTTGCCCACCGGTGTCAAACGTATTCGCCACTACGGGGTGCTGGCCTCGGCCTGCAAGGCCGTAAAACTCGACGCCGCACGTTTGGCTTTGCAGATGCCTGCGATCAACCCCCAGGCAGTGGAGTCGGCCCAAGCCTTCATGGCGCGCGTTCTCAAATTGGATGTATCGCAGTGTCCGTGCTGCAAGACGGGGCGACTGCATGTCGTCGCAACGCTGTTGGGGTTGCGACAACTGCCCTCACCGGGCAGCACGTTATTGCCGCAAGGACGGGCGCCACCATGATGCACAAGCATCCAAATCGGTACAGCTTGAAACGCTGCTTCGCAGCGTTGTGGGAGGCGCTGCGCGCCGTCCACCGAAAGACATGTGAAACGCGCCCGGACCACTGCGCCCAGGCCATGATCGGCACCTGTCAACGGCCTCAACACATTTGCTGCAGGCCTCGATCAACTCAAACCCGTTCTTAAACTGATCGGGCAGACCCTGCGAAGATTTCAATCCCCTATCGCGATCGCCTTGGGTGGCGGTTCAGTCCAACATGGTTTATCTGACGCCGGCCAACTGTCGTGCCATCGGCAAACATCTTTGCG
>CANNRR010000345.1 GCA_947508055.1 Burkholderiales bacterium
GCGGCGCCACCTTCTGGTGCTTATGGCATCAACCGGATTCGCGTCTACCGCACGCAGTCTGGCTTGAGTGGGGATGCGGCCTTCTTCTTTGCCCGGGAAATTGCCTCAACGCTGAGCAGCACGGTGGACGATGGTCGCAAGCTGCAGGAAACGCTGCCCAGCACGACCTGGCTGATGCCGCCTTCAGACCTGAGCTGGCTCACCGGTCTTTGGAACGGGATGATGGCCGGGATTTCAGGGCGCTCCGTGCGCTTCTGTGAGGCCGACACTTTTTACGCCTGGCCGCTGGCCTATGAGATCCTGCCGACCAATGCGCAACCGGTGGCACTCGCAACGTATGGCCAGACGCTGGTGATGCTGACGAACGGCAACCCGAGCATCATCACCGGCGGCACACCGGACGCCATGGACGAGCAACCCGTCGAGTTTTGCCAGGCCTGTATTGCGCCGCTCTCGGCCGTGGGTGTGGGCCACGGTGTTGTGTGGGCTTCTCCCGATGGCCTGGCTTATGTTGGCGCCAGCGGGTCAAGGCTACTGACCGGACCCAACCAGGACAACCCGAATGGCATCATGACCCGCGATGACTGGCAGGCGATCAACCCGGGTTCGATCAAGGGCTGCCTCTATGAACGCAGGTACATCGGGTTCTATACCCAGGGCGGTGTGCGCAAGGGGTTTGTGTACGACTTCAGCAACCCCAACGGGATGTACTTTTTAGACTTCGGGATTGACGCGCTGTACCTTGATGATTTGCAGGACGCGCTCTTTGTGCTCGATGGCGTGAACGTGCAGAAGTGGGATGCCGGTAGCCCGAAGACGGTGACCTTCAAGAGCAAACTGTTTCGCTGTCCAAAACCGGTGGTGGGCTTTGCTTGTGCGCAAGTGGTGGCGGACAACTACCCGGTGACGTTCAAGCTTTATGCTGATGCGGTGCCCAGGCATACGCAGGTGGTGGCCTCAGATCAGCCGTTTCGGTTGCCGGGTGGGTATTACGGGGCTGACTTCCAGATTCTGGTGGAGACGAGTGGTGCGATTCAGGGGGTGGCGGTGGCGCACTCGATGCGGGAGTTGGCGCAGACATGAGTCTTGATGACTGCAAGGATTTGCCGCTGGTCTTATGCTGCCTTCATCGGCGGCAGGTCACCGAAACTGATCGAGATTTTCTTGCCCAGAGCAGATGCGGCTTTGGCTATCGTCGCCAAGGTAACGGATTGATAGGCTGGGTCCAAGAGTCGATCCAACTGGGTGCGGCTGGTGCCCATACGACGCGCCATTTCGCTCTTCGAAACACGGCTTTCAATCATGGACTGCTCAATCATGCAGGCGATTACTTTTTTGATGGCGCCGGCTTCGACTTCTTCGTAGATACCTTCTTCTCGCAAGAAGTCTTCAAAGCTCGATCCAATATGGTCATTTTTCATTTCAAACCTTTCAGTCGTTTCAACCGATCTTTGGCTAAGTCCAGATCGGGTTTTGGTGTCTTCTGGCTCTTCTTGATAAAGCCGTGCAAAAGCACCATCGAGCTACCGTTGACCACAAACAAGATACGTGCAATACGGTTTGCCAGCTTTGTGCGAACTTCCCATATGTCTGCGTCAACGTGGTCAACCAGAGGTAGCCCCAGTGGCCAGCCAAACTGCACCGCCAGAATGTCTTTGCCTATCTCTGTCTTTTCTATTTGGGGCAAGGACTTTAGCCATTCGCGAACAGGTTCCGACCCGCCAGCACCTTGGCGGAAGAAGACGGCCATTAGCTTCGGCCCGTCTTTGAGCACTTTTGTCTGGTTCATTTTTTCAAAGTGTACCATTTTTGGTGCTTTTTCTGGAATGAGGGTGGCGCCCAGGAAAAAAGGGTAGCGTCCCCTTTTATGCCCTTTTATGCCAGCTGGCCGCTCATACGCTGCCAAAACCCTTCAAATGCTCCGGGTTGGATGATGAATCGATAGGGCCACCGCCAAAACAGCCCACCAGACCACCCGCCTGGTCCAGCGCAGACACCAATGGTGTCATCGTTTTACGTTGAGCAATAAATGCCGTCAGCGCGCGGCGCACCAGCTCAGACTTGCTCACATGAGCCTGCTCGCTGAGTTTCAGTAATTCCTGCTCCAAGGCGGCGGGGATTTTGAACGTCAAAGTGTTCATACGCGAATAATGTCGTGTGGTACGTGCCTGTTATGGTGTAACGACGTTCAACGACGCAAAGTAGTTCCTAAAAAAGCCAGCATCACTTGTCAGTAGCGCATCAGCTTGTTGAGTGGCGTGGGCGCCGATCAGAAAGTCGGGGGCGACACGCTCGCGTGGTCCCTTGTTTCGGGCATAGCCGCGCATGATGCGCGCAGCTTCCAGCGCTGCCTCCATTGACAGCGGGTCGTGATCGATTTGGCACGCCACCAAAAACTCGCGCAAGTCTTGTTCGCTCGAAAAGTAACGTCCCAGTTCCGCCACCACCACCGCGCAGACGCAAAGGCTGCCGTGGGCCAGTGCGGCCTCTAACGCAGTCTGAGCCGCAAGGGCACCGGGTGCGCCTTTGACAATGTCAAACAGCACACTTGAATCAACAGCAGTTTTCATGCTTTGGCATCTCCAGCCTGCCAAGGCACCGGGCGGCCACGCAGTTCTGACAGGGCCTCGTTGGTGGTCAAACCATCATCAACGGCCTTGCCAACCCAGCGGCTCAGGTCGAGCGCCACCTTTTTTTCGATCAGTAGTCGCCCATCTGCCATGCGAATTTGCAGCTTGGCACCGGGTTTGAGTCCCATCGCGTCACGCACTTCTTTGGGAATCACAATCTGACCGCGTTCTGCCAGAGTTACATCTATCGCATCCATGGCGTACCTTTGCAAGATAAAAATGAAGTATGCGCTATTTGGTATGAATTTACAAGTACGTATGTTTTCGGGGTAATTGGAGTCTGACCCCCATTAATTTTGCGTTGACTCCGAGCGGGGCGGGGAGATAGTTGCTTCGACATGAGCATCGATGATCGCAAGGACCTGCCGCCGATTAGCTCGCCCAACTTTTTGGAGCGGGTGCGGGAAGTGCTGTCGGTCTATCTGGGCAACCGGGGGGACGCACTGAACCGGGGGGTGACGCTGCGTGATCTGGTGGATTCGGGCATGGCTACGCTGGATGCCAGGTTTGCGGGTGGCGGTAAGAGCGTTACGCCGCTGCTTCCTGTAACGCCACCTACCTATGAGGCTGACCTGAGCCCGCCGCCGGTGCCTACCGGGTTTGCCGCCAGTGCGGCCATCAGCAACATCCTGGTGGAGTGCGATGCGCAGACCTACACAAAGGGGCACGGCCATGCCAAATCAAGGCTGTACGGGTCGACCTGGATCAGCGGTGAATTGCCGGTGTTTGCTAGTGCGGTGCTGCTGAGCGAGTTTCAGGGGACGGTTGCGTCTTATGCCACCAACCCGGCAACCACCTGGCGGCTTTGGCTGACCTGGGTGTCGGTCGATGGGGTTGA
>CANNRR010000346.1 GCA_947508055.1 Burkholderiales bacterium
GACCTGACGACACTGGGGCGCGACACCGAGAGCCAGGTGCTGGCGCGGGCCGTGAAGTGGCACAGCGAGCACCGCGTGCTGATCAACGGTCACAAAACGGTGATTTTCAGGTAAGCGCTGAAGGTGGACCCGATAGCGGTTGTTCTTATCTATTATGGTATCTATCGGGCTGGGCGCGGAGATTTCGCCACAGTACGCTTCGCAGTTTCAGGCACGCGCGTCGGCGTAGTCTTTGCTGATCTTTTTGTTGCAGGCGGGAGTGGACTCGCCACAGCCTTAGCGGCCGGCTTGGGTGTCACCGCCTTCTTCGCCGCGGTCGCCCTTTTGGTTGGCTTGATCACCGTCACTGGTGTCGCCCTCTTCCCCGTACCGCGACTTTTGACTGCGACCACTTTTGAACCAGCGTTGGATTTTTTGCCTTTCACAGAGGAAGGAGACACAGCTTTTGTCTGTGCCTTGACCACAGCCTTTTTTGCCACCGCCCGCTTGTCCAGCTTTGCCTTCTTGGCCGGAACAGCAACCTCATCCATCTCGATGCCAAACACACCCCCTTGATGCGCAGAATCTCCGCTTAAGTTGGCACCGCGAGTCGCTCACCGCGGTAGTTCACAACGGTTGTCTCCAACGGTTCATCGCGGATCAGTTGGCGAACACCCGTTTCAATTCCATCGAGACTGCCCATTGCAACCCAGGATGCGCAACTCAAAGAGGCGGCAATGGCTGCGGGCGTTGCGATATTGTGATCACAATGACCCCAAATTCCCCAGCTCAGGCAACAATCGCCTCCAGCCCTTTCTTGTCGATAAGCTGCAATAGCTTGGCCGCAGCGCCGCTAGGGTGCTTGCCAGAGCTGGGCGACTCCCACTTTTGAACTGCAGAAACACTGACGTTCAGCATGGAAGCAAATACCGCCTGACTCACCTTGGCTTTTTCCACCCGGATCAAGGTCACGTTTTCCGATGTGTACTCGGGCGGGTGCTGGCAGATCAGGTTCATCCGCGCCATGTCTTGTTTGGATATCAGAGCCTGCCCCTGCAGGGCCTGCGCCATTTCCATCATCTCGCTCAGAATACGGTTGTCTTCTGTAGTTTTTCTATTTGACATCAAGAATCTCCTTCAAGATTTCAGCAGTAACAAGTTCGTCGAGTTTTTTCATGTTCACACTCGCCAGCGCATTGGCAATAATCTTCGCAGCATCCACTTCCTTGTCTGAAAAATCAGAACCCGGTGCATTCTTCTCGCGCCCAGCCAAGAAAAAGATCGCGTCTTTGTGCCTTTTTGCCACTAACGTGCGCGTAGATCCACTCTTGCCCTGCCCCGGCAGCGCGACTCGCTTCTTGCACACACCTGCGCCCAGGTCGGCTTCAAACAGTCCTCGTTCAATTTCACGTGCAGCTTCAAGCAGCAGTGCATCGCTGACCAACTTGCGAGCCCAGCGATCAAACGTCTTGGTTTTGAAAACTCTTTTCACCGCCCGATTCTAATTAGCCATAGCACATGGTGCAATAGCAATTTCAAGGACTCGACCCACTTTCGTCATCGCAGCGTGGCGATTGATGCCTGAAGTCCAACGTGTCCAACAAACCTGGGTCGCCGCGTCGCTACGGCAACATCTGCGCAATCAGATCCTGGAATAGTTCGCAGGAACTCGGCGCGATTCCACTGCGCTGGGTACGCTCCTTTCAATGAACAGTACCGCCACTTTCGTCATCGCGAAGTCACACGGTAATCGCGTTCGACATTGCGCATCCATTCATCGTGAATTTGGTTTGTCCAGTGCGCACGAATATCACCGCCAGCGGCTAACCACATAAAGAGGTCGCGCTGCGCCGCCGGATATAGCACGCAAGCATCAAGCACTACAACCGGGGTCATGGTCAATAACCGAGCCCATGGTGTTGGGATAGTGCGGCGAGTTCTTGCAGAACCGATTCACGTTGCGCATCGCGGGTGCGCTTGTACTTGAGTACGGCAGAGCGCGCGACGCGACGATGGCGGCCGACTTTTGGTAGTTGGCTAATTATTCCCGACTCCAGCAGCTTGACCAGATGCGGACGTGAAACATTGAGAAGGTCAGCGGCATCCTGGCTAGTTAATGCTTCATCGTCCTCAATGACACGGATATGTTTACCGGCCAGCAGGAGTTCTGCCGACCGCTCGATCACACTGGTCAATGACGCAATACGTGGTGCATGGTCTGGCCAAGCAAGCGGGCATCGACGTCCCAACCGCCAAACTGGCTCGACTCAACAGCGACCACCACACCTTCTGTGTTCAACGCTTTGACCGCGTCGAGGGCGCACGACGGTTCTATGCGTCTGCCATGACCCTGCTGCGCAAGGAACACAGCGAAGGAACCAGCTATCTCGAACTGGCGCAGTTCCTTCGCTCCAAGGGAGACGGCGCCCATGCTGGGTCGGACCTGGAACAACTATTTCGCAGAGTTGCCTTTAATGTGGCCGTCGGGAACAGGGACGACCACTTGCGCAACCATGGTTATGTGCTCGGCGCCAACGGGTGGCGGCTTGCGCCAGCGTTTGACGTCAATCCAAACATCGACAAGGCAGAACATGTGCTGAATATCGACGATGCGGACAGTCGCCCAAGCCTGCAAACGGTTCTGACGACCGCCCGGTTTTACGGGCTCTCTGCGCAGCGTGCCAATCAGATCGTCGAAGAAGTCGCATCCGCAGTCGACGGTTGGCGCGAGGCCGCCAGGCGTGCTGGTGTAGCCGCCGGTGATGTGGAATTGACCGCTGGTGCGTTTTCCGCGCATTCCGAATATCGGGTGCCTGGGAAGAAATAGGCTCCAGACACCACTACCCCTCGACCGTCGCTCGAGGCACCCGAGTTCATCCGCTGGCCCAGTTTTCCAGTTGGAGGCCTGTTACTCGTTTGAACTCACTGGTGTTGTTGGTAACCAATGTGGCGTCCATCGCCAGCGCGTGGCAGGCGATCCAGAGATCATTTGCCCCGATCGGCGTCCCAGCTGTGCGCAGTTGGGTGAACTGCACGGCGTAGTGCGTACACAGATCCCGATTCACAGCGTGACGCACCGGTATCACACGCGTGAGTCGATGCAGTAAGAAGTCATGGATTCACTTCGTTCGCAATGACGAAAGGAATAGCGCAATTACCATTGGGGACGCTGGGGCGCACCTTGGCACCATAAAGACAGGCCAAATCAGATGCAAGGCGGATTGCACCAAATCCCCGTCCATGCCAAAATATGGCTATCCATAATTTCCAGGGCTTTTTTTATGAAAACCTTCGCCGTATTTGAAGCCAAGAACCGGTTTTCGGAGTTGCTTGCCGCGGTTGCGCACGGTGAAGAAATTACCATCACGCGCCATGGCTCGCCGGTGGCCCGCTTGGTCGCCCTTGGCACAGGTGCGCAGGTGTCGGCGCAGCAGCCCCAACGTGTACTTGATGCCATGCAGCGCCTGCGTGAAATCGGCTC
>CANNRR010000347.1 GCA_947508055.1 Burkholderiales bacterium
ATGGTCGCGTCGTGACGACGCCCGGTCCCGCAGCCGCAAACGCGGAGGCGGCCAGTTTTGCCAGCTTGACCGCGAAGCTCGACTACCTGTCAACCACTGACCTCGAGCAGGTACGCCTGGCCTACCGTTTTGCCGATCAAGCCCATTTGGGACAACTCCGCAATAGCGGCGAGCCCTACATTACCCACCCCATTGCCGTGGCGGCCCAGTGTGCTGAGTGGAAACTCGATGCCCAGGCGCTCATGGCGGCGCTGCTTCATGATTCCCTCGAGGACTGCGGGGTTACCAAAGTTGAGTTGATCGAACGCTTTGGATCGTCCGTGGCCGAACTTGTGGACGGTCTGACCAAACTCGAAAAACTGCATTTCAATACAAGGGAAGAAAACCAGGCTGAGTCATTTCGGAAAATGCTATTGGCAATGGCTCGCGATGTGCGCGTCATCCTGATCAAGCTGGCCGACCGAACCCATAACATGCGCACCCTGTCAGATGCACCGCGCGAGAAATGGACACGGATCGCCTCGGAAACTCTGGATGTTTATGCCCCGATCGCCCACCGTCTGGGCTTGAATCAAACCTACCGCGAGCTCCAGAACCTGGCCTTTTGCCATTTGCGACCCTGGCGCTATGCGGTGCTGTCGAAGGCTGTGGCCAAGACCCGCGGGCGCCGAAGAGACCTGATTCAAAAAGTGCAACGGGAACTGGAAGCCGCGTTTGCCAGCAGCGGCATGCGGGTCAAGATTGCGGGCCGGGAGAAGACCCTTTACTCCATCTACAAGAAGATGGATGAAAAGCACTTGAGCTTCGCTCAGGTGACCGACATCTATGGCTTCAGGGTTCTGGTTCCGAGCGTGATCGACTGCTACACGGCTCTAGGCACACTGCATCAGTTGTTCAAGCCGGTACCCGGCAAGTTCAAGGATCACATTGCCATTGGCAAACTCAATGGCTACCAGTCGCTTCACACCACCTTGGTCGGCCCCTCGGGCGTCAATGTTGAATTCCAGGTACGCACCGAAGCCATGCATCTGGTCGCCGAGTCCGGTGTGGCCGCCCATTGGCTGTACAAGGTCAACAATCCGCAGGCGACAAGCAACGGGGACCGACTCGGATCAAAGTGGCTGCAGTCACTGCTGGACATTCAGGACGAAACACGGGACGCCGCTGAATTTTGGGATCACGTCAAGGTCGATCTTTTTCCGGATGCGGTCTATGTGTTCACGCCCAATAGCCAGATCATGGCACTGCCCAGAGGCGCCACGGTCGTCGATTTTGCCTACTCGATCCATAGCAATATCGGGGACCGCACCTTGGCAGCAAGGATCAACGGTGAGCAGGTGCCGCTGCGGACCGAGTTGAAGAATGGCGACGTCATTGAAATCGTCACTGCACCCGTGTCCACACCGAATCCAGCCTGGCTGAGTTTTGTGCGGACAGCCCGAGCGCGTTCAAAAATTCGACATCACCTCAAAACACTGGCGCACGCTGAATCAGAGGGTCTGGGCGAACAGATGCTCGCGCAAGCGCTCAGAGCCGAGGGAATTGAGAAGCTGCCCGAGGAAACAAGTGCAAACAGGCCAATTTGGGAGAAGTTGCTGCGTTTTAGCGGCAACAAGAGTCGCTCAGAGCTATTGACGGACATTGGTTTAGGTAAACGGATTGCCAGCATCGTTGCCAAACGCCTGCTGACCCTCCTGACCGATAGTGGCGAGAAACCAGATGCCGTGTTGCTCACACGCGCGCGCTACACCGCAAACGAGACAGTGTCACAAGGTGGCCTCATACTCGATGGCAGCGAGAATGCATCGGTCCGATTCGCCTCCTGCTGCCGGCCGGTTCCGGGCGACAGCATCGTCGGGTATTTGGGGCGTGGCGAAGGTTTGATGGTGCATACGAGCGATTGCGCAATTGCCAGGAAGCTCAAACATAAAGACAGTGAGCGTTTTATCGGCGTCGACTGGTCTGACGACCCGGTTCGCACGTTTGAAACCAGAGTACTGGTAACCGTCACCAATGGCAAGGGCGTACTGGCCCGCGTAGCGGCAGCATTGTCTGCCGCCGAAGCTGACATCACGCACATCGACATGGAAGATGAATCCGTGCAGGATGCGGCCAACTTGCGCTTTGTCATTGCAGTGCGTGACCTGAACCACCTCGATATTGCGCTGCGCAATCTGCGAAGGACACCCTCTGTGCTTAAGGCAGAGCGGGCCTGAACTTGCTTGGATCAGTCGGGTTTTGGATCGGGATACTGAACCCCAGTCACTTCTATTTCCATGATTCCCGCCGGTGTCGCAAGCCGCAGCACATCACCCGTGCGGGCTTTAAGCAAAGTCCGAGCTATCGGCGAGACCCAGCTGACCTGCGCTTTGGCACTGTCAAACTCGTCAATGCCCAAAATGGTCACCGTGCGCTCTAGGCCCGTTCCTTCCAGATAGGTCACGGTTGCACCGAAGAAGATCTGGTCACCCCCATGGTGAATCGCAGGATCTATGACCTGCATGATTTCAAGACGTTTGGTCAAAAGCCAGATCCGTCGATCGATCTCACGCAAACGCTTCTTGCCATAAATATAGTCACCATTTTCGGATCGGTCACCGTTGCTGGCCGCCCAATGAACCATCTCCACCACTTTGGGCCGCTCACTGTCAATCAGGTTCAACAGTTCAGCGCGGATGCGGGCATAGCCGTGGGGCGTAATGTAATTTTTGACCCCGATCGGTAACGCAGGCAACTGCGAGTCGTCCTCCGCGTCATCCGATTCCTTGGTGAAAGCCTTGTTCATTTCGATTGGGCCGAATTGCTCGCCCGCATGCATCCTTGACCGGCACATGAGCAAAAGGCCTGCAACCATTTGATTGCAGGCCTTCCCTTTATGGTGCGGCTGGCAGGAATTGAACCCACTACCCCTTGGTTCGTAGTCAATTCCCTCTCGATCCAACGAGTTCCAGCGACATCCATAAAAACAGAAGAAGTCATTTAATTTCAACAACTTACGAATTTTCATTCAGCTCCACAATCCACACATGTCCTCTTTGATCCAGCCAAATCCAATCTAAAATGGTATCCCAGATGGTATCCCAAGGATCAAGATGGCAAAAGAGCTTTTAAGTGACCTAAAAATCAAAGCTTGGATTAAGAAGCCAACCGGCACTAGCTTACACGACGGGGGTGGCCTGTATCTTCGTCTTAGGTCTGGTGGAGCATATTGGGCCATCAGGCAGGTCAATCCCCTAACGGGCACGAGAACATGGGCATCCCTTATGCCAAAGCGGCCCTATCCCGAGGCATCGCTTTCGGACGCAAGGAAGGCAGCTACCGATGCACATGCCTTGACCGGCAAAAATACCGATCTTGTGCGCGACAAACGTGCGAAGCTGGTCGCCATCCGCGCTAAGGAGACCGTCGATATATTGGAATCACAACGGCGATTAACGGTGA
>CANNRR010000348.1 GCA_947508055.1 Burkholderiales bacterium
CCTTTCCACCGTGGTCGATGCGCACGAGATTCTGGTGATGGAAGCGGGACGGATTCTTGAGCGAGGTACTCACGCCGAGTTGTTGACGGCAGGCGGGCGCTATGCGGAGATGTGGGCGTTGCAGCAGTCGTCGGAGTGATTGTGGTGGCAGAGATTGGGGCATGGGCACCCGCCTCATGGTGTGAAATGCCCACAAATCGGCGGGCGCCCACGCCCCAATCTCTGCGAGTGGCGTCCGTGGTTCGCGTAGCGAGCGCCGCTTAAACCGCGACTCCTTGAAACTTTTGAAGTGCCGATCTCAATGCCGGTATCTGTGGATTGAACAGCTTTTCCATGCGCTGAATGTGCTCGACCAGCCAAGCAATCATTTCAGGCCAACTCTCGCGATTGTGGCCGTCAAAAGATTTTGCATATCCCACAATAGATGCCTTCTTATCGTCCATTCTTCGCCACGAAAGCGGTGCGCCAAACGCTTTGTCTAGCTCTGCTGCGTGGTCATTCAGAACATTAAAAAGCATCTTGTTCTGTTCCTTCGAAGCAGTGCCAAATTCAAATTGAACGCGGGCCTCATCCCTGTTGAAGATCATTACATATTGAACGCCACTGAGCCCTGAGCCGGTACTCAACCAATGGCCTCGACTGGGCGCCACACCGCGATACAACGCGACTTTGTTTTCCTGCAGCGTCTCCAGCGTTCGATGCCAAAAGTCGATGCGCAGTTGGTCGCGGGTGACTTGACCCACTTCCGAAGACTGCTCGTCCACTTCTTTCTCAGATATGCCGATCATCAATTCTTCGGCTTGCGGCAATGGGATCAACTGCTCGACCGTGAGGAAAAGATCGGGTCCATCGCGGAATGGTGTCGCCTTGAAACACTTAACAAGGACTTTGTGCTTCAAGAGCCATAGGACGGTTGATGTCACTTCCTTGCGGAACTCGGCGGCAACCATTATCAGTCGCTGGTCGTTTCCAGGGTTTAAAACAACTTCCTCAAAATCCTCTTTTCCAAGGAACTCACAGATCAGAGGCTTGGCGTCTTTGCCGGGGTCGGTCTTGTCGAGGTATTTTTGGTAAATCTCCGCAATTTTAAATTTTGATAAAGCTGAGCAGTACGAGGCATACTTGAGCGATTGCCAGACCACGTGACGGCCCGAGTCGTCCAACTTGTTTTCGATGATGACCAGCGATCCTTGCTTGTCGATTGCCAAAAGATCAAGTCGCTCCTTCGTGTCATCGAAGCCGTCAAACTCTTTTTGGATGATGAGCAGTTCTTCACCCAACGCGTCCGGCTGATTGGCCAACCATTCCTGCAAATGATTTCGCTCCGTATATCCCAGTTCTGAGAAGCTCATCTCCTTCAGTTTTGTGATTCGGTTCGTCTGGTGGTTGATGCGATACATAGGATGCCGCCTGCCTGAAGTTGCCTAGATGAATTGGCAATATACCAGCGATGTGAGCCCAAAAAGTTGTAGATTGAATTCCACAGTTAATGCCAGGTGCCTAGGTGGATATCGCGTTTATCCGCAGGTTGAAGCCACCTCCAACTGCTGCATCATGTCCAGAAACTGCGTCATTGCGCGGATTAATAGAGTCGCTTCGGAGTTGGGCTTGGCGCGGGCTTTTTCCTGGCTTTCGACTGTGCATTGCTCGTCGCGGTCAGGGGTGACGTGGGCTTGCCTTCCCGCTGCGATTTCAGCGCGTCAAAGCCTTCGGTCAGCTCGGTAAAAATATCGCGTTTTTTCTTCATCGCAAACGTCCGTTTCCTGCCATCAAGCCGCCTGTTTGAACAAATCGAGGTGAATCTCGACCGACTCAAACGGCACAAACACTGCATCTTCCGGTGTGCGTTGCACTAGACCATGCTCTTCCAGTTTGGCGACGTCCGTGTGCACGTTGGAGTAGTTGCGAGCCACTGTCTTTGCTAGTGCATAGACCGAGCAGGGACCACATTGGCGCAGGGACTCCAACAGATCGATGCGCGCGGGCGTCAGTTCGGCGAACAAGGCACGGGCGGATTCGAAACTCAAGTGGTAATCGGCGCCGAATAAGGGGTCGGTCTCGGCAGCCTTGAGCTGATTGCGCGCTACGGCGAATACCGAGCCACGCGGGGCGATTTCAATGACGGCTTTCATGGTCTACCTCCAGGTTTCGACATCGTGCTGGAAGTCGTCCAGCAGTTGAGACATTGATACAAATTGATAGGCTTCCTCGACATTGTTGACGTGTCGGTGATCGCCCTTGCCGCGCTCGTTGTCATAGCGCACCCGGCATTGGCCATCAGCACCGAAGTAAAGCCGGTACTTGTACGGATGCACGCAAGGTGAAAGTGGTTGTGCAAGGCGCCAGACAACGAGTTCTACGACGGAACCGTCGTCGCGCACTTCCTTGACTCTGGCAATTGGCTCTGCATCCATTTATATTGCATTGTAGCAATAGCTTGCCTAAATGCAATATACATTCCGAACCGATTTTGCCTGCACCAAAGCCGGATCAATTTTTCAACGTTCGCAAATTCCGCAGATAGCATCCAGCCGATCAAGGGCTTCGCGCATGACCTTGGCTGGCGCCGCACCCCAAGGATGCTGCCCACCCCCTCTGGCATGCCAATCGAATGACTTTGGCTGGTGGCAAAGTATGTAGCCAATCTCGTTCTTCGGCCCCTGAACTGCCACTGCAAAAGGGTTGTCACTATTGAACTCGGCATGCGACATGGGAAACCCAATCACCAGCCCGGTGCGCTGAACAAACGCCTTGGGGGAAATGATCAACATCGGGTGCATTCCCTGCATTTCACGGCCAAGCTGGGGATCATGTTGAATCCACACGATCTGACCCCGCTCGGGCAAGATCGCTGCTCTTTGGGCTGTAACCACGATCAAAGCACTTCTTTGCCGACAGGCGGGAAAGCCATAACCTCTCCGCCATGGCGCGACGGATCAAAGCGCGCCAGCATTTCATTAAGCGAGGGTCGTGTTGCAACGGACTCAATGATGATGCGTCCGGGTTCGGCTGTGATGGTCACCGCGCTATGGGACTGGACGCCTGCCACCTTGGCAACCGCCTTGGTAATGCGCAAGCCAAGCGCATTGCCCCAAGGCAACACGCGGGACTGAGTGTTTGAAATGGTGGCTGTACCCATGAAGCGACTCCTAATGAATATACATTGTATATTCCAAAATGAACTTTGCAGGTTTGCTCGATCGACAAGCCTACTTGCGCTTTCGCAACTGGTCAAACTTGCGCCAGTACTGAAACTCGTCTTCATGGATTTCGATGTCGACTTCCATGATGCGCGACTGCAGGCGCTCCTGGACGTCGGTGACCGCCTTGTTGTAGATGACCGGACCGATCTCTTCCAGAATGAATCCGAGCAGTGCACCGGCGGCGATGTTGCCGATTTTGTCTTCCATGTTCTCGGTGAAATAGCGC
>CANNRR010000349.1 GCA_947508055.1 Burkholderiales bacterium
CTTTGAATGATGTGGGAGGAAGTCCGCTGGGGCGGGGCAGATACCCACTATCGAAGCTTGACTTCCAACTGGGACAGCGGCATGCCAAAGGCTGCGGTCCAGCATTCTCCCGACTTAACAGGCCAGGCGTCTGTCCAGGTACCGGTAGTGACGACATCACCTTGCGCCAGATCAGGAGCACCCGGACACTGGCGGAGCTCCAGCAGAAAGTGGTGCAGGGCGCGAAGCGGGCTGTCCAGCACATTAGCGCCACACCCGTTGTCGATGATCTGATCATCCTTCATCAGGCTGACTTGCGTTGCGGCCATAAGGTCGTTAAGTTGACTGGCGCTGTTTGCTATGGTGCCAATCGGAATCCTGCGACCAACCAACAAATGTGCGTGCAGACCACCGTCGGTCACCGAATCGGATGCCTTGAACTTCCAGTCTGTCAGATGTGACTGAACAATCTCGAAGCCTGGTGCAACCCACTCAATAGCCTTGAAAAGCTCGTCAAGCGATGCATCGGGAACTGGCGTTGACTTCATGCCGAATACTGCCTCGGGTTCGATACGCGGTTGGCAGTCGCTCGCTAGTGAAATCGTGCCGTGGCCCTCACAGAATGCCAACGTCGTGTCGTACACCGTGCCCCAGATAGGCGCATAGACGTTGTAGCGCGACCAAATATTGCGGTTGGTGAATCCAATCTTGAAACCACGGGGAGCCTCGCCACGTGCAATGCGAAGGTTTCGAACACCCAGTGCGCACTGATATGCGGCGGGCACGTCAAAGTCTGTCGCATCGCTCGGAGGCTCAGCCCAGAGCTGGCCGCTGTCGTATTGCGAGAGGATGGTCTGTGGGTTCATAGCTTGGGTGCCATGTTGGCGACAGGAAGAGTCGTAAGAAGATCAAGAATTGCGGCGTTGACCGCTTGAGGCTCTTCCACCGTAGAACTGTGACCGGCTTTTGGAATGCGCACCAAGCGGGCATTTGGAATCGCTTTGGCAATGCGCTCAGCTTTCGCAGGAACCGTCGCAACGTCCTCTTCACCAACGATCACCAGAGTAGTGGCGCTGATGCGAGGCAGTTCATCGACAACCGCAGCCCGGTTTATTACGCCATTGACGGCCCGCCAGATGCTTCTGCGGTTTTCGCCCAATTGTTTCTCCCAAGTGGCTCGCTGGGCAGCACGCATGGGATCTGCCAATGACGTCTTGCCAAACAAGATCGGCATGACCTTGGCCGTGACGAATCGCAGGCCAATCCACCTGGCTACAAAATTGAGAAGCCTGTATTTTTTTGCATTCTCTTGAGGCTCGGCGTCCGCCGAGGTTTCGCACAAAATGAGTGAGCGCACAAGATGTGGGAAGCGCGCAGCGAGTCGCATTCCGATGAAACCTCCCATGCTTAGCCCACAAAAATGAATATTTTTGAGTCCCAACGCGCCGATGAGGGCAACGGCATCCTCGGTCAATAAGTCCATCCCGATCTCGGAACTGTCAGTATCTGCGCTCTGTCCCTGCCCTCGATGGTCATATGAAATGCAGCGAAAATTACCCCTCAAAGCTGCTACCTGCGGCGCAAATAGTGATGTGTTCCAAAGCAGCCCGTGACTGAACAGAATCGGTTGACCAGCACCCCCCGTATCTTCATAGAACAACTCGACGCCGTTGACCTTGATCTTTGCCATTTCCTATCCTCACTTTCTTTGACTGAAGGGTAACCAGTTGGAACGCGCCAACGGGCCCGCGTGCCGAACAAGTCCAGTGGTGTGCTTTTGACCCAATTTTCAGTTGCCTATCTTTCCTTGCTGCTCGATCGACTCCAACTCCAAAACCATCCGGTCTCGCCCGTACGTGCTTGATAGCGATATTGGGCGATAGTGCCAACGAGGACAAGCAGACCTGTTGCGCTAAAGATTGCACCAATCATCCACTGGTCAAAACCGAATGTTGCATCACTCGCGAACAACCAGTTGGGCCGCAAACCGTAGGCTACCCAAAATCCGGGAAGAACAAAGCTTGCAGGAATGGCATAGGTCAGTGCGCCAATCAGTCCACCGATGCGTGAGATCACCTCATCGTCCATGCCCTTGAGCTTCATTCCGAGGATCGCGAGGCCAATGCTGGCAAACACGAGACCGAGGATGCGCGTGATCCAGAAGACGGTCATCAGATCCTTATCATCCTGCACGAAAGTGTTAGATGGATCCGCAGGGTTGAATATGACCGCTACGCGCTCACCTGCGTGGTACGCTGATCTGTTTGATGAAAGTCCGGACGTGAATTCACGCGTTACTCCGTTTTGATCTGCAAACTGGAAGACGGGTCGGACCATCCCATCGTCTGCTTCCATGCGGACCACAATTCCTTCTGAGTACAAGCTACCAGGAACTGGTGAGGGGCTAAGGGTAAAGGGAACAATCAGACCACAAATCACTCCGGTGGCGCAAAACATGATGGTCGCCGCCCACGTTCGCGCTGCACCAGCAAAGTCGTATTGCCAAGAAAAGGAAACCATACATGCCGTCCTAGTGTGTGGAGGAACTGCCCGCCAGACTCTCCCCGTTCACGCGACCCCAGCCATAGTCAAGAAGGCCGGGTAGTCGACCGCGGACCCTCCCAACGACCTCCGCTCGTCAGCTGCACATTGTGTATTCACGCCCTTCTGCGTGAAGGACCGGGTAGCCATTCGAATTCTTGCTGGTGGTCAGACCGATGTCCTGAAACCCGGTGCCGTTGCGCTGATCAATAAGCAGGCGGAGATTCTCGACCTTCCACAGCATCATGCCACCTGACGATGATTGCCCCCCATAGGTGCCCCCGTAGCCAGAACTATAGGTTTCGGCACCACCGTTGATGGTCATTACGCCGTCAAGACGAAAGACCACCTTGCGCGTCGTCGAAGTACCACTGACCTTGTTATAAGTGAACGAACACCACGCACTGCCGGTGAGTACCTGCCGCGCTTGCGCGTCTTGTGGGTTGCCACTATTCTGGCCTGCCGATGCCTCTGGCGTGTTGGCTTTGGTTGCGGCTCTCGCCATCGGCGACAAGCTGTTGCCTGCGCTGCCTAGCCGCTTCCAAACGAGTTGCACAGATCCCACATTCACGACCAGCCGGTTGCCCTGTAGCACGTAGGTCATCACGTCAGGGCCAACCTGTAGTTGGTTGCCTCTGGCTGCCCACTTCATGTTGTCGCCCGCCAGCGAGGCAGTGCCGTCGGCGCGCAGTTCGAGCGTGTCGCCACCCTGCACGTCCATCTGGTATTTCCCGACCAATTCTTTATTCACCTGAGCCCAAGACACCGTGGAAATGGAAAAAAACAGAGCGAGAGAAAGGAGGATCTTCACAGTATTGACTCCGACACAATATGATGACAGTCGCTTTTTTCAAGCTGTATTGCTATGTTAGCTTAAGTGAGGATGACAGGCGCTGCCGCA
>CANNRR010000350.1 GCA_947508055.1 Burkholderiales bacterium
CCGCGCCCGGGCGAAACTGGACGCTGGGACTGCGATTGGTCCTGCCCCTTTAATTTTTCATCCTTAGGAGATTTTCACCGTGATTCATCGCAATTTACTGGCTGGCTTAGCTGCAGTTCTCGTGTTCTCATCGGCCTACGCAGCACCAGACCCCGTCAATGACGAGAAGGCAACAAAAATGGCCAGCACGGCCGGTTGCTTCACTTGCCATACCCTGAAACACGTTGACAAAAAAGACGGAACCAAACCCATCGGCCCTGCATGGGCAGACGTTGCCGCGCAATACAAAGACAAACCCGGCGCTGCCGACTTCTTAACCCGTATCGTGCTGGAAGGCTCCAACCCCTATTCCAGCCATTGGAAGAACAAGGCCACCGGTATCGCTATGCCACCCAATGCGGTTGCCATCTCCGAAGGTGATGCGCGTCAATTGGTGTTCTGGATTCTTTCGCATTAAGCGGCGGGATTGTTGGGGGACGCACGCTTAAAGCGGGCAATGATGCTTCGACACATCACACGCGTCCTGAAGGTAGGACTTGGTCTGTGGATGGCGGTCTGTTGCTTCCTGGCACAGGCGGGCATCATGACCAGGGCCTCCATGCTGACCCACTTTCCTTCGCCTCTTATTGTCGGAGAGAAGGAGAGTGGGTTGCCGGTGTGGCCGATTTTCAAGCAGGACGCAACCACCACTCCGCTAATTGGTTACGTGTTTGAGTCGATCGACCTGGCTCCAATTCCGGGTTTTTCCGGGACACCTTTCAATTTGCTGATCGCGTTGGATACCAAGGGCGAATTCATGAGCGTGCGGGTTCTGTCACAACACGAGCCTGTATTTCTGGACGGCCTGGGCGAAGGACCGATGTGGAGTTTTGTAGAGCAGTACAAGGGCCTGTCGCTTAAGCAAAATATCAAAATTGGCGCGGAGCGGAACAACGTAGGCAACGCCAATGTTTTCATCCATGGCGTGACCAAAGCCACAGCATCGGTTCGCATTCTCAATCAGAGCCTTCTGTCGGCATCACTCAAAGTGGCGCGCGCCAAATTGGGTTACGCCATGGGGCGTGACCCGGATTTGATTGCCCGCATCAAACCCGATATCTATAGCGATATGGATTGGAATGGTCTCATGCGCGCCGGACTGATTAATAAGAAAACGTTTACCAATCGTCAGCTTGAGGAGGCCTTTGCGGGTACCGTGGTAGCAGGGCTTGACCCACTGGTTTCCCAAGCACCCGATGCCACTTTTGTCGAGATGCATGTCGCCCACCTGGAAGTTCCCTCGGTCGGACGCAACCTGCTCACGCCAAAGGCCTGGGACTATCTTCAAGGTCGCCTTGACCCCGGCGACAGCGCCTTGCTGGTGCTGGTCACCGGTCGTTACTCGATGCTGGGTGACGATTTTGTGCGCGGCGCCATACCGAACCGAATCACCCTGCGCCAGGGCAGTTTACCGCTGGAAATTCGAGACCTTGACATTGATACCGTGCTGAACCTGCCGGCGCCCTTGAAGTTAGCCGAGTGGAAGGTGTTTCGGGTGATTGGTCCCTCTGGACTGGACCCTGCGCAGGCATTGGAATTTGATCTACGCGTCACCCGGAGCAAGGGCATGATTTACCCGGAGCGGGTGGGCAAAGACTTGACCCTGCTCTCGCAACTGCCTTCGGCTTACTTTGAAGCCGCCCATTCGGATAACAAAACCTGGCACTCGATCTGGTCGGATCGCGCATCGGAACTGGTGCTCCTCGTGGCTGGATTTTTCGTATTGGTTTGGGCGTTGCGCAACCCGCCGTGGTTGATGCGCAACCCACGCAACCTGCGGCGGTTCCGCACCGGCTATTTGTTGTTCACACTGTGCTTTATTGGGTGGTACGCCCAGGGACAATTGTCGATCGTCAACCTGACCGCGCTCATCCAGGCATTGGTGGCGGGGCACAGTCTGGTCTTTTTTCTGTACGACCCGATGACAGTGGCGCTCTGGGTGTTTGCATTTGTTACTTTTTTCATATGGGGGCGTGGTACGTTTTGCGGGTGGCTCTGCCCGTTTGGCGCCCTGCAAGAGCTCGTAAGCCAAATCAGCAAACTGCTGCGGGTGCCACAGATTCGACTCAGTCTGCGTACCGATGCACACTTGAAACGTATCAAGTATGTCGTTCTCGCAATCGTGCTGTCTAGCGCAGTGGTATCCGTTCCGTGGACCGATCGACTGGTCGAGGTTGAGCCCTTCAAGACCAGCATTACCCTGCTCTTCGATCGCCATTGGCCGTTTGTTGCGTGGGCTGCAGGTATGTTGCTGCTCAGTGCGGTGGTGTACAAGGGTTTTTGCCGCTATCTGTGCCCACTTGGTGCAGGCGTTGCGCTGTTGGGACGGTTTCGTCGGTTCGATTGGTTGGCCCGCAGATCAGAGTGCGGAAAACCCTGTCAACGATGCCAGCATGACTGCGCCTACCAGTCCATCAAGAAAACAGGGCAGATCGATTATGACGAATGCTTCCAATGCCTTGACTGCGTGGTCATTGAACAAAGTGATACCTTGTGCGTCCCGCGGATTCTCGAAAAACGTCGCACGACCCCCACTATTTCGATTCACCCCGAAACCAGGACTGTTGCATGAAACGTCGCACGCTTTTGCAAGCAAGTCTTGGCGCCGTAATGGTAGGCGTGCTGGAAGTCCATGCCGGTGAGCTCGAGTGGCACGAGCGACAGCTAGTCGGACTGGGAGCTTCGCTGTCAATGCGCGTTGCCCATCGCGACCCGTTGCGCGCGCAGCGTGCGCTGGATGCGGGCGTTGCCACGATTCGCCACATTGAAGCGCAAATGAGTCTGTTTGATCCGAGCAGTGCGCTGAGTCGCCTCAATCGCGATGGCGTTTTGCATAATCCACATCCGGATCTGCTCAAGTTGTTGCGAATAGCGCAGAGCGTTTCTTCGCGCAGCCACGGCGCGTTTGATGTGACAGTGCAGCCGCTATGGCAAGTGTTCGAATCAGCGCAGCGCAGCGCCACACTTCCCTCCGACGTTGCGGTACGGCAGGCCCGTGCTCGGGTGGGATGGCAAGCACTCGATATCTCTGCGGAGCGCATTCGTTTCACGAAGCCAGGCATGTCGGTCACGCTCAACGGCATTGCCCAAGGTTATGCCGCCGATCGGGTCCGCCAGCAATTCCAGGCGAGCGGTATTGCCCAAGCACTCATCAACACGGGTGAATGGACGGCGCTGGGTCAACCCAATGAGCAGCAGGGCTGGACGCTGGGCATCGCCAGCCCGCGCGACGAAAGCATGCTGATGGCCAGTTTACGCATGGACGGGCGCAGCATCGCCACATCTGCGGACAACCAGACCTTCTTCAGTCGTGATCTGAAAA
>CANNRR010000351.1 GCA_947508055.1 Burkholderiales bacterium
GACCCGTTCATGGTCCCACGTTCGCCCCAGTCTTAAGCGACAAAAAGGACGCAGATTTCAGGCCTTATTGCTTTGGGAAAGCGTCCACTCGCTGGCCCTGCGCTCGGCCTCCGCCTGCTGGGCAGGGCTTAGCAACTTTCGGGCGCGTGCCCGGTTGGCCAAAGCCGCCTTGTCACCGCGCGTTGCGGCCAGTTCGATCCATTTGCAGGCCTCAATCGGGTCCAGCGCCCCGCCCTCTCCGGTTGCGTAGGCCAAGCCAATGCGGGACTGGGCAGCTGCCACACCGGCTAGCGCTGCCTTAAGGAACAACTCGAACGCCTTTGCTTCGTCTTTTGTGGTTCCCAAACCCAATCGATAGGCCTGGCCCAGGTTGAAAAGTGACTCCGGGTCGCCCTGCTCCGCCGCCAATGTCCACCATCGAACGGCGCGCTCATGCTTGTTGGCACGCGCAAACAGAGCACCTAGCGTCGCGCTGGCTGGGGCAAACCCGGCATTGGCAGCCCGCTTGCACAACTGGGTGGCTTTCTTTGGGTCCGGGTCTACGCCTGGCAAGCCGGTCGCGTAAAGCTCCCCCAGATTCCACTGTGCCTGCGGCAGGCCTTGCGCGGCCGCCTTCTCAAACCAGTAAAAAGCGTGTGCGGTGTCTCTTTTGACTCCTTGGCCGCCGGCATAACAGCCAGCCAAGGCACATTGCGCCGATGCGTCACCCTGCTGGGCGGCCATCTCATACCAACGACAGGCCTCGAACCAGTTCTGTGCAACACCTGTGCCTTGTGCATAGCGATTTCCCATGGCGCACTGGCCGCCAGAGTGCCCCCCTGCCGCTGCTCCTGAGAGCAAATCAAAGATAATCGGGTCCTTCTCGGTTTGCAGCAACGTGGCCAGCCCAAATTTGGCCGTTGCATGGCCTTGTGCAGCGGCCCTTGCATACCAGTTCACCGCAGCCATCCCGTCTTGTGCGACACCAAAACCCCGCTGATAACGCTCCGCAAGTGCCGCTTGTGCATCGGCGTGACCCTGCGCCGCCGCTTTTTGATACCAGGCTACTGGGAGCTCAGAGTCCGACGATTCAAAACTACGCGCCAAAGCAAACTGTGCATCTGCGTGGCCAGCATCCGCAGCCTTCTTGAACCACACTCTGGCTTGTCTTGCACTTTTTTCAACGCTCACGCCCAGTTCAAACATCACCCCCAAGTGGTAGAAGTCTTCTGCACGACCATGCGCCGCATACTTGATCCACCGCGTATCTGTTGTTCGACGCTCCCGACTGCCAACACGCCTTTTGGTACTTTGCTTTAGGCGTCCACTGCCTATTGCATCGAGGCGATCCAATGACAGTTGTGCGCCCGGATGGCCGTGTGCTGCTGCCTCGCGATACCATTGCGTTGCCACCACCAGATCCTCGGCAGTGCCCATCCCGCGTTCGAGGGCCTGCCCCAGTGCAAACTGCGCTCCAGGCAAGCCCTGCTCTGCCGCGCGCCGATACCAGTCCAGCGCCAGTCGGCCGTCTTGCTCCACTCCAACGGCATTGGCATAGCTTTCAGCGACGGCCAACTGCGCTTCGGCCACTCCCTTTTCTGCCGATTCGACCAGGAACTGAAAGGCGAGCGCCAACTGCTCAACACCGAGCACTTTGGCTAGTTTGAGCGCCGCTTTCTCGTTGCCGTGCTCATATGACTTGACGAACCAAAGCAGCGCCTTATGCACATCTTTTGACGTCCCCAGACCACTGGAATAGGCGCTACCCAGCAGGTACTGAGCAACTGTATGGCCCTTCTCAGCGGACGCTTTGGTCCAGGCAAAGGCTTGTGCGACATTTTTTCCCACACCAACGCCGTTTGCGTACATCAGTGCCACATCGTACTGTGCCGCAGGGTCACCGATGCGTGCCTCTTTTAGTCGGCGCACAAAGGTCTGCTTGCTACTCGCTGAAAGACTTTCGCTCATACCCCTGTGACCAACTCGCGCAAATTTTTAACTCGACGCGAGTATATCGGTGTCAGGTTTTCGAAGGATCGTCGTATTCAGCGTCGTAGAAACTTGTCCCGACTGGGCTTGCGCACCAGAAAGAACAGGTTGCCCGTTCGCATCAAATTGTTTCATTGCGTCAAGCATACCCGTAACGACCGGCCCTGCCATTGCAACGGACATTGGAACCATTTGCGTCGGCGCCAAGGATTCACCCGAAGCTGCACCTAGCGTTACAGAGCCATCGCCAGCATACGCTGCCATTGCATCCACCAGGACACCCACCTGCGAACGCATCGGGTCTGGGGCAGCAACTGCAGGATCGGAACTATCGGCAGCAAGAATTGCTGGCGGAAACTGCAAGCTGACCGGTTGCGCCGGTACACTCGCGACCTCTTCCACCGACGGCGCCTTGCTGGTGACAAACCAGACATCTGCCATTTCATGCGTTGCGCCATCAGCGGTCGTATAGTTGGAAACCAAACCGATCAAATTGCCGTTGTCAGTTTCAGTCGAAGTTTGCGTATGCAAGCTCAATTGCGTGATACCCAACGAACTCAGACTGTGCAGCTCAGCGCCCGTACTCACACCATCTACGTTGTCGTCAACCCAGACCATCAGATCTGCAAAACTGCTGTCCGACACATTGATAACACCATCCACGTTCGCATCTAGTTCAGCCAATGCAGCGTAGCCATTGGTTGCCTTTTGGCCGTTCGCGAGATTTGTACCTTCGCCGAACAGTTCCGCACCGCCGTTGATAGAGCCATCATGGTTACGATCCATCACCAGCAAACCGTCGCCACCGGCCACCCATCCAGTATTGACTGCTTGGCCGCTGGCAAACAAGTCAAATTTGACACCTGCAGAAATGCTCTGTGTCTTTACACCATCACCGTTGAGGTCGAGGATGACAGGGGTGCCCAAGACTGCCAGAGCTCCAAGTTGAGTCGTTGACAATACAGGAATTTGGGTGCTCGTCAACGCCATGAACTGGGTTGTCGTTATCGCAGCCATTTGAGCGGTCGTCAATGCTGCCAGATTGGTCGTTGTCAGTCCAGCAATCTGGCTTGTCTTGAGTGCCCGGATGTCAGTGGTCTCTATGGCCGCTATTTGGACCGTGGTCAGCGCCGCAAGATTGGCCGTCGTCAGACCCGCTACCTGCGTCGTGGTCAGCGCCGCGATCTGGCTGGTGGTGAGGGCCGCAATATTGGTGGTACTCATGCCCGCCAGTTGGCTGGTCTTCAAGGCCTGGACGTCGGTGGTCTCGATGGCCACGATCTGGGCGGTGGTCAGCGCGCCCAGGTTGGCCGTCGTCAGACCCGCTACCTGCGCTGTGGTCAGCGCCACGATCTGGCTGGTGGTGAGGGCCGCCA
>CANNRR010000352.1 GCA_947508055.1 Burkholderiales bacterium
ATCCGGATGGTATTGAGATCAAGGCGAACAAGGATGCGCAGGGCATCCCGCGTGACGGTATTCCGTTTCACCCCTATTACTCAGTGCATGACATTTTCGCTGTGGGTGTGTTCCTGATGGTGTTTTCGGCCATTGTCTTCTTTGCGCCCGAGATGGGGGGCTACTTCCTGGAGTACAACAACTTCATCCCGGCGGACCCGTTCCAGACCCCACTGCACATTGCACCGGTCTGGTATTTCACGCCTTTCTACACCTTGTTGCGGGCCATCACCAGCGAGTTTATGGTTGTGCTGATGGCCTGCGTGATTCTTGGTGCGGCATTGGCGGTCATGAAGATCAAAATGCCTGCCCTGTTCAAAGGCGTGATCGTCGTGATGGCGGCGGCGGTGCTCGCGGCGATGATGGCGATCGATGCCAAATTCTGGGGCGTCGTTGCCATGGGCGGCGGTGTGGTGGTTCTGTTCTTCCTGCCATGGCTGGACCATTGCGAGGTCAAGTCGATTCGCTACCGGCCGTCCTGGCACAAGACACTGTATGCAGTCTTTGTGGTTGATTTTGTGTTGCTCGGCTGGTTGGGCACGCAGCCAGTGTCCCCGCTCTTCAGCCGCATGGCGCAGATGGGGACTTTGCTCTATTTTGCGTTCTTTATCCTGATGCCGTGGTGGAGCCGTATTGGCAAGTGCAGGCCGGTGCCGGACCGTGTCACTTACACAGCGCACTGAGCGGGAGACAAAGTCATGAAGAACATGGGTTTCACTCAAAGAATCATTCTCGGTCTGCTACTGACATTCGGCGCGACACTGGCTGCGCATGCCAACAGTGGCGGCGCGGCCTGGGACAAAGCGCCTGATCGTGTCAATGACAAGGCGGCCTTGCAAAACGGCGCGAAGCTATTTGTCAACTACTGTCTCAACTGCCATTCGGCTGCGTTCATGCGTTACAACCGCTTGCAGGACATCGGGCTGACGCAGGAGCAAATCAAGTCGAATCTGCTGGTGACCAACGCCAAGATTGGCGACACCATGAAGGCGGCGATTGATCCGCAGCAGGCGAAAGCCTGGTTTGGCGTCAACCCACCGGACTTGACAGTGATTGCACGTTCGCGCGCTGGCGCCGGCGGCACAGGGGCGGATTACCTGTATACCTACATGCGTGGCTTCTACAAGGACGACAGCAAGCCGACAGGCTGGAACAACCTGGTGTTTCCAAATGTTGCCATGCCCCACGTCATGTGGGAGTTGCAGGGCGAACGTCGAGCGATTTTTGAAAATGTCACTGAACACGGTCAAGTGACCCATGTATTCAAGGGCTGGGAGCAGCTCAAGCCCGGGACCATGAGCACCGCGCAGTACGACCAGGCTGCCGGTGACCTGGTGGCCTATTTGCAGTGGATGGGTGAGCCCGTTCAAAATACACGGGTCCAAATCGGACTCTGGGTGTTGTTGTTTCTGGCGTTCTTCACCTTTTGCGCCTGGCGACTCAATATCGCCTACTGGAAAGACGTCAAGTAATCAGCGTACGTGGTTCGAGTCGCGTTTTGGCGCGAACAACTTGAACCTTTTTGAGTGGGTCGGCCAAAAGCCTCCCACTCTTTGGTTTTTTTAGGAGTTTCACCATGATGGTGTTGTATTCAGGTACTACCTGCCCGTTCTCGCACCGCTGCCGCTTTGTTTTGTTTGAAAAGGGCATGGATTTCGAAATTCGTGATGTCGACTTGTATAACAAGCCCGAAGACATCAGCGTCATGAATCCGTACGGCCAGGTGCCGATCCTGGTCGAGCGTGATCTGATCCTGTACGAATCGAACATCATCAACGAGTACATTGACGAGCGCTTCCCGCATCCGCAGTTGATGCCGGGCGATCCGGTTGACCGCGCCCGTGTGCGCCTGTTCCTGCTCAATTTCGAGAAGGAACTGTTTGTTCATGTGTCCACTTTGGAGTCACGCGCCACCAAGACCAACGAGAAATTGCTTGACAAGGCACGGGCCCACGTACGTGACCGTTTAACTCAGCTGGCCCCGGTCTTTCTGAAGAACAAGTACATGCTCGGTGATGGTTTTTCGATGCTTGATGTGGCCATCGCTCCCTTGCTGTGGCGACTCGATTACTACGGCATCGACTTGAGCAAGAACGCGGCGCCCTTGCTCAAATATGCCGAGCGGATCTTTTCCCGCCCGGCCTATATTGAAGCGCTGACGCCTTCCGAAAAGGTCATGCGCAAATAAGCGCTTGACAGCCAGCCGATGATTGCAGCCCCGCAAGCCACTTCGACGCGTCCTTACCTTGTTCGTGCGCTGTACGAATGGTGCACTGACAACGGCTATACGCCTTACGTTGCGGTGGCCGTGAACGAACAGGTGCAGGTGCCGCGTGAATACGTGAAAGACGGTGAGATTGTTCTCAACATCAGTTTCGACGCCACGACTTCACTCAAATTGGGCAACGAGTTCATCGAGTTCAAGGCACGCTTTGGCGGCGTGGCGCGTGACATCACGGTGCCGATGGGGCAGGTGCTGGCCATCTACGCACGCGAAAACGGAATGGGCATGGCGTTTCCGATTGAAAGCGCTGAGGCGGCCCGGCTCACAGCTTTGCCACAAGTGCAAACTACCGAGCCCAGGGCGGGTGGTTTGACACGCGTGGAGTCTGAGCCTCGACCCGATGGCTCGGGTGACGGCAACGACCCCCACCGACCACCGCCACCCGGTTCGCGGCCTGCCTTGAAACGGGTCAAATAGCGTTCACAGGACTCAGGAGCACTGGCAGAGTCCGCTAAAATATCAGCGTGCCGATTTAGCTCAGTTGGTAGAGCAACCGCCTTGTAAGCGGTAGGTCATCAGTTCGAATCCGATAATCGGCACCACAGCACCGGGGGAAACCCAAGCAAAGCCCGCCTTCGTCAATGGAGAGCGGGTTTTTCTCGTTTCAACCGCTATCATCCGCTATCAACTTATACCAACATTTTGTTGGTTGTTTTGTTGGTACTTGAAACTCCGTCAGAGTCGGATACCAACACAAAATGAAGGTGCAACCATGGCGCTCAATGATACTTTTGTAAAAAAGGTGAAATACGCGGGGAAATCCAGTGGAGAAAAGCATGGCGACGGTGGCGGAATGTACTTGCACGTCATGGAAGTTGGGAAGTACTGGCGCATGGCTTACCGATTCGCTGGTAAGCAAAAAACGCTTGCGATCGGCGTCTATCCGGCGACATCGCTTGCTCAGGCAAGAGCGCGGCGCGACAAAGCGCGGGCGCAACTTGCAGAAGGAATCGACCCCGGTACTGCCAAGCGAGAAGAACAGCTAGCCAAGGACGGC
>CANNRR010000353.1 GCA_947508055.1 Burkholderiales bacterium
CACAAGGTGGCGCAGTGGACCGCGGGCAATTTCGGTGCAGTAGCGACAGCGTCCCGCGTGGGCATAAAACTGGGCCACGTCGCCTCCGGTATCGTGGGTGACGGTTTGGTGGCCCGCCTGTCTGGCGGAAAGTGGAAGCGCGGCATGCCGCGCGCTGGGAAAATACCGGCGCCATACAGCGGCAAGGGTGACCCGGTGGTGTATTTTCCGGCCTGCGGTGGCCGCATTTTTGGCGCCAACAGCGCCGATGAGGCGACGTTGCCCGAAGTCATCATGGAGTTGCTGGTGCGCGCGGGCTATGCGCCGCGACTGCCAGCGGGTTTTGACAAACTTTGCTGCGGGCAGATGCTGGCCAGCAAGGGCATGGCTGAGGAAGCGGATGCCATGTCCGACGCCGTCACCACCGCATTGCTGCAGGCGGCTGACAACGGCCAGGGCGGCTATTACCCGGTCATCATGGATGCCAGCACCTGCTCAGTGCGCATGCAAAAAGTGCTCGCCGGTCGCCTGACACTGCTCGACTTTCATGAGTTTGCCGTTGACGCACTCTTACCGCGTTTGCGCATCACGAAAAAGCAAGGACCGATTGCACTGCACATCAACTGCAGCGTGCGCCGCACCGCCTCAGACGCAAAACTGCGCCAGCTGATGCAGGCTTGCGCGACCGAGATCGTGGAGCCGGCAGGCGTGACTTGCTGTGGCTTTGGCGGTGACCGCGGTTTTGTGGTGCCCGAACTCAATGTGCATGCTCTGCGCAAAGTGCACGATGCCTTGCCCGCAACGTGCTGCGAGGGAGTATCTACCAACCGCACCTGCGAAATAGGACTGACTGCCGAAACGGGTCGCCCCTACCGCTCTATTGCCTACCTCCTGGAAGAGTGCAGCCGCGAGGAGTTGTCTATGACTCATTGAAAGGCCGTCCGACATTTTTTTTACTGAAGCGTTCGTCAGTTAACGCCACGAATTTACACATTTGAAGGAGATTTTCATGATTTGGAACCAGATTTACGACCCCTTTGGAAATATGGTCATTTCCACCCTGTTAGCCGCCATCCCCGTGGTGGTGATGCTGGTGGCACTGGGATTTATGCACATCAAGGCGCACATTGCCGCCGGCATGGGCTTGCTGGCCGCCGTGGTGGTCGCAGTTTTTGCGTATGGCATGCCCCTGGGCATGGCGGGCACGGCGGCAATGTACGGCGGCTTCACCGGCTTGCTGCCCATTGGCTGGATTGTGCTCAATATCATCTTTTTGCAGCAACTGGCCGAACAAAACGGCAGCTTCAAGATTTTGCAAGCGTCGCTGTCGGGCATCACCGATGACCGCCGTTTGCAATTGCTGCTGATTGCCTTTTGCTTTGGCGCTTTCTTTGAAGGCGCTGCAGGCTTTGGCACCCCGGTCGCGGTGACCGCAGGTATCTTGATCGGCCTGGGTTTCTCGCCGCTCGCCGCTTCTGGCCTGAGCCTGATAGCCAACACGGCACCCGTCGCCTTCGGCGCGCTGGGAACGCCCGTCATCACGCTGGCCAAAGTGCACGGCTACGACTTGATGGAAGTGACCGCCATGATTGGCCGTCAACTGCCGTTCTTCTCGTTGCTGGTGCCGTTCTGGCTGATCTGGGCCTTTGCCGGTCGCAAGGCGATGATGGAAATCTGGCCCGCCATTCTGGTCACTGGGTTGTCGTTTGCCATTCCCCAATACCTCGTTTCCAACTTCATTGGCCCCGAGCTGGTGGACATCATTGCCGCGATCGTGTCGATGGTTTCCTTGATCCTGTTCCTGCGCGTGTGGCAGCCTAAGACGATCTGGACCTCTCCTAACCTGAAAGGTCACGAGACCGACGGTGGCGAAGCCAAGGCACCCATCGTGATGGAAAAATACTCTAAAGAGCAATTGGTTCAAGCCTGGACCCCGTGGGCGATCCTGACCGTATTTGTGTTCATCTGGGGCCTGCCGCCCGTGAAGACATTCCTGAACAATATCTTCGCACCCAAGTTCGTCATGGAAGGGCTTCACAACCTGATCATGAAAATGCCACCCGTGGTGCCAAAACCGCATCCAGAAGCGGCGGTGTATGTGCTCAATCTGTTGTCCGCGACCGGCACCGGGATTTTGCTGGCCGCCATCATCGGCGCGCTGATCATGAAGTACAAACCCATGGAAATCGTGCGCACCTTTGGTCGCACCTTCTGGCTGGTGCGCTACTCGCTAATGACCATTGTGCTGATGCTCGGCCTGGGCACGCTGACGCGTTTTTCGGGTACCGATACGACGCTGGGACTGGCCTTCGCCAACACCGGCGTCTTCTACCCCTTCTTCGGCACCTTGATGGGCTGGATTGGTGTGGCCATGACGGGGTCTGATACCGCATCCAATGTGTTGTTTGGTGGCATGCAAAAGGTAGCCGCCGAACAATTGGGTCTGTCACCCAACCTGATGGGTGCAGCCAACAGCTCCGGTGGTGTCATGGGCAAGATGATCGACGCACAGTCGATTGTGGTGGCCTCTACCGCAACGCGCTGGTTTAACCACGAAGGCGACATCCTGCGCTATGTGTTCTTCCACTCGATCGCACTGGCCAGCCTGGTCGGTCTGTACGTCACGATGCAAGCCTATGTCTGGCCTTTCACCTTGATGGTCACTGGCAAATAATCCACTAGGAACAAACATGTACAAACGTATTCTGGTCGCTATCGACAATAGCACTACCGCACAAAAGGCCCTGGGCGAGGCCATCGCGCTGGCCCGCGCTTTGGGTGCGAGCCTTTGCATCGCCAACGCTGCGGACGAGGCTCCCCTGAGCCAGCACGGCATGGGTCTGGGCAGCTACATTGATGTGGACAAGGTCAAAGAAGAAATGCGCGCCGCAAGCAACAGTTTGCTGGCACAAGCGCTGGCCCAAGCCACGGCAGCGGGCTGTCAGGCCGAAGTCTTGGCCATCGAGTCCGCCGAGCGCAGGCTGGCCAGCATGATTGTGGACGCCGCAACCACCTGGAACGCCGACCTGATCGTGATGGGCACCCACGGTCGGCGTGGCTTTGAACGTCTGCTGGTGGGCAGCGTGGCGGAGCACGTGATCCGCATTACCACCACTTCGTTGATGCTGGTGCGAGAGGCATAAGCCTCTTGAATCGAGCCGCGCGCAACCTTTCGGATCAAGCGAAGGTTGCAGCTCTTTCCCCGCCACATTGAAAAAACTGGCGATCAGACCAGTTTCAGACCTGGGGTCGCCTGCCACCGTCCCGCCTTGTCCACGAGCAAGACATCCACATGCCAATGCTGCGCCAGAACCAGCGCCTGCTGCATACCCGCCACA
>CANNRR010000354.1 GCA_947508055.1 Burkholderiales bacterium
CCCGGCTTGGGCCAGTGCCTGCGAGAACTGTTGCGCATTGATGGCACCCTGTGGTGTCGGGTTGCGACTGCCAACCACGGCGATACAACGCGACATGGCAACGCGCAAGCCTTCGTTGGCCCAGATTTCAGCGGCGCCCATGCCGTACAGCAGCAAGGGCGGGTCTTCCATGTTCAACAACGATTGTGGATAAGAAGGGTCGCCCAGCACCAGCACGCGGTGCTGCAAAGGGGCGGATTGCAACCATTGCCAGGTAGTTTCCAGCAAGGGTGGCAACTGGTCCGGTTCTTGGTGCAGCGCAGCCCGGATGCGTGCACTGACGACCTGTTCGAGCGACTGCGACGAAGCCTCAAAGACTCTATGGGGTAACCCAAAGGCGGCCAGCAACTGACGTGCTGTCGTATTGCCAACGCCCGGCGTCAGCTCCAGACGCAACCAGGCTGAGAGCTCTTCTCGTTCCATGGACCAGGCAGGTGTCGACACAAGTGCCCTAGCGTCGGGGCCGATGCTGCAAGACTTTACTGACGCGGGTTGATCAGCCGATCACCGACACGAACGCTATCGGTGATTTCAAGAATCAGGGCGTACGACACCCGCTCAAAGGTGCGAAATACCATCAGCAAACCATTACGCTCATCAGGCAACTTCATCAAAGGTCGGCTGTCATCCGAGCGGTCCACCACGCTGGCACCATCATTCAGAATGGCCAGTACGATGCCAGGCTCCATGCCATCAGCGGTACCCCGGTTGATAGCAACCACCTGGTTCTGTGCAGCATTGACTACGGCATTGCCGTAGACCGAAACAATGCGTCCCTCGACTTTTCCATCTGGTGCACGCGGCGTGTAAGTTTGAATCTGGCGGGGTGGCTCAGGCAGCAGTCGGTCACCCACGCGCATCTCTTCTTTTGCGGCCATGATGTCAATGGTGGCCGGGACCAAGGCCATGCTCTGGCTACCATCACGGTTCTCGACCACGGTCGTTGCTTCGCTACGCACCAGCTTGGCTTTGCCAACGTACTGAGCTTCATAGCCCAGTACTTCTCCCGTAGTCGGGTCCTTCAATGGCGTGGCATTTCGGAAGACGCGGTACTGCTGTTCTCGCGGCTGGTCGTCAAGCATGGGGGAGCCATCGGGCCCCCGTGCATAGGCACGGTCGCCTTTGGTTATCAGTACCCGACTTTCCAGCGCTGACACGATACGGGGTGCCGCGCGCAAACCGGCATCATCGACAATGACGGGCTCAGCCAGGAAGGCTTCAATGATGTTGGAGCGCAGGGTTGGTAATGCCGAGTCAGACAGCATTTCGTAACGGGTGCGCGGCGAAACTTTGACAGTTGGAGGGTCGCTTTGCTCACCCTTGAGTCGCAGGCTGGCGAAACCGTCTTTGCGTTCAAGCACCAGTATCTGGCCGGGGTAAATGCGGTGCGGGTTCTTGATGTCGTTCAGGTTCATGCCCCACAACTCAGGCCAGCGCCAGGCGCGCTTGAGGAAAATACCCGAGATGGCCCACAGTGTGTCGCCAGACTTGATCGTGTAACGGTCGGGTGCGTCGGCCGTCAACTCGCTCAGCGGGACGCCCTTCTGTGCAACTTCGTTCGCCGTTTGTCTCTGAGCGGCGGAAATAGGGAAATTTTGAGCCCAAGCTGGCGCTGTCACGAAAGCACTCGTCAATGCGGTCAGAGCTGCCAGCTTGGCCATTGCCACGGTGGATTTGGCCATCAGGTGTATCGTCATATCGTGTTGCAGTTCCAGAAAGTAACTTGATAAGTTACGCGCGATTTTGCGCTCAAGCCCTTGATTCGGCAACGTTTTTAGCCACCTGCCAGCGCACCGCCGCCGAAAAGTGGCGAAAATAGCGACATTTTCGAAATCTGGCGGGTCGACAGCGACCTGCTTTTGGTTAACTATGGCCCTACTCCCTATCCTTTGCTACCCAGACCCGAAGCTCCACCGCGTTGCAAAACCGGTGGCTGTGGTCGACTCCCGTATCCAGACCCTGGTGGCCGACATGCTCGAAACCATGTACGACGCCAAGGGCATAGGGCTGGCGGCCACGCAGATCGATGTACATGAGCGTGTGATCGTGATCGATGTGTCGGAAGAGCATGACGCCCCACTGGTGTTGATCAACCCTGAGTTGGTATGGAGCAGCACTGAAACCCATCTCAATGAAGAAGGCTGCCTGTCCGTGCCGGGTATCTACGATGGTGTCGAGCGGTTTGACGCCGTGCATGTGCGCGCAGTTGATTTGCAGGGCCAGCCACGCACCATTGAGGCGGAGGAACTGCTGGCTGTGTGCGTCCAGCACGAGATGGACCACCTGATGGGCAAAGTGTTCGTGGAATATCTGTCGCCGCTGAAGCGCAACCGCATCAAGAAAAAAATGCTCAAGGCACAGCGCGAGGACGCCCTGTGAGCGCACGCACGCAGGGAGGGTTGGTGTGAGAATCGTCTTTGCCGGAACCCCCGAATTTGCACGCGTCGCACTGGAGCGACTGCACTCCAGCGGGCACAGCATCGCGTTGGTGCTGACCCAGCCCGACCGTCCGGCCGGGCGCGGCATGAAGTTGCACGCGTCGGCGGTCAAACAGTTCGCGTTGGACCATGGCATTACGGTGGCACAGCCGCGTAGTCTCAAACTCGCCGGCAAATACCCTGAAGACGCTGCCAGCGCGCGTCAGGCCATCGCCGACGCCCAAGCGCACGTTATGGTGGTGGCCGCCTATGGACTGATCCTGCCGCAGTGGCTGCTTGATGATATGGCCCCCACGCTCCCCATTGCATGTGGTTCGCTGCCCCCCGAGGGGGCCCTCGCGCCTTGGGGCGGCCCGGCGGCGCTCACGCCACGCAATAAGTTTGGTTGTTTAAACATCCATGGCTCACTGTTGCCACGCTGGCGCGGTGCGGCACCGATTCACCGGGCCATTGAAGCGGGTGACGCCGAAACCGGTGTCACCATCATGCAGATGGATGCGGGGCTGGACACTGGCGACATGCTGTTCATGCACACCATGCCAATTGAGGCGACGGACACCACGGCCACCCTGCACGACCGCATGGCTGATCTGGGCGGCAAGCTGATCGTGCTGGCGCTGGAGCAGGCCGCTGCCGGGCATTTGAAGCCCATTCGCCAACCCACTGAAGGCGTGACTTACGCCCACAAGATCGAGAAACACGAGGCGACCATTGATTGGCGACTGGATGCCCAGACCATTGTGCGCCGGGTGCGTGCGTTCAATCCCTTTCCGGTAGCCACCGTGGTGCTCAATGGCGAGGTGATCAAGGTCTGGTCAGCACAGGTGGC
>CANNRR010000355.1 GCA_947508055.1 Burkholderiales bacterium
AATGGAGTCAATCTCAGGGTTGTTGGCAATGCTCTTGAGCGTGACGTGGGGTACGGTCTTGTAAATGAACCCACCCTTGAGCCCCTCATGCGGGTAGCGCAGGGCAAAGTAGTCGAAGCTGGCCGTCATCAGGCGCTGCTTGGCCAGGGTGATCGCCACGCGCGAGGTGTCGCAGGTAATCCAGCGGCGGCCCCATTTTTCGGCCACAAACGCCGTGGTGCCGCTGCCGCAGGTCGGGTCCAGAACCAGGTCGCCGGGGTCGGTGGTCATGAGCATGCAGCGCTCGATGACACGATCTGCGGTCTGAACGACATAAGTCAACTCTTTACCAATTTGCATGGATTCCCAGCGATCATCAACGGGCACTACCGGGAAATCATCAAGATATCTTTTGTATCGAATCGTGGTGTCCGCCTCGAAAACTCTGCCTGTTCGTGCCACACGGTCCAGTCCTGCCACCGAGGTTTTCCAATGTGAAGTGGACTTTGGTTGGTATTCACGGCTACGAAAAGCGAAAACCTGTCCCGTACTTGACTGACCATCCGAGATAAAGCTAGTAAACTGGTAGGCTTTGCCTACCGGTTTACTAACCGGGTCCAAATGCTCGGTTTTTGTAAATCTGCGAGATGCTCCGTTAGGAAATTCAATGTAGTCGTATCGAGTAAGAGACTTATCACCAGTTTGACGCGGTAGATAAAGCTGACGGTACCTGACGCGACTTTTGTCCTTGGCATACCATACCAAAAAGTCAACAGTGGCACCTAGCAGTGCGCCTTCTTGACTACCTGTCTTCTGAACTTGTATGGTCGAGCAATAGTTGCTTTCACCCATGATTTCATCCAAGAGATTTCGCACCAAATGCAAGTTCTCATCCGAAATCTGCACAAACACACTGCCGGTCTCGCTCAGCAAATCCTTCGCCAGCAGCAGCCGGTCACGCAGATACGTCAGGTACGAGTGGATACCCAGTTCCCAGGTGTCGCGAAACGCCTTGATCATTTCAGGTTCGGCGGTTAGGTCGGCATCACTGCGGTCTTTCACGTCACGCTTGTTCGTGAACGGCTGGAAGTTGCTACCGTACTTGATGCCATAAGGCGGGTCGATGTAGATCATCTGCACCTGGCCGGCCATGCCCTCTTTTTGCAGCAGGCTGTTCATCACCAGCAGACTGTCGCCTGCGACCAGCCGGTTAGCCCAGCCGCGGTCATGTTTGTAAAAATCTACCGCAGAACGCAGCGGCAAGCTCTCGAATGGAGCTTCAAAAAGGCCGGGCTGGAAGCCTCCTACGGGCACCTTGCCGTCCTTCTTGGGTTGGCGTTTCGCGACTGCGGACAAGATGCTCATGGCATCAATGCGCTCATGCACATGCAGACTGACGGTGTCAACTTCGAAACTGGTGCGCTCGGCCTTGCCGGTCCATTGCAGATAGGGTGCGCTCATGCGTCGCAATTCTTCCAGTGCGTAGCGCATGGCGGCGGGGTCGTCACCGGCTAGCGCGTCATCAATCAGTTTTTCAGCGCCGGCACGGGCGGAGTCAAACTGAAGCGCCGGGTCCAGGTGCGGGTCATGACCCCAAACCGTTTTGGGCTGCTCGGGATCACTAGCCTCGTTGACCAGGCCGACCTCGGGATTATTTTTTCGGCGATCTGGGTGCCGATAGCTCAGCACCTGTGGATCGCCAGGCGGTGTGGCTTGAGTTGCTGCTTTTGGCTTGACGCTTTTACCCGCCTGCTGCTTGGCTGTTTTGGCCGGCAGGTTCATGGCAATAGCTTCAGGCTGGAGATCAAACTCGGGGCGATTGGGGCCGGTAGCTCGTGCTGTTGATCCGCCACGGCCTTTGCCCTTTATCGCCTGGCCTGATTCGACAAGTGCCTCGCGAGCCGTCTTGAAGTCATCTTCGGAAACAGACAAGATACCGCTCGCCTTGGCCGCCGCCTGAAACTCGCCCCAGAGCGCCATATTGCCAACGGCTGAGTGGTCCGTAGGGAGTAGTTGCAAAAGTATGGATTGCAGCTGTGGTGCAGTCTTGGCCATGGTCGCTCCCAGATGTCATTATTGAATTCAAGCTTGCATCATATTCGGCGCACAAGGTGGCGTCAGTTCGCTTGTCGGGTCCCACGACATGCAGGAAAGTCAACACACCCCCAGAACGAGCTGCCAGCTGCGCCACCTTTTTTTGCCGTGCGGCGCACCATCGGTTTGGAGCACGACGGGCATAACGGTTGTATTACTGCCTTTGGACGCAGAGCCGCCTGCATGACGGGCTCCTTGCTGTCGACCTGCCTCGCGGCTTGTGCCTGCCTGATCAAATTTAGAAGGGCTACCCCGTCCAGCAGGGTGACATTGCGGCCCTCTGCAAAGACCTTGGCTTCGTCCGTGAAGCGGCCAGAAGTAACGACGAAGCCGCCAGTGGCGCCGTTGGCCGCCATAACGCCATAAAGCTCGCGCACGATCGTGACGCCCACAGTGAATGCCTTCCACTGCTTGCATTGAACCAGAAACTTCTCGCCGTTTTTGCGCAGCACCAGGTCAACGCCACCGTCCGCGCCACCACCGCCCGTCTCAGAAACTTGGAACCCTTGCAAACCGAAGGCCTCGCCAACCAGAATCTCAAATTCCTGCCAACTCATAGCGTCCAGGGCGTTGGCTGCCTTGCCGCCACTTGCATTTGCGAGCAGCGTTTTGCGTTGGTGCTGCCTGAAAGCAGAGATTACTGCACCGACGAGGCACAGGATAGGCATGAAGTACTGCCCGGCAGTGGCCAGTCCCATCCAAACGCTCTGAACCATCATGGTGCCGACTCGATCTGTGGTCACGCTGGTGGCGACATCCTGCGTGGCGACCCGGTGTAGCAGTACATACGACACCAACGCCAGCGTGCAGCCAGCCCACCAAGGCAACATGGCTACCAAATCAATCAGTGCATCTGCTGTGCTATTTCGTTTCCGAGCCATGTGTGGTCCGCTATAAGTTCAGCCAATTATTGCGCCTGCTAGGAAGCATAGCGGGAAATTTAGCAAAACCGCAGTCAACTCCTGAAGAGATCTTGCAGACCACATCCACAATTGTTGAACGGTGTCGATTCTGGATCCGTATTACTTGAACGTCTGTTAAGTGGGTGGAGCTGACGGTGGCTGATGAAATGCCACAGTCGGGACCCGACCATCAAGAGACGTTCAATATTTTTCTCCAAAGCGGCCGTTCAGCAGGCCGAGCGCTCTGCAGCAGTCAGTCGCCATTGAACTGGATGTCCAAACGCACAGTCACTGGGCGCTAACGTCAGGTTCGGATAGGCCAGGCATCCC
>CANNRR010000356.1 GCA_947508055.1 Burkholderiales bacterium
GCGTTACAAATCCAAAGTACTGGGTTCTCCCTTCATTGCTGCAACTTCCTTCCGGGCACCAACCATGTCCTGCTTTCTATGCGGCAACCATCGTGCGCGCTCTCTGATGGTGACACGCAAGATACTTGGGAAATCACAGGCGGTTTGTTCGCCATCGTGCAGATCGCCCGAATAGGAATCATTTGGGCAACATCAAGACCCAGCCCATCAGCCTCACGCGCAAATAATGAACCCGTCGCTAGGTCTTGTCTTTCCGAAGTCGGTACAGCGGGATCGCCTTGCGTATGCTGCTGGCGTTTATATCCTCGTCTGGCTGGCTCTTTGGTACGCCTCCAGAATTGCCGATTTTTTGGGTGGCGCCAGTCTATGGTATCTACCTGCAGGGCTTCGTTTTTGTGCCTTTGTGCTTCTTGGCTGGCCCGCCTTGCTGCTTGAACTGACGACAACCCTCATCGCCAGTTTGCTGCAATTCGCTTTTTCGGACCTTCCTTCCCCCGGGCTCCTAACTGCCCAAATGGGCTGGCTGGTGTACGCCTGGTGTGCGATGCCAATTGCTTACGCTGTTGTGCTATTTCCGCTGAGATTGAAGATGCGGGGCCAAAGCGATCTTGCGCACCCTGCACAAAGCGTCTTGTTTGTCAGCGTGGTTATTGCGACAAGCATGTTGGGTGCTGTGGTCGGCACAGGTCATCTGATTTACTCCGGCATCGTTGCCGAACATCAATGGACGCGCGCGGTTACCTCGTGGTTCACTGGTGATTTCATCGGCATCATCACGCTGAGTCCTCTGTTGTTTGTACGTGCTTGGCCGCGCATCGTGCGCTATTTGCAAGGTGGACATTGGAATAGTTTGTACGCGCTTGGGTCAAGTGCGATCGATCGCAATGCCGACTGGCATATTGCGCTGGCCACACTGCTGGCTCCGCTGCTGGTTTTTGGGATTCCCAGTTACCTGGATTTGAACCTGCAATTTCCGCTCATTGCCTTGTTGCTGTTACTACCGCTGGCGGCTGTGACGTTTCGGTACGGTCTGCGCGGCGCGGTGATGGCGGTACCGTTACTCGACGGCGGCTTGGTTCTGGCGATTCCAGTGCTTCACCAGCAAGAACTGGCCTTGCAATATCAGTTGGTCATGCTAGCCATCGCCTTGGTCGGGTTGTGGCTAGGTAGTGCCGTGGAGTCCCGCAACCGGTTGATGGCTGACTACACCAAGGAACTGCAGACCGAGGTGGAACGGCAGACGCTGGCGCTGCAACAGGCTGCACAGGATTTACGTGAAAAGCGCGAAGAGGCCGAACAAGCCAACTTGGCCAAGTCACGATTTTTGGCGGCTGCCAGCCACGACCTGCGCCAACCGGCCCATGCCTTGGGCATGTTCATGGACCGTCTCGATCAGCTTTCGATGGATCCACAATCTAAAGGTCTTGTGGCCAGTGCGAATGCTGCCGTGCGCGAAATGCAGGATATGTTGGATGGCATATTCGATCTATCCCGCCTCGATCCCGACTCAGTCCAGACCGAAATTCAGTCGTTTCCCATCAATGATCTATTTGATGCAATACGAAATGGGCTTGCGAACGAAGCGACCGCCAAAGGTTTGCGTTTTCGCGTTCGCCCATCAGCGGTATGGTTGCAAACAGATTTTGCCCTGATGCGGCGAATTTTGCTCAATCTCGTCGGCAATTCGATAAGGTATACCAGTCGTGGCAGTATCTTGGTGGCTTGCCGGCCAACCCAGTCTGGCACTCACGCGCGCATCGAGGTGCGTGACGGCGGTATTGGCATCGCGCCTGACGATCAGAAGAAGGTATTTCAGGAGTTCTATCAAGTAGCCAATCCGCAACGTGATCGCAGAATGGGGTTAGGTGTGGGCCTGAGCATTGTGGAGCGTTCTTGTCGGCTGTTGGACCTTCCATTGTCAATTCGCTCGGCTCTGGGTGCGGGTACGTGCGTGAGCATTAGGGTGCCGCTTGGCAAAGCTAGCTCAGGCGCGCGAAACGAAGATGTCCTGCTGCCGTCAGTCCCCAGCGAATTAAGCGGCTATCTAGTGATGGTGATAGAGGATGATGTGATGGGCCGAGAGGCTTTGGCAGGATTGTTGGAATCATGGGGGTATTCGGTCATCGCAGTCGAGGGCGCCAAGATGGCGGCTGACCGGTTGCAGAAGAATCAACCACCTGACCTCATCATCAGTGACTTTCGCTTGGGCGGTGGAATCAACGGCATCGAAGCTGTGCGCATGTTGCGCGATTTGGCGGGTCAGGAAATTTCGGCTTGCGTGATCAGCGGAGACACGGATGCTCAAGTAAGGCAGCAGGTTGAAGATGCCGGGCTGGTTCTGTTAAGGAAGCCGGTGCGACCTGCCAAGCTGCGTTCCTTGCTTAGGCACCTGACTCAGATCGATGCAGCAGAAAGCGCCAAGCAACAGGAGTGAGCTTTGCCGTAAATCAGTACTCTCAACTTGGTCCATTTTGGCGCGCCGGTTCTTGCTTCTGCTTGCGGGCGACCGCCGACTTGAGGTTCAACAATTGCAATTGAACTTCCAGGAAGCGGGTAGTCGTGAACGACTCTTTGCGCTGCGTTGCCGGCCCAGGATTCTCTCCATTCCCGACTTTCAACTTTGACGGGCAGCTTCGGAGAGAAGTGGCTGGCTCCAGAAGACACATTCCGGTCAATCCCATTGCCGAATATCCCACCACTAAGCCGATGTTAGTTTCGACCGTATTTGCAAGGTGTTTGCGCCAACATACGTCTGTGCAGTGGGCAGATGCCCTGCTAAATCGGCAGGCTCAGCACCAGTGTCGCCCCGTGCGGCTGGTTGTCATGCACCAAAGCCTGCCCGCCATGCGCCTGCGCGATGTCTTGCACGATGGACAGACCCAGGCCACTGCTGGTGCTCGTCTTGCCATTGCTGTCAGCGAAGTCGCGATAAGGGCCGGCATGGTAACGCTCAAACACCCACTCCTTTTTGCTGTCAGGAATACCGGGCCCGTTGTCCGCCACCTGAAACTCGACATGATCGGGTAGAACTTGCAGCGAGACGCGGATCAGCGGGCACTCGGGCGCGGCGGGTTGGCCATGGCGCAAGGCGTTGTCAATCAGGTTGTGCAGCGCAATACCCAGCAGGGTGGAGTCGCCCGTGATGGGCAGCGGACCGGTTCCCAACTCAGCCACCACCTCGGGGTTGGCGCCATAGCGTGCCATCACCTCAGCGGCCAACTGGCGCAGGTCCAGCACTGCCATATGGGGCTTGAGAGCCAGTTCGTGCAGCCGGTCCTCATTGATCAAATCGTTGGCCAGACC
>CANNRR010000357.1 GCA_947508055.1 Burkholderiales bacterium
AAAGCCCTGGTCGCCAAAGCCGCCTGATTTCAGGCAAATCGCACGGATCAAGTCCTCTGGAAATTTTGATCCGCCGTTTGTAACGGGTGCGCTGTCAGCAAAAAAGCAAGGAAGCCGTCGCAAGACGGCTTTTTTGTTTTTGGCAAGGGCAGAGACCGGGGTAGAGGTTCCCGCCTCATGCTGTCAAATGCCAAGAAATCGGCGGGAACCCCTACCTCCGTCTCTGTGGTTGCAACAGCGGTTCACCGACTAGATATTGAGTCTCTTGATCGACAAGTCTGCAGCGGGAGCCGATGATCATCAGGGGCAGGATGTTGCAAGTCCAACTTCATGACCTGGGGCACCATTACACTAAACTGTCAAATGAATCGTTTGCGTTGAAGTCTTCACGAACTGAGTGAAATTTTGGGACGATTGCCGAATGCGGCTGAAGATTTTTTGCCCCAAAACCAATATTTCAAAAGGAGATCGCCTTGTTAGTCACTCGCCGATTGATGTTGGGCCTCGCCGCCAGCACACTGATGCTGACTGCTTGTGCCACCAGGCCCTCGCTTGATGAGACGCCACCCATCGTGTTCGTGCATGGCAACGGCGACACCGCCGCGCTTTGGCAAACCACGGTCTGGCGCTTTGAATCAAATGGTTGGCCGCGCGGGCGCCTACACGCGATGGAGTTGCCCTACCCCTTGTCCCGGGACGATGACACTAAAGAACAGGCTGGTCGCACATCAGCGGCGGAACACATGGCTTACCTCAAGGGCGAGGTTGACAAAGTTCTGAAAGCCACCGGCGCCGGTAAGGTGGTGCTGTTCGGCAATTCACGCGGGGGTAACGCGATCCGTAACTACATTCAAAATGGGGGCGGTGCGACGACCGTGTCGCACGCAATCCTGGGCGGCACACCCAACCATGGCATCTGGAATATCAAGGGCTTCCGTGAAGGAAACGAGTTTGCCGGAAATGGTGTGTTTTTGACGGCACTCAATGCGCCCAAGAACGCCAATGGCGACGAAGTCACCGGACCGGTGCAGTGGCTCACCATCAGGTCTGACGGCAACGATAAATACGCACAGCCTGACGGGGTCTGGATTGGCGCCAAAGGCACAGCGACAAATGTGACCGCCGCCGGCCCGGAACTCAAAGGTGCAAACAATGTCGTGCTCCCCCGGGCCGACCACCGTGAAACCGCGTACTCGCCAGCGGCATTTGACGCAGCCTATCGGTTTATCGTTGGCAAAGCACCCAAATCGCTTGCCATCGAAGCTGAATCCAAGGTTGTTCTCAACGGAAACATTACCGGCAAAGGTGTGAAGTCAGACGACCCCAAGTCAGGCGAGGGTGCTAACAATTTGCCGATACCCAGAGCCACACTGGAAATCTTCGCCACAGACGCCGCGACCGGATCTCGACAGGGCAACGCCGTTCACAGCAAAGCCGTCGGCCCCGACGGCCAGTGGGGGCCGTTCACAGCGCAGGGTTCTGTGCAGTATGAATTCGTCGTCACTGCGCCGGGCTACGCCACTACGCACATTTATCGCAGCCCATTTCCAAGATCGAGCGTCATCGTGCATTTGCGGCCCGAGCGCATGAGCGCTGCAGACAAAACCGCCCAGTCGGTGGTGACCTTCTTTCGTCCACGCGGCTATTTCGATGCCCAGCGAGACAAGATGAGTTTTGACGGACAGAGCACCTTACCTGGCGTGCCGCCAGTGGGCGCCGGTATGGCCAGTTCGAAGATGCTCATTACCCAGCCCGGCATTCGTTCGATCAGCGCCGAGTTCAATGGCGAACGCCTGACCGGCAAAACCTGGAATGCCTCCGAAAGCCGCGTTGTCTTACTCGAACTGACGCAATAGCGTCGTAGGCGAGCGGCATTTCAAAGCAGATGCGTGGTGGCGGTGTCAGGTGCGATCTTCATTGTGTTCGCGGGATGTTGTGACGCAGTTGAACTATTGGTTTGCAAGGTCGGCAACCTGGGTCCGTCTCTGCCCAACCCCGACACAATTCCTGCTTTTCAGCGTGCACTGGAACGGCACCTCACTGAGTAAACGCGAGTATGAATACATCAACTGCTGCCTCGGCAAACCTGTTCCAACATCCCTTCGTCATTGCGCTGAGGGCCATTGTGCTTGTTTACGGCGGGTATCTCTTCGGTCAGTGGGTATATGCGCTGAGCCATTGAGTCTCGAATCGAGTTCAAAAGCGCGTCGCAAGGGCAAATTACGCATCACCAGAGTCAGTTACGCCCCCCGGCGAAACGTAGTTCGGTAGTGCGTCGGCGAAAGACATTCGATGTCACCCGAAAACCTGGAGTGGCTAGACTCTCCTCTTATCGCAATCCCATGAACGAGGCTTCGATGTTGAAAAATGTTTCTGGCAGAGCTAACTTCTGGACCAGGCGCGCCCTGACCGTGTTTGCCATCCTGCTCGCGTCGTTGACTATGGTCGAACTGCTAAAGGGTCATGAACTGTTGGCCGGAGTTCAGTTTGCATTGACCTGGTCAGCGATTTCCACCATCATCTTTATGGGCACGCGAATGTACTACGTCAGTCGCGGAAGAAATTGCCCGTTGTGCAATGACCTGCCTGAAATGGGAAAAGATGCACACAGCAAGACTCACTCGTAGGCACGGTCGGCTAACTGGAAGTCCAACTTCGATGCCAGCCACTTCTCTTGAAAGCTGACGATCAAAATTGAAGGGCCGCAATGGAGACAATCCTGGACTGGCAGCGCAATGGAACCGGCCATTCAATGCAAACCCAAGTAGTATGGCCATGATGAGCAACCAAACGCAGATTACAGTTCAACGGATGACTGGCTACGCTGACCGTCTTCGAGCTTACAAAGTGAAAATTGACGGCGTGGTTGTTGGCTCAGTCCGGGCAGGCGACTCAGCCACTATCCCCGTTTCACCAGGCAGGCATTCACTGCAACTGAGGATTGATTGGGCTGGCAGCGAGCAGACTGATTTCGAGGTGAAGCCCGGAGATCAAGTTTTCTATGAATGCGGTAGCAATCTGGCAGGTTGGCGCGTTCTCATGGCACTTTGTTACTTGACAGTCCTACCTCGTCGATGGCTTTGGTTGCGCAGAAAGACGTGAGCATCCATTCCAGACCAAGCTCGCCTGACGTGCCAAGGGACATGCCGAAGACGTGTTAATACCAGGGTTTTGAACTGCTCATGCGAAGCGCATAAAATCACGCTTCAACGGCCCGCCATTGAACGGGCCGGTTTCATTTGGAAAGACCTGAGACCATGACCGCCCCTTTCATTGAAGCTGCTTCGCCCCACGTCATG
>CANNRR010000358.1 GCA_947508055.1 Burkholderiales bacterium
GCAGCAGCACCCGGCTCACCGGGTCGTCGCCATCGAGCAGACGCTCCAGAAAACCTTCAATAAACCATTCGGCCATGGTCTCGCCCGGGTGTTGACGGGCTATCAGCCAGACTCTCTTTTTCTCGGGAAGCGGGGTGCTGCCCCTGGCGCCGGTGATGCGCAGCAAGCCCATGTCGCGTCCGTCCAGCGTGCTGCCCAGGCGCTCCTGCGTCACATGCGGGGATTGAGCCGCCGAGGCCAGCAGGTCCAGATGCAGCTCGTAGGAATAGGGCTCGAAGTAGGCAAAGTACATGCAGTCGCCCGTCGGGGCGGCGTGGGCCGTCATGACCTGACCATCAAACATGGTGGCAATGCGAAACCAGTTCTGCCGGTCGTGGCTGGCTACCACCTGGTAGCCAGCCCACCCCTTGGGGTAGGCGCAGGCACCGGCGTTCAGAAAGCGCAGCGTGACCGGCAAGCCCGCAGCGCCGTGCAGTGCGAAGTGAAACCACTGGGCAAATTCGCTGGCGTTGTCGGCGCGAATGTTCAGCTCGATATTGCGGTGATCGTTCAGGCTCACCACGTCGATGGCGCCGGAATCAAACTGGGTGGAAATGTGCAGTGCGGTCATGCGATGCGTGCTCCATGAAGATCGGCTACTTTAACGCCTTGTTGCTAACCCAAGGCCGCATACCGCAGCACGCCGCGGCGAGGACGATGCCAGAACGGATAATCGGATATGACTCTCAATAACACTGCGCCTGGCGCATCCCGGCCTAATGGCTTCGCCGCGCTGGCGCTCAGCCCCGCTACTCTTTCCAATCTGCAGCAGCTGGGCTACGCCGATATGACGCCGATTCAGGCCGCCAGCCTGCCCATCGCCCTGGCTGGCCAGGACCTGATCGCACAGGCTCAGACCGGCAGCGGCAAAACAGCCGCCTTTGCCCTGGCATTGCTGGCCAAGCTCAACCCGCGCTGGTTTGCCGTGCAAGCCATGGTGCTGTGCCCCACACGCGAACTGGCCGACCAGGTCACGGTAGAAATCCGCCGGTTGGCGCGTGCTGAAGAAAACATCAAGGTCGTTACCCTGTGCGGCGGCATTGCCCTGCGCGGCCAACGGGCTTCCCTTGAGAACGGTGCGCACGTTGTTGTGGGCACGCCCGGGCGCATCATGGACCACCTGGAGCGCGGCTACCTGACGCTCGAAGGCCTGAATACCCTGGTGCTCGACGAGGCCGACCGCATGCTGGACATGGGCTTTTTTGATGACATTGCCAAAGTGGCCAAGCAGTGCCCCGCCAACCGGCAGACCCTGCTGTTCTCGGCCACCTACCCCGAGGGCATAGAGAAACTGGCCAAACAATTCATGCGCGACCCCCAGCGTGTGGAAGTGGCCGCGCCCAAGTCGGAGAGCCTGATCGAGCAACGCTTCTATGAAGTCACCCGCACCACCCGCCTGCAGACTGTGGGCGAGTTGCTGCGCCATTTCCGCCCGGTCAGCACGCTGGCGTTTTGCAACACCAAGCAGCAATGCAAGGAACTGGTGACACTGCTGCAGGCAGATGGCTTTCAGGCGCTGGCCTTGTATGGAGAACTGGAGCAGCGCGAACGCGACCAGGTGCTGGCGCAGTTTGCCAACCGCAGTTGTTCGGTGCTGGTGGCCACCGATGTGGCCTCACGCGGGCTCGACATCAACCAGCTTGAAGCGGTGATCAACGTGGACATCACCCCCGACCCCGAGGTGCATGTGCACCGCATCGGGCGCACCGGGCGCGCCGGAGCCTCGGGCCTGGCGCTGAGTCTCGCGGCCATGAACGACATGGGAGCGGTCGGCAAGATCGAGCAGTACCAGAACCAGGCCTCGGTCTGGCACAAGCTGGATGAACTCACGCCCACCGGCAAGGGCGCATTGCTGCCGCCGATGGTGACGCTGCAGATTTTGGGCGGCCGCAAGGAAAAAATTCGCCCCGGTGACGTGCTGGGTGCGTTGACCAACGACGAAGGCGGCCCCGCCTACACCCGCGAGCAGATTGGAAAAATCCAGGTCACCGAGTTCTGCACCTTTGTGGCGGTGTCGCGCGACGTGGCTAAAGCGGCCTGCGCCAAGCTCAATGCCGGACGGGTCAAGGGCAAGAGTGTTCGGGCACGCATTCTCACGGTTACAGACAGCGTGTAGGGGAAATTCCTACACGCTTTCCAGCCCCTTGCTGACTCCAGTTTCGCGACACAGTGACTACAGTTGACCCAAGCACCAAACAACCCTTTGGTGCACTGATGCAACCGGAGAACCACCATGACAATCGCAGCACTCGCACTCAATCCCTTCAGCCTGATGATGGAACCTGAACTGGTTTTGCAGACCATGGAACGCTCGCAACAATTACGCGGCCTGCGTCGCCACAAACTGCGCCCGTTGGACAAGCCGTTGATTCCTTACACCCAGGAAGCGCTCGCCAGTCGTGCGGCCTTTGATGCGGCCATCGATGCTGAAGACTTTGAAGACCGTGCCGAGTCCTACCTGAACTGACAGACCGCGTTCTTGGTCAGGGGCGGGGCCGAGGTTGGGGATAATCGCCCAAACTCTTTGAAATAGCAGGCCCCATGCGAACCCTTTACCGCGACTTTGACAGCCAGGCGCAGATTGACGCGCAGTACAACCCCAGCCTGGGACTGGACCCGTCCGACCAGCCCATGCTGCATTTTGCCGCTCGCGCCGCCCATACCCGCACATCCTTGCGCTGCGAACTGGATGTCCCCTACGGACCCACGCTGGAAGAAACGCTGGATATTTTTCCCGCTGAAACACCCAACGCCCCGGTCTTCGTTTTCATCCACGGTGGTTACTGGCGCGCACTTTCCAGCAAGGATTTCAGCGGCGTAGCACTGGGCCTGCATCCGTTGGGCATCACCACGGTTGTCATCAACTACGCCTTGTGCCCGTTTGTCACCATTGACGAGATCACCCGCCAGACCCGCGCTGCTACCGCCTGGGTGCTGCGCAATATTGCCCAATACGGCGGTGACCCGTCGCGCGTGGCGATAGGCGGGCATTCGGCCGGGGGCCACCTCACAGCCATGTGCTTGCAAACCGAGTGGCAGCGGGACTACGGCCTGGCCCGGGATCCGCTGGCCGGTGCCATTGCATTCAGCGGTCTGTACGAGCTGGAACCCTTGCGCTACAGCTACCTGCAACCGATGATCCAGCTCGACGACGGCATCATTGTGCGCAACTCGCCTGCGTTTCTGGTGCGCCCCTGCAGCACGCCACTATGGATCACCTGGGGCGGAAGCGAGAGCACTGAATTTGCCCGTCA
>CANNRR010000359.1 GCA_947508055.1 Burkholderiales bacterium
ATCCGACCCTATCTGGCCAATTCCAGCGGCTTTCAGAGTGCGCAGTACCGCTGCATCGAATTTGCGCTGGGCAACAAGAACGCCGCCATGCTCAAACCCCACGCGCACCGCAGCGACCTGCTGGAGCAGGTGCAGGCGGCGCTGGTGGCACCCTCGCTCTACGACCAGGCGCTGCGCCTGCTGTCGCGCCGCGGCATCGCCGTGCCAGAGAGTCACACCGAGCGCGACTGGAGCCAGGCCTACAGCGCCAGCCCGCAGGTGGAAGCGGCCTGGCTGGTGGTGTACCGCAACCCGGGTGAGCACTGGGATCTGTACCAACTTGGCGAGGAACTCACGGATCTGGAAGACGCGTTTCGGCTCTGGCGTTTTCGCCATGTGACCACGGTGGAGCGGGTGATTGGCTTCAAGCGCGGCACCGGTGGCACCGGTGGCGTCAGCTACCTGCGCAAGATGCTTGACGTGGTGCTGTTCCCCGAGATCTGGACGCTGCGCACCAGCCTTTAGAAGGACTACGCGCTGACATGGTCTTGAAGGTCGGCCATGTGGCGGGGCAAAGTTCTTCATAGCGGTCCTCTGGTGCAGAGAAGCTGAATGTGATCTCCGTCGGCTCCAGTGCAGCGAGTCCAGTCGTTCATGGCAGACTGCTTTCCGGCAACTCACTTCACCGAAAGTCAAATGCCCGCGAGCAGCGTAGATGCACGGGCAGGGCAAACACCGGTTCCCAAGATGATCAGCACCTGTTACTGTGTTGGCAGGGAGTTGAAAATGAAAACAAAAAGAAGTCAGCCTTCGAGCAGTCCCGCATGGTGCCACCTTGTTGGTGATCCTACGAGCGACGTGATATGAAGACGTTGCATTGCCCATTATGTGGATCGGAGTTGGAAAGAATTCCTCGCCGCTTTTTAATGCGCCTCTTGCCGTGGAGCGAGCGTTACCAATGCAGTCGATGCAATCGCAACTTTCTTAATATCGGCTTTCGGCACCTAGTTCGGCTCTGGTAGCTTTGGTCTTGTTCACCAACGACAACTCTGGTCAACTGTAAGTGACCGCGCTGGCTGACTCAAGAAATTTGAGAACACGTTAACTAAGCGACCATCAAGAAGGGAGCAGCCATGCAAGTCGGAAGTGACAATCATCAAATTCATGAAGTAGAGGTGCGCATTCCCTACCGAAGGATTGTCAGACTCATTGCCATCACTTTGCTATTGCAGGGGGCCGGGACTCTCGCCCTTGCTTACTACCTTGGCAAGACCAATACTGTTCAATTGGTTGATATCGGCACCATGCTTTCAGTGGCCGTATTCATATGTGGGGCGCTCATGTGGGGAAGGTTCCCAAGTGCAGACGAGCCGTTTGTTGAACACGTGGACAAAGATCGCTCTCCCCAAGACATGCGCGAAATGAGTATCACCAATATGGCTCGGGGTGCAGTACTCATGGTCTCTAGCGTTCTGTCTGTTTTGGGATGTATTGGTTTGAACTGGGTCGCTGGAATGATTGATTAGCGATGGGTTTTCCGAAATACTCAAGCCTCCAGAGCTTCGATGGGTTATCTGAACAGCCGGTTTGGAGCAAGCAGGTCAGCGAGTCGAAGTTCCGGTGTGTGTCTTTGACCGCCGGTGAGTTCTCTCCGAAGTCGACTTGAATGTTTCTGTGTCAGCTCTGGAGCGAAACGTACTTCCGATCTGCAGCGACTCCGGTCTTAGAGATTTGCGTTCTACCTGCTCCATAGGAGTCGTTGGCAACTTGGGATCGACAGGCTGCTTTGTGGTGAGCAACCCGACAAAACGGGCACCTCCAATCGACCAATAGGAGCCCCCCAAAATTTCAGGACGGCCAGTCACTCAAGCGTGCAAGCGGACATACATAGAAATTCGATGTCGCTCAAGTCAACCTCCATTGCGGCGCTTCGTAAACGCAGGTAGCTGACATCAGCTGGTAAGCATCGACCACCACGCTTTCACAATCCGGCAACATTTATATGCATCCCCCCGCATTAACTGCCTATACTCGAAGCAGGGTTACTTCTCCCATGACTTGACAACATAGTCAGTGCAGGGGCGTGACAGTGAGTCACTTACACCTGCATCCTGTTAAGGGCTGCATTCACACAATGCAGCACGCCCCGCCCCCCCCCCCCCCCACGCAATAGCCGTCCGCGCCTTGGCGCCCTCCTTGGACGCTGGTACGCCATGAATTCCAGTTCCGCGCTGCGCGCACGTCTGGAAGCCGCACTGCCGGGCCTGCTTTTCCTCTTGCTGTTCGGCCTGTCTGGTGCTGCGGCCCTGTGGAAGCATCGCGATACACAAAGCGAAGCGCAAGCCCAAGTCGAACTCATTGCCCAGCGTATCAGCGCGGATGTGTCGCGTCGCTTCACGCAAGCTGTCTACGGTTTGAATGGCGCCCGAGGCGTCTACGCTGCCAGCGAAAGTGTCAATCGCGCAGCCTTTCGTTCCTATGTCGAATCACGCGATATGCCCAAGGAATTTCCGGGCGTGCGCGGTTTCAGCTTCAACCAGCGCGTCCCTCGCTCTGCCCTTGACGCCTTTGTGACCAACACGCGTGCGGATGGTGCGCCGCAGTTTACTGTGCATGAGCTGGCAGACACCAGCCACGCCGACCTGTACGTCGTCAAATTCATCGAACCGGCGGCAAGCAACGCGGGCGCGCTGGGCCTTGATATTGGCTCCGACCCCCTGCGCCGGTTCGCAATAGAGCGCGCCGTCGACAGCGGCCAGGCCACCATGAGCGCACCCATTACCCTGGTGCAGGATGAACACAAAACACCGGGCATGCTTGTCTTGGTGCCGGTTTACGCCAAGGGCGCACATCCCACCACGGTGGCCGAACGACGCTCGGCCCTTCTGGGGCTTCTGGTCGCACCGCTGGTGATCAAAGACGTGCTCGCCGGCATGCCCGAAATTGCTGCCGGCTTGATGGGCATCGAGGTCTTCGATAGCACGCCAGGCGCAGCCGACACCCTGGTTTACGACTCCGACAAGCGTGGCGCCAAGCCAGAGGCGTCAAGTGTGCATGACACCTCGCCTCTCCTTTCGGCCAGCCAGTCCTTGTCGTTGATGGGTCGCGAACTCAGCCTGCGTGTCCATTCCAAACCCAAGTTTGATGCTGCGCTTGACCGCAGCACGCCCTGGCTGATGCTGGTCTCTGGTGCCGTGATTGCAGCCTTGCTGGCACTCTATCTGCGCAACCGATTGCGCCAGCTTGCTAGTGTCAGCAGGCTTGTCGAGCGCCGCACGGCCGAACTTGAGCGGGAACGCCTGCGACTC
>CANNRR010000360.1 GCA_947508055.1 Burkholderiales bacterium
CGGCGTTTCGCCGTCATAGTCAACGCCTGCCGCCTCGGCATGTCCGGACACGCCATTTTGGTCCGTCAGTTTGATTGCCAACAATGGAAGTTTGGTCATCGTCTCGCGGGCGATTTCAAACGGCTCTTTCATTGGCCAGTGCTCGATCATGCCGCGCAGCGAGAGCATTATCGGAGCAACTCCCGTGCGATTGGGTCGACACCACCTCGCATCGGATCACAAACGGGCAGTCCTAGCTCGGCTTCGAGCCCCGCGCGATATTGCTGCCAGCCAACATCGTCTAGCGAGGACGAGTTGATGGCCACCCCGACACAACGAACCTGTGGATTGGTTAGTCGCCCGGCCTCAACGTAGCGGTCAATCGCCGTCTGCAGACTCGGCAGTGCGATATGGGGGTAGCCCTCGATCGTCTCGCGCGAAGGGTCGTGACACAGCACCAATGCATCGGGTTGTGATCCGTGCAGCAAACCCAGTGTGACGCCGGCGTAGGCGGGATGGAATAGCGCGCCCTGACCCTCGATGACATCCCAATGGTCGACATCATTAGCTGGGGACAGAAGTTCTGCGGTTCCGGCTATGAAATCCGCAACCACCGCGTCAATAGCAATACCTCTACCGGCAATCATGATGCCGGTCTGGCCAGTCGCGCGAAAGCTGGTCTTGGCACCCATATTCTTCATCGCCTTGGTCAGCGCCAGGGCAGTGTACTTTTTACCCAGAGCGCAATCGGTGCCTACTGTCAGGATCCGTTTGCCGCTGCGTTTGCTGCCATTGCCAGTGGGCAGAGGAAGATCATTGTGGCGGATGTTGATCAACCGAACACCCTTGCGCGCGGCTGCTTCGCGGAGCTCTGGAAAACTCTCCAATCGAGTGTGCATGCCGCTGATCACGTCCATGCCAGCGTCCAGCGCTTCGATCAGCACGGGTAACCATGTCTCAGGCAGTTGGCCGCCAACCGCAGCAACGCCAATAACCAAGGACGCTGCGCCTTGCACAGCAGCGTCGCCGGGACTCAAGTGCCGCAGGCCTAGGCTGATAGTGGCGCTAGGTAATCGGCATTCTCCGATGACGTCAGATCCACACCAGTCACGCAGGCCAAAGCCAGTTTTGGCATCGGACTTGAGCGTGACGTCCCCAAGGAAGACCAAGTAGGGTTTGCGCAATGTGTGCATTGGTAATTGATTTGAGTTTCAGCAAGTTTATCAAATGGATAGTATCTTGTCCATAAAAAGCCTAACTTGGTAGAAGTTCGACCTTGTGCGAGCTTGCATAGAAGGTCGCGACACCATCGATGAAGTCTCCGATTGATCTCGGTGTTTCGAAAGGCGTATTGGTGCTTGTTCAACTTTCCGAAGCGGAGACTTAGGTGAGGTCAATCAATTTTCATCCGAAATTTGGCATTCTTGAATTCCATGCGTAGAATCGTGTGGATACGATATTGACCAATAACTGAGAAGGTGCACTTGTGTCGAACATCGAATCTCTTCCCGAAGATCTTGCCGAACGCCTTAGGTTGCAGGCTGATGCGTTTGGCATCCCCGGTTTGGCTGTAGTCTTGGTGTCGGCTGGTCGTCGGGCGATTTGGGTGCATGGTGAGGATGCACCGGGGTCTGGGCGGCCAGTGACCACCAAGACCTGGTTTTCTGTGGCCTCGGTAGGCAAGCAAGCGACCGCCGTCGGCGTCCTGGATCTGGCGCAGCGGGGGCTTGTCGACCTGGCTGCACCAATCGGGCGCTACCTGACGGATGTGCCGCTGTCCTGGTCCGATAGAAGTGTTCTTTCGTTGCTGCGGCACACGAGTGGATTGCCTGAATACTTGAGTCACACCGAGGCGGACGATGTGCCCGAGCGGCGCGACGAGTTCATGCGCGCCTTTGCCGACTTGCAGCCTGCATGGAACGAGGGTGACGCGTGGATGTACAGCAACACCAACTACATTTTGTTGGGCTTCCTGATCGCCCAGTTATCCGGCGCTAGCTATGCTGTGGCGCTGCATCGCTTCTTTGAAAGGGTGGGCTGCACCGGAGTGGCCGTATCCAGTCCGGCCTGGGCGCGTGCGGCGAATGCGACTGGTGCTGGCGCGACAGCCCTAGATCAGGCAAGTCTGCTACGCCAAGTGATCGGTGACGGGGACATTTCGTTCACCGCGGATGGCGCGGCGGCATGGCTGGGATTGATGCTGGGCGATGCCGCACTGGACGTACAACACCGGGATGCAATGTATGCTGCGGCAACGTTAAAGACGGGTCGCCCTTCGCCGTATGGTTGCGCCTGGTTTGTGGATCGACTAGGTCCTATGCCGATCTGCCACCATGCCGGGCACTATGACGGTTGGACCGCCATGGCCTATGTAGCTCCAGCCATGGGGTGCGCCGCAATGGTGATGTGCAACCTGGCCCCAGGCAATACACGAGCCGTTCGATACCTCGCGCAGATGGCACTTGAGGGCTTTGCGCCGGGCTCGACGCCGCTTTCACTGGATTTGCAACCCGATGATGCGCCGGATCTCACTGCTCGCGCGCGTGCGCAGTTGCTGCGCCAAGGTGCACTCGACCCTTCTTGTTTTGCTGAAGAGTTGACACGTGTGGCGGAGGGTGGCGGTGCTGTACGCAATGTCATTAATCTCTGGTCTGGGCAGGAGCCGCAAGTCTTTGGATTGGTTGAGTCTCACGGCTACACCACGCATCTGCTGCGCCGCTACCGGGTGTCGTATCCGGAGCGTGTTGAGCATCTCTTGGTTGGCACCACGCCGACGGGACAGATCTATTGGGCCTGGCCTCTCTGAGTTCGGGTGGCGTCTTTAGAGTGGATTTGTGATTCTTACGTTGGCTTAGTGGACAATAAACAATCCATTTAGATAGATATTATTGAATATATCATACAAATATAGGGGTTTACCATAGATTGACGGATAACATTCTATCCACAACAATGGATCCATCGTTTATCAAACTGGAGAAAACAGCATGAAGAATGGGCAGGCAAAGTGGTATCTCACATCCGTAGCGGCGGCCATCACCGCAATGTCTGCTGCAGCGCAGACCGAGGCACCGGAGCGCGCACAACTGGACAGGGTTGAAGTCACGGCTTCCAAGCGCACGCAGTTTGTGTTGGACGTGCCGTATTCGGTCAGCGTCATCGGTGGCAGCGATATAGCCGATCGTGGTGTCGCTGACATTCAGCAAATGCAGTCGGTGGTGCCATCGCTGTTTATCAACCAAAACGCGCCAGGTGCCAGTCGGATCCAGTTGCGCGGTCTGTCGCAGGGCGTCGGATATGGC
>CANNRR010000361.1 GCA_947508055.1 Burkholderiales bacterium
ATGCGAGAACAACGTGCAATTGCCTCCCAGGCTGGCAAGCGCCTGCATGCTCACCTTTGTTCGTGGGCAAGCTCCGACGAAATCAAAACGACTGGTTTGGCGAAGCTTCCTGCCCATGTGTATGGCACCGACCAATGCAGTGCCAGTGCTATGAAGTCCAGGGTCAGCGCCATTCGTTGCGCCATTGGCGAGATTGCCGCATTGCCAGGGTGGTATTGCCTTATTGACGAGGCGAAACAGCAACTCAGGGTCAGGAAGCCAATCTTCGCGGGGACTTCCGCAATGACACCATCAAATCCCGCAATTACGGCGTCCATTGCCGCAATGACACCGTCCACTGCCGCAAAGACAGAATTGACCACCGAGCGCAAACGCAATGCTGGTGCGGCTTTCCAAGGGTCGGCGCAGTATCTATAAGATAAGGATAAGACACTTTCAAGAGTGTCTAATTCCTTGGGGTTATAAACCCCGTCGCGACTTATCGCGCCGAGGCCTATAACCCGAGTTGGATACGCATCATCCTGGGGATGAGACGATAGATCATTCTTTGGCTAGAACAATCCCACCCCAAAAGCCCCTCCCACAGTGGACCAGGTTCTTTTGACGTGCTTTGCATCAGCCGTCCTCGAATATCAAATCGGCATTGGCACAGTCTTTGACCGCCACCAAGGCAGGAGTCGTACCGCCTTCGCTTGTTTGGCTGACAAACATATTCCATCTCATCGCGGGACGGGAGTTGATGAAGGGGGTTCGCGTTTGATTTGCTGTTGGCTTGCTGGCCCCGCTGGTCTCAACTTTGTTTGTGTTGCGCATGGCGCTCTTTCGCTCTGTAAGAGGCTCGGTTTACCCAACGGGATGTCCACACAACACCATCGGTCGTTGTGGGCTTACCAAACTCCAAATGAAAGGGGGATATGCCGACGGTTCCGACACCGTGCTCCCATCTTGGCTGGCAGTTGTACGGCGCCGGTTGTGTGAGACTAGATTAGCAAATGGGTTGCGGGCTTGTCGAGTGGTCAGTCATTTGATTTGCATCAGTACGCGCCCAGAACCGAGCCTCAACCTAGTAGTTTTCCCAAATCTATCTCTCCAAAATTCTCAATCGCAACAGCTTCATTTGCCGTCACTTTTGGATCAGGCTTGGATTTCCTAGATCTGGTGGCCTTGATGATGCTTTTATACACAACTTTGATCGGACCAGGTTCTTGCAGGCCTGGTTTTTTCACCTTCGACACAACCGCTTTGATACGGGCGGGCTTTTCTGCTTGGGGCGCAGGCATGACAAATGGTGGAAAATTCACGTCGAGCGTGAACCGCTCCAAGACACGTTGCAGCACGGCTGCTTTGGGTGCATGCTGGTAGGCTTCATGGGCATCCGGTCTGCCCTTGTCTACGGTAAATGCATGGGCATCTGAGTGCCCCACCAATCGCCTCAAAATGGCAGCCTCCGGATAGTCCAACGCACTAACGGGACCAGTTCTGCGTCCATTGGCTTCAATGATGGCTTCGCCCAATCTTGAGACGAAGGAATGACGAAAGCTGTGCAGCACCTTACGTTTGCTCGTTATGCCCAACGTGTCGCGCAATAGCTCCGCGTTGAACCAACGGCTTGGACGTGTTGCGGCGCCATCACGTCCGTCGCGATTGAGTTCAAAAACATAGATTTCCCCAGCTTGCTTTCTAAGGCTGATGTAATCCAAGAATCCAAGCGCCAGGAGTTTGCTGTGAATGGGTACTTTCCGTCGCGACCCGACATTTTTCAATCGCTTGGCAGCCACCTCATCAGAACGCATTTCATCAGCCACATCGTCGTCGCCAGAGTCATCATCATCGCCGTCCCCGCCTGCCTGAATATCCGTAATGTCGAACATGGGGATACCATCTATTTCGATCACGTCGGCGATATGCAATTGACTCACTTCGCCAATCCGTGCACCAGTGAACGCAGACACCAACGGAATCCAGTATTGGTACGCATGCAGGTACTGTGCTTGTACCATGTACGGACTTTCAAAAATGGTCTTCATGTCGGCATCGTCGAACGGGTCGCGTGCCTTTCCCCGAGTCTTCGGCGCGCTTGCAGAACCAGCCCGAGGTTCGTATGCCATTGGATGGACCGCGAACTTCTTGGCCGCAAATTTCAAAAATTGCCGCGTGACGACCATATACCCGCTGACGGTTAGGGGGTTCAGACATTCGAACGGCTTACCGTCTTTGGCCTTGACGGTTTTGGCCTTAACCGCTGCAATAAGTTGCCTGACAGTCCACGCAGGTTGGATGCTTTTAACTTCCCTCCTACCGGGGTAACTTTCCAAGTCGAGCTCGTATTGCTGAACTTGTTCAGCATCCAAGGAGCCAATGGCAACGTTCTCGAAATACTCGATGAACAAGTTCAGTTTTGACTTTTGGGCGTTGTATGCCTTGCGAGTAAGGGTTTTGTTTTTGACGCGCTGCTGAACGGTCACCATGAACATGTCGACCATTTTGTTCAGTGGCGTCAAAGAGAGATTGCTCAAAAATGCCGGGTGATGAATCTCAGTGCCAACGGGCGCCGCTACTGGTGCATGCATACCCGATGGCGATGGCGGTGTCGTGCTGATTTGTGCAAGGTAGTCACGATTCAGCATTGCGACAGTTTCAGCGGCTTCTTTACCCTCGCCTGGCTTGATGTCCGTGGCCACATAACGACCATCACGAATATCAGTGCTGAAAGTGGATGACCCTACGGGTGGGCGACGAAAATTAGTCATGAGCGCTTGCAGCCTAGAAGTCAAGGTGTCCCGTGAGCATAACGCACCGGAATAGAACATTTGATCTAGGAGCACCCTGAGCGCCCGCGCTCGTGCAGCTGCATCACGCGGGTCTTTGGTCGCCGTGGAAACGCGAATTTCGCGTCTCAAGTCGCCGCTGACACGCAACGATTTGGGCACAATAAAACGTGCGTAGTAAACGCCGTTACGGCTCTGAGCAAGGTATGAATGAGTTTTCAAAGAATTCCCCAAGTGGATGACCGAGTGGCACCCTTTGGTGGAATTCTTCTCAAAACAGCATCCTTGCTGCAATAAGTTCTTTGAAATCAAAGACTTATAGTTGGATGGTGGAGCTGGCGGGATTTGAACCCGCGTCCGCAAGCCTTCTTCGAACAGTTCTACATGTGTAGCCGTCTGATTTAAGTCTCGCATCTTGCATCGCGCAGTGGCACGCTATACAAGACGCCAGTAACCTATTTTCTCGACTTGCCCTAAGTCACCCAAGGCAGGTCCAGCCGAATGAA
>CANNRR010000362.1 GCA_947508055.1 Burkholderiales bacterium
AGCAGATTGCCACCATTCGATGCTTGTCTGAACGGCAGCGTTGTAGCGAGCAGTTCAGCGAAATGAATGTCAGCAGTGCGTCTTATGGAGCCAGCCACTTTTCTCTTATGCGGTCGTTCAAAATTGGAAGTCAGTGGTTCGGAGCAAGTCGTGGACACTCGGTGGGGCGATACCCAACACCTGAGAGCACCCGCTTCAGCGAAGTCCGGCGGTTGACCGCCACCGCCTCAGACAACCCGTCGACTGTGGCCACTCAAACGGCGCATGCCAAAGGCTTTCAGTTGCAAAAGCCCTCGCCGTACTTGCCCTCATGTGTTTGAATTTCCTATCCGCGAGGTCAAAAGCAGCCAGATTTTCAACTGAAGACCAAGTGATCGAAGCTGCGACGCAGCGCGAATGTTAGTATCAATTTTCATCCACTCAACACATGGCACCGACTATGGCATCTCCAAATATTTCCGACTGCGTGTCGGCTGGTGTTTCGGGTCTGAAAAGCAACCTGGTGACGCACATCGTGGCCACACTGCTGGTCATTTTTATCAGCGGTGTGGGCTTTGGTTTGCTCAGCGGTCCGATGGTGGTGGGCTACATGAAGATGATCAAAATAGAGGACGAGGGTGGCAAGCCTGAGATTGCCGATGTGTTCAAGGGTTTTGACAACTTTGTCCCGGCCTTGTTGGCAGTGTTGGTCGGCTCAATCATCGTTTCCATCGGCTACATGCTGTGCGTGCTGCCGGGCATGTTGCTGATGGCGATCATTCCTACGGCTGCATACCTTGTGGCGTGTGGTGAGAATGACGGCATCAACGCCCTCAAACGCGCCTGGACGGCGGTCAAAGGCAATTTGCTGGGTGCATTTTTCTGCATGCTCATACTGGGCATCATCGGTAACCTGGGTCTGATCCTGTGCTTTGTGGGCGTTGTTGTCACGCTGCCAATTGCCTTCATCGGCAGCTACCACATGGCAAAACAACTGACCGATGGCGCCGGTAATGGCAAACTGGCTATCAACATCTAAGGATGCTCTAAGCGGGGTAGGCCGGCAGTGGCGCATTGCCGTCAGTTCAGTGCTGCCTTTGGGCGTAGTGGCAGCACCTGCATTTCTGGCGCTAGGCGATGTTTCGCTATGCACATTCAAACACCTGACCGGCGTGCCCTGCCCCCTGTGCGGGGGCATACGGGTATGCGCCGCACTGGCGCGGGGCGATTTTGCCAGTGCATGGCAACTCAATGCCGGGTTGCTACCGTTGCTGGGCTTGGCGGCGCTGCACAGCGTTTTGCTGATGGTGGAGGCTGTACAAGGGCAGCGCACGGGCATCTTTGCTCCCCGCGCTCTGCTGCTGGCTTGGCAACTGGCCGGTGCGGGCTTGCTAGCCTCTTGGGGCTGGCGTTTGTGGATGGGCGCTTAAACGCGGTTGAGGCGCCTAAAGCGAAAGGTATCAGCAGCGACCGGCTCAATTTGCGACCCTTAAACCATATGAGCAACACCACAGCCATCCCAAGGTGGTGGCCCTCGTACCGCAGCGATGTCAAAGCCTATGCCCTTTGGAGGAGGCAGATCACAAAAAGCTATTACCGGTGAGTATCTGATGCGGGCATCTGTCCTCCGGTCACAACGCGAATTTGGGGTCAGAGCAGACGTCCGCTGCGGTACCGATGATCCGACCCCCAATTCGCTTGCAGCGCTCGGTCTTCTTGAATGCACCTATCCGCCTACCGTACTCCTCGTGCGGGTCGTATTGGTATGCAACGGTTTGAATCGCACCCACTACAGCAACCTGCACACCAACCCGGCGCATAATCAGCGCGGCGTTGGATTTGCCAATGCACCCCAATTTGAAGAGTTCTACTATGCATCGCGTCGCCATCAGCAGCACCGGGCTATTCACGCCCCCCGAGATCATCACCAATGAAGAATTGGTGGTCGCCTTCAACGCCTTTGCAGAGTTGGAGAATGCCAAATACGCCGACGAGATTGCGGCCGGCACACGCACTGCCATTACCGACTCCAACGTCGAGTTCATCGAAAAGGCCTCCGGCATCAAACGCCGTTATGTGATGAACAAGTCTGGCGTACTCGACCCGCGGCGCATGCGCCCGGCGTTCAAGGCGCGCCCCGATACCGAAATTTCCATGATGGCCGAGATCGCAGTCAAGGCGGCTCAGGATGCGTTGGTCAACGCCGGAAAGACGGCCGCCGATGTGGATGGTGTTATCTGTGCATCAGCCAATATGCAGCGTGCTTACCCCGCCATGGGGGTCGAAATTCAAACCGCACTGGGCATCAAGGGCTATGCCTTTGACATGAATGTGGCCTGCTCGTCTGCCACCTTTGGCCTGGAGATGGCGGTGAACGCCGTGCGCTCGGGAACGGCGCGCGCCATTCTGGTGGTCAACCCCGAAATCACCTCGGCCCACCTGGCCTGGATGGACCGAGACTGCCATTTCATTTTTGGCGATGTGTGTACCGCCATTCTGGTGGAGCGTCTGGACCAGGCACCTGCTGGCGCATTCGAAATTCTGGGAACCCGCCTGCAAACCACCTTCTCCAACGCGATTCGAAACAACGCCGGTTTCATGTCCCGCGCCGAAGACCGTGACCCGGAAGACCGCGACCAACTGTTTCGACAAGAAGGCCGCAAGGTGTTCAAGGAAGTATGCCCCATGGCTGCCGAACACATGGCCTCCCATCTCGCTGCCCACGACCTGACACCCGATGGTGTGCGTCGTTTCTGGCTGCACCAGGCCAACCTGGCCATGAACCAACTCATCAGCCGCAAGCTGCTGGGACGCGACGCCACACGTGATGAAGCACCGGTGATTCTGGACGAGTTTGCCAACACGGCGTCGGCCGGCTCCATCATCGCCTTTCACCGCCACAAGGCAGACTTTGAACCGGGCGATGTCGGCATGATCTGCTCATTTGGCGCGGGCTACTCGATTGGCAGCGCCATCGTCCGCAAGACCGCTTGAGCGCGGGGGCTTAACGATTCGCCGCCGGGCCGCCCCAAGGCGAATTGCGGCCCCCTCGGGGGGCAGCGCAGTACGCGACGCGACAAGCGTGGGGGTTTAACGATTCGCCGCCGGGCCGCCCCAAGGCGAATTGCGGCCCCCTCGGGGGGCAGCGCAGTACGCGACGCGACAAGCGTGGGGGTTTAAGCTAGCGGGCGCTTCAGGCGAATCTCTTCGACCCGCGCGGTCCCCACGGGCACCGTCTTGGCGCTGCTGGGTTCCCGCTTGAAGCCAGCCAGTTCGTGAAACCGCAACGCCT
>CANNRR010000363.1 GCA_947508055.1 Burkholderiales bacterium
CTTGCCGGGCATGCCGCCTACCTTCGATTGGTGTTCGAAGGTCCAACGGTAGCCCCGCCTCCCGGACCCGCCCGGTAAAGGCCTCTAACCGGCCAACATAGTTGTCGTCAACCGGCCAAGGTAATTGTCGTCAACCACTGGGGGCAATCTCGATCCAACCGGGAAAGGCAATATCTAGCTTTCGTAGCGTTCCTGGACCCATCCCTCTCGGATTTCCGCTGACGGGTAGCCTGACTCCATTCAGCACTTGCCAGAGATTGTTTGGCGTAATGCCAGCTTTGATTGCAACAGTTCGATAACCGCCCTCTCTCTCGCAGAGGGCTTCTAAAGCTAGTACGGTTTTGTTTTTTTGATCCATCTAACGGCTATGCATTGGCCAATCAGGGACGACTTTGCGCTTGAGATTGCAAAGCATCGCGCCTAGCTTTCATTATCGACTCGACTAAAGAAGCAAACAGCTCTCGTCTATCGCCAGGCACCTTATCAAACAAGCCACCTAGCATGACGGCATCGTCTGTCAGTGACAAGTGAATCGTCGGAGTCGCTGGAACTATTGGTGCCTGTCGTTCCTTAGGTGCCAAGTCTCGCCAACCTGGGAACGCCGCTGTCAGCTTGGCGGCTGTGAACTTTCCGACTCCCTTTGGTTCACCAGAAGGAAGCTTCACACCTTTGGTGATCTGCCAAAGATTAGCTCCGCTAACGCCTGCAATTTCGCCGACAGCATAAGGCCCGCCCTCTCTCTCGCAGAGGGTTATCAAGGCTTGCACGGTCGTACTTTTTGGATCCATCAAACTGTCTACCAAAAATAGGCCTTTCCGGTATCGAGGAAACGGCCTGGAACGTCGAAGATTTCCATTTCCGCCCCTGAAGAATCAGCACGCTGCCAACTTCTACAACCAGTCAACATTTACTGGCACACGTTACGCCAAGCTCACAATGGTTGCAAGTACCTAAGTAGGGAGCCTATCTAGATATTTCCGAAAATTGCCCGTGACGCCTGAATCAATGAGCAGACAATCGTTACTTGACGTGCCACTCAGAGTCGTGCGTTATCCACAAATTCTAAAAATTGCGCATCCGCATAGAAACGCCGATGGTGACACGATAAGGCAAGCTGAAAAGTTGCAATGGCTGGTGATAATGCTCGGCAGTAACCAGCCCCGGTGCGGGGCCAGGTGTTCTGCGAGAGGGTGCAAAGACCATGCTGCTGAAATCAGCCGATGACAAATCAAAACGAGTGGTGCTGCTCGAGGAACTTCAGCGCTCCAAGCTGATCGATCAGAGGCAGAAGAAGTGGCTACGCGACGAGTTGATGCGTCTAAAGAACGGCATCCGGGGTGAGCAGGAGTCTGCTCACTACCTGGACAACTACTTCAAGGACGGTGAGTACAGTGTCGTGTTGCATGACTTGCGCTTTGTGGTTGACGGCGATGTGGCCCAGATCGACCACTTGGTCTTGACCCGCGGATCAAGACTCTACCTGCTTGAAACAAAAAACTACGCCTGCAACCTTGTGATCAACGAGCAAGGTGAGTTCACCGCCGAGTACGAACGCGAACGCTTCGGCATTCCGTCACCCATCGAGCAAAGCCGACGCCACGAGCGTGTGCTGTGCAAATTGCTGGAGCGCCTGGACATCGTCGGTCGTACCCAGAAGCTACCGGATTTTCACCATGTTGTGCTCTTGCACCCCAAGGTAACAATTGAGCGCCCGCCCGCCAAGGTCTTCGATACCAGCAACGTCATCAAGGCCGACCAGTTTCCGACATGGCATAAGCAGTTTGTTGAGTCACGTGGTATTGGCACAGTGCTGATGAGCGGATTGAATATGCGCGCTCTGGACACCATCAAGGAGTGGGGCGAAAAGCTGATGCGCCAGCACCGCCCTGTCGACATGCTGACCTTGCCCGACTTTATGCGCCCGAAGGAGCCGAGTAGCGGCGCTTCAACTGCTTCCCATTTCGCACCCAGTACTACTCCACCCCAGGACGAGCCGCAAAGGCGACTGATCTGTGCCAAGTGCGCTGTAAAGATCAGTTTCGCTGAAGGCAAGTTCTGCTGGAACAACGCCTCGCGATTTGGCGGTGTGGCGTATTGCCGGGAGCATCAGGCGCTGTTCTAGTCGGACAATTGCCCAGGGAGCGGAGGTGCATCAGATGCATACGAGATTGATCAAGCCAGACACCCAACAATTGCCCAAGGAATTGGAAGCAAGGTTCTATTCAGCAATCGGCAAGTTCATCGATAGCTACGGATGGTTTGATTACAACCTGGGACTGCAGATCAGCTTCTGGCACAGCGGAAGCCAGCTCGACGTCCGGAAATACCTGACCACCGATTCACATTTGAAAACCAGGCTCGATGTCCTGAAACAAATGATCAACCGGTCCACGAATCGGGTGTCAGAAGTCGAGCAATCGGAATACGAGCAGTGGGTGGCAAATGTTGATGCAATCCGGGCGCTGCGCAACGAATATGCACACGGCAGGTGGATACATTCAAAACCCACAGCCGATGATGATGGCCAGATGACGTTCTTGCCGCTGCAATGGAGCGCGGGTGGCAATGCGGAGCGCCCTCCTCTCCCGACACTGCTATCGGAGTTGGAAGCACAAGCGACACAAATTTCCAAACTGACAGCTCAGATGTCAACAGTGATCGTGCCGTTTCTGGAGTTGCGGGCACGCGGCTGAAGTCACTTCACGTGATGAGCGAAGACGAGCCTAATTCATTGATAAATAACGATAGGTTCCTCTGATAAACCGCTCCAATCCATTGGACGACGGCACAAAACGTGACGTTTCTGGACGGCCGAACGACTGCGAATACCCGGCTCGCCATAGACCGGACTTCCAACCTACACTTCGGACATGAAACAGCTCATTGCAACGGCGCTAGCGATGATGATCGCAATGATCGTTCTCTGAAAACCTAAAGCAACGCCATGCCGATTACGACTACCGAACTGAGCACGGGCTAAGGCAATTCAATCCACGGTAGCATCGATCAGCGATATGCCCCCCACTGAAAGTAACGATGACAGAGAACACCCCCGAGCCAATCCATCAGGACCGCGTGTGGAGCGATGAGCGCTGGACCGCACGAGTTATCAAGAACGAGGATGACGACGGCTGGGCAGTGGCAATGACCTTGCACAGTGAATCCGAGCCGGCCCTGGTTGGACCCTGGACCATGGGACGCGACAAAAAGAACCCGAAGCCACTTGACGTTTCCGCTTTTCACACCCTGGTCAAGACGGCGTCTGA
>CANNRR010000364.1 GCA_947508055.1 Burkholderiales bacterium
TGGCGTGACGTCGGACCAAGCGAGGCCGTCCGCACTCGACAGGACCGCGCCGGCATACGTGCCTGCATATTTTGATCCGACCATCACAAAGCGCCCGTTTCCATATGCAATGGACGCGGCATTGATGCCTGGCAGCACGGTGACTCGTACCCAAATCCTGCCATCCCCGACATAGACCGCACCACTTTCCTCGAGCAGCAGGTACTTCCCTGCGCCGTACACAGCCTTGGTCAAGTTTGCCCCGGCAATCTGGCTGCGGTCCCACTCTATTGTGCTCGACCCGGTCACAGCGAATGCGGCAACAGCCCTCTGACCCGCGGCCATCACAGTGATAGTTGCGGTCTCATCCTCGGTCAGAGCCGAGACGCTCGGGGGCACATAGTTCACCACGGTTCCCGAGCTTGCATCCAAACGTCCTGGCCCCACTAGCGACCACGAAGCCTCCTCTGCACCGTTTCCGGTGGCGACGAGACGAACGTTCGGCCCGCCAGCACGGCTACCCGGAGCGCTGGCCGACACAGAAAGGACCGCGTTGCCGTCGCCGCTTGATCTGTATCCACCGCCGCAACCCACAAGAGCGAGCATCGCACCGACGAATATTCCACGAAAAACAAGCGGTGCCCTAGGCAGCGCCGCTAGCGCCTGTCTGCCTTTGTGAAACCAGAAATGCGGATACACGAGTTGCCTTTGAATCAATTTTCAGTACCTCTCGTCTGCCGAGGTTACATCGCGCTATTCAGTGGTACCTGAACTACCAAGGGTAGTCTATGGCATCTACTGGGTCATTCAAATTCATATGTTTGCGATCGAGCGTAAAGTAATTCGGTTGTGCAACAGGAGCGGCGATTGACGGGATCCATTCCAAAAAGCGCCTGACCCTGCAAAGGATTTCGAAATCGTTTATCCTGCCTCCCCTTCCCACCCCCAATTTGGAGTCGTCATGCAAAAGTTTATCTTGGTTGCCGCACTTTCAGCGGTGACCCTGTCCCCCGCGTTTGCCGAAGAAAAAGGCGCGAAACACGAAGAAGGCAAACATGCTCATTGGAGCTATGCCGGCCCGAACGGAGCTACAAAATGGGGCGACATGCAAGCTGACTTTGCCACCTGCAAACTTGGCAAGAAGCAGTCTCCCATAGACATCAAGGGCGCCAAGAAGGGCAACCTGCCCACCATTGGCTTCAATTACAGTCAGTCCAATGCAGAGGTGGTCAACAATGGGCATACGATCCAAGTGAACTTGACCAGCGGTGGCGATGTCAAGGTCGCTTCTGGCGGCTATAAGCTGCTGCAATTTCATTTCCATACACCCAGCGAGGAAAAGGTCAATGGCAAGGCTTATCCGCTGGTTGCGCACCTTGTGCACAAGAGCGACGCGGGAAAGCTTGCCGTCGTCGCAGTACTTTTCAAAGAAGGGCAAAGGAACGGCATGCTTGAAAAAGTGTTTGCTGCCATGCCCGCCAAAGAGGATGGCAAAGCCGACTTGGCGGGTGGCATGAATGTGACCAACCTGCTGCCGATCAAGCGCGCTTACTGGGCGTTTGAAGGGTCACTAACCACGCCGCCGTGCAGTGAAGAAGTTCAGTGGCACGTTCTGCAAGAACCAGTTGAAATATCCAAGGAGCAAATCGCCGCGTTCAAGAAACTCTATCCCATGAACGCCCGACCGGTACAACCACTGAATGGTCGTACCCTGCAAGAGGGCGGCGCGTGACCGCCCAACCCGATGGTGTGAGCGTCGGGTTTGGATCCGCCATTTCGGCAAACCGACTGGCAGCAGGGCAAGGCATACAAGCACGGCACCCAGCAAAAAGCCGCCCGAAGGCGGCTCTCTGTCGGACCAAACGGTCACTTACTTGGCGCCTGGAACCTTGCCTTCGACACCCTTGACGAAGACGTTCAGGCCGCTCAGGAACTTGTCATCGGCGACCGTGTCCTTGGCCACCAAAACTTTGCCGGTGTTGTCGGTGATAGGGCCTTTCCAGATAGCAAAGCTGCCATCCGCCAAGCCCTTCCTGACTTCGGCCACTTTGGCCTTCGTGTCAGCCGGCACGTCTTCAGCAATGGAGACGATGTCGATCGCACCTTCCTTCACGCCCCACCAGGTGTGGCCACCACCGGCCCACTTGCCTTCGAGCGCTTCTTTGGTGGCCTTGATGTAGTACGGACCCCAGTTGATTACGGCAGAGGCCAGATGGGCTTTCGGGCCATAGGCGGTCATGTCTGAATCCCAGCCAAAAGCGCGCTTGCCCTTGGATTCGGCGGTCTTCAACACAGCGGGTGAATCGGTGTTCTGGAACAGCACGTCGGCGCCGCCGTTGATGAGCGACGTAGCGGCTTCGGTTTCCTTGGGCGGGTTGAACCATTCGTTCACCCACACCACCTTCGTCTTGATCTTTGGGTTGCTGGACTGCGCGCCCAGCGTGAAGCTGTTGATGTTGCGCACCACTTCCGGAATCGGCACCGAGGCCACCACACCGAGCGTGTTGCTCTTGGTCATCTTTCCGGCAATCACCCCTGCCATGTAGGCACCTTCGTAGGTGCGGCTGTCATAGGTGCGCAGATTCTCGGCCTGTTTGTAGCCCGTGGCATGCTCGAACTTGATACCCTTGTTGTCAGCGGCCACCTTCAACATCGGCTCCATGTAGCCGAAGGTCGTGCCAAATACCAGCTTGTTGCCCTGCCCTGCCATGTCGCGGAAGACGCGCTCGGCATCGGCCGACTCGGGCACGCTCTCGACAAACGAAGTCTTGATCTTGTCGCCGAATTCCTTCTCCAGCGCCTTGCGAGCGTTGTCGTGCGCAAAGGTCCAACCGCCGTCACCCACCGGGCCGACGTAAGCAAACGCGATCTTCAGCGGTTCTGCCTTCGGTGCCGACGCAGCGGCTGCAGGTGCCGGTGCTGCCGGGGCCGGGGCCTCGGTCTTGCCGCAAGCCACCAACACGGCGGAGGCGACAGCGCCAAGGGCGGCAATCTTGAGAAGGGAACGTTTTTGCAGGTCGGTCATTTCATATCCTTCATGGGAGGGGTGGCAACAGGGTTGAGAAAAGGGAGATTATGAACTGGAACCGCGTCAGGCTCCGGGCTGGAAAGGCTTGCCGATGGAGGCCGGCATATTCACCCGGATCCACATCGGGTTGCGTGAAATCAGCACAAGAACCAGAACCGTGGCGAGGTAGGGCAGCATGCTCAAAAACTGACTGGGAATCTCGACACCGATGCCCTGCAAATGAAATTGCAGCATCGTCACCCCACCAAAA
>CANNRR010000365.1 GCA_947508055.1 Burkholderiales bacterium
AGGGGTAGCTGCCTTCCAGCGCGTGAATGCATGGGTTGCTGCCACTTGCTGGCGCTGTGCCATATCGTCTTCACGCTGACGCTGCATGGTCTTGACACGCTCGCGGTGCGCCAGCCGCTCCGAATCGGTCATGGCCGTGTCGGCTTTGCCACACCAGTTCTGCGTAAAGCCCTCGCGCCAGTCGCCAAACGCCCCTGCTGCTATGCCGTCGGTGTGCAGCATGTACCAGGCATTTCTATGGGTGGGTTTGCCGTTGGTGCTGAAGCGGTGAATCTTGCCGTCGTCAACGATCATCTCTGGCGGTGTCAGTCCCGCCGATCTGATGGCTTCCTTGAATTGCTCGATAGGGTTATTCATGGTTAACCCCCGGCTTCTTTGCAAATGCTTGTGGCTCCACAAAGTCCTTGCACCACCGACACAAGCCATATTTGCAGACAAGGTAATCGCCCTCGGTGCCTTTGTGGACTGTGTGGCCCGCCAGCACCGCGATTTGGTTTGAAATGGCTTGGTTTTTTTGCGAAGCCGTGGGAAAATTCACCGCGTTGGTGATTTGGAAAGCCCCTTGTACTTTGGACGGTGTATGGGCTTTTTCTTTGGTGGTGGTGTAGGTCATTGATTGCCCTTTACACCGTGGCCAGTTCTAAGCGCTTCGCGTGAAGTCGCTTTACCAACTCTCTGATTTCATTCTCTGACTGGCCCGCGATCCGCGCCGCGTTGATTGCTGCCACTTCATAATCTGGCCAGCCAACGGATCGCTGGCCGATCTTCACTGGCTTTGTCATTAGCCCGTCATTGATTGCGTTGTAAACGCTGGCATGGGAACGATGTCCCTGCTCGCCTTTGACCGATTCAATTCTGAGTATCCCCATGTAAACCCTTCTGTGCGGCCTTGGCCGCTGTTGCAGTGGGGTTAATGTCGGTTTTTGTGACGTTTTGCGGAATACCCGATGCCGCGCAGCGGCTATGCCGTGCCGCGCATCGGCTAAGTGGGATCGGGAGTATTTCTGAGCGCCTTTCTTGCCGTCGAAATTGACATATTTAGTGCTGCGCTCTCTTGCTCCACGCACAAGTCGCGGCTTGAAAACTTCCCGCTTGCCCAAAGTGTGCGAATGGCCTCTCGCTTGTCCCGACTGTTACCCGGCTTGTCGTGTCGGGCATCGGCTGCCGCCTTCGCGCTAGCCCTTGCTCGCCTTCTGATTCCAGAATCTTCCAAGACGAATGCCAGGCATTCGGCCAAAGCCTCGTGCATATAAAAAACAGCTATGTGGTTGGCGTTGGCTTTGATTGCTTGAATGATGCGCTCAAAGAGAATTAGGCCGAACGCTGCGATTTCAGCAAGTTGGGTTTTTTCATCACAGAGAAAGTCGCCAACGTCTTGGCATTCATTCATTTGACTGAGAATGATCGAATAATCGTTGTCTGACTTGTACCCCAGCAATTCCAACTGGTCGCAGAATGGATGTCTGTAAATTTCATATACACCAATGAAGTCGTTTCCAGGATCGAGACCGCCAATTGTCAGCATGTTTTCATAAAGGTTCGTTCTTGCATTTGGAAAACTTGGTTTCATAGCGTCCCCCTCGCCCCTGAAAGAGCGCCAGTCCAGCCCGCAGGGGATGCGGGTTTTCGCGCCGTCGCGCTAGGACTGACAAAACTGTTACGCCGACTTGAGTTGAATCACGTCAGCACCTTTTGCAAGTTTGTCCAGGTAGTCAGCCCAAACTTGCAGCATCGATGTCCTGTCCTCTAGATGCGTTGTTCTGTCGTATGCGCCCCCGTGGGTGATCTGTCCTATGTGGGCCAATTGCGCTTCGATCACGTCCGCCGGGTACTTTAGAACCTGCCGCAAGATGGTGCGCCCTGTTGCCCTGTAGCCGTGCCAAGTGTGAATGTCTTTGTAGCCCATCGCGTTGAGTGCAGCGCTCACTCCGGCTTCGGACATTGGTTTACGCCAGTCGCGCAATCCGGGGAAAACCCATTCACGATCTCCCGTCACCTTTTGGAGGTCGCGCAGTATGGCGACCGCTTGCCGGGGTAGCGGGACGACGTGGGCTTGGCCGTTGATCTTCTCTGCCTTGGTGCGCTTCATATCATCGCTGGGGATCGACCACAGCGCTGTGTCGAGGTCCAGATCAACCCAGCGCATGGTGCGGATGTTGCCCGGCCTCTGAAACAGTATCGGCACAAGTTTCAGCGCTGCCCGAACGATTGGCCCGCCGTTGTACGCTTCACTGGCCCGTAGCAGTTCACCGAATTTGACCGGGTCGGTAATGGCTGGGAGGTTTTCCCTGATATGGGGTTTGAGCGCTTTCTTGATGTCCGGTGTGATGTCGCGCTCTGCCCGACCCGTTGCGACCGCATGGCACCAGATACCGTGTGCCGTTATCAGTACCCGATGAGCCACGTCCAATGCGCCGCGCTCCTCAACTTTTTGAATGACCGCCAAGAGCTCGATTGGTTTGATCGTGCCGATGATGTGCCTGCCCAGGTAGGGCATCAAGTCTTTGGTGATGTTGCGACTCTCGCGGACATAGTGACTATTGCTCCAATTGGGTTTTCCGCGCTCCAGCCAGTCGCTTGCCGCTGCTGCCAGAGTGTCACCGCTACCCACGGATGCTTTGAGCTTTTCGACCTGCCGGGCTTGCAATGGGTCAATGCCGTCGGCCTTTTGAAGTTTGGCCGCGTCACGGGCTTTGCGTGCGGCCGTCAACGACACATCAGGGTAGCTGCCCAGTGCCAGCCTCTTTTCCGCGCCAGCGGAACGGTATTTCAGAAACCAGCGCTTTGACCCTGCCGGGCTGACCTGCAAATACATGCCGCCAGAGTCAGCAAAACGGGCTTGTTTCCGATCAATTGGGCATTTTGCGTTGCGACATTTGGCATCAGTAAGCATTTGGGATGGCTCCATCAGTGGGTAAAAAAAGTAGTCTTCCCCATGAAGTGGGGGAACGGACCCCCAAAAAACAGAGAAAAACCGAATCCGTTCCCCCGAATGTTCCCCCGCTTTGCCTTGGCTGTCAATAGTGGTCTTTGTACGCCGTTGCAGCGTAAGCCACTGATTTACCAATGAAAAAGGCCTCTAAGTATCGCTACCTGGAGGCCTTTGTACTATCAAATGGTGCCGATTAACGGATTCGAACTGTTGACCTACCGCTTACAAGGCGGTTGCTCTACCAACTGAGCTAAATCGGCATGGCCCGCATTTTACCGGACTCTTCACCTCGGGCTGCGTCGGAAC
>CANNRR010000366.1 GCA_947508055.1 Burkholderiales bacterium
CCATCATCAATGATGATGAACTCAAAATCGGTGAAGGTCTGAGCAAGAATGGACTGGACGGCGGCCTCAAGATACTTCCTGCCATTGAATACCGGGAGCAGCACTGACAACAAGGGCGTCATAAGCTGCCCGCCACTTTAACTGTCATACAGACACCCACGCTTGAGGAATCAGGTCTGACGTGTCGATATCCTGCAGGAACCACTTTTTCGGCGTCAGCACCATCTTCTCGACATTCGAATTCAGCCACGCAGCCCACCAACTGAAGGAACTATTGGCAATGATGTTATGCCGGCACAGACTCATCAACTGCATGTCAATATAGCCATTCGCCCCGGTATTGTTCTCTACATAACAATGCGGATGCGACATCTCCAGATTGCCCTTCACCCATTTCATATCGTCGGAAAACACATAAAAGACAGGGCTCTCAATGCGCTGCGCGACATATTCAATGGCGACCCGATAATACTCAAGCGAGCACAAGCCATGCTTCTCATTGATTATTGAATTGTTGGCGAAGTCATTCCTTCTGATATGCAAACTCACCGAATTGTCATCGCCAATCCGGCCTGCAGTTTCCACGTTCAAATCGCGCAGAGGTTGTTTGAATACAAAGCTTGCCCGAACATCTGACTCGATTCTGGAAAAATATTTCTCGCTTTGCCAATAGCCCCGGACGTAGGACTGATCGGGTATTTCCAGCAGTTGCGGGGAAAAGTGAAAGTGTGGCTCTTCAACATAGTGCCGATAAAATCTGCCCTGCGGATTCAACAGTCTTGAGACTCTTTGCACCAGTTGGAACTTGTGCAAACCGAGAATGGAATCAGTTTCTGCGGGACCGGCTTGCATCGCCCGGATATCAAATACCCGGCCCAGTTCGTACCCGTTATGAATATGCAAACTGCTGTCGTTCAACTCCAGTTTGAGACGGGTCCCCAATCGGGTCGCCGTTGCCAGACCGAAGGCGTATTGGAACATCTGGTTCCCCAGTCCCCCTGAGAGATGCACAATAATCACCCCTCAATCTCCCCGCAATGCCACGGAAAGCAGACGCGCCAGCGCGGAGCTGTGGCGCAACAAGGACCCAACGACCCCGGCTGCGATGATCAATCCAAGAAGCAGCAGTCCGACATTGCTGGCGAGCCCGTCGACCCTTGGGGGCATCAGAAATGACAGCGACAGGCAGATTGCCAACACCAAGGTCGCAATCAGCCAGCGGCGTATGTCCAACTTGACGGGCAACAAGATCTGCATCTGCATCACCATCGAAAGGCAGGCCACCGCGCTGGCGCTGACCAATACCGCGGACAGAGACTCCACCCTTCCATCGCGGCCACAAAAAAGCACCAAGCCAGACCATAGCACCAGAGTGGCCAGCGCGTAAGGCAGGATGACCTTTCGCGTGTGTCCCTCAATCTGTGCCGCATAAGACCACAGGTTGGCAGTGCAGCGGAAGAACTCGATCAAGACCCCCCACACCACAAAAGCGACCGCCCCATGGTACTTCTCATCGGCCAGAACCGCCACCAAGGAGGAAGAAAAATAGATGTTCAAACCGGCCAGCACGGCGTAGATTGGCCATACCACGTTGACAAGATCAGAGAGCAACAATGCTTTGTCTGATCTGGATTTCCTGTCTCTGATATGACGGAAAAAATAGGGGCTCAGCAACTGCATGAAAAGTGTCTCCACGATGGCCCATAGCTGGGCCGCAATACTCAAGCCAAGCGCCAGCAATCCCAGATCGGCGACGCCCCATACCGTACCCACCCAAAATCGGTAACTTGTGCTTTGAAGCCACATGAAACCCGCGGCAACGGCCAGCGGGAGGCAGTATGACAGCACGGTCTGTCGATCTAGCAGCAAGGTGTTTGCATCCGGTGCCGAAGCAAGCGATGGTCGGGTCGCTTGTCGCCTCTTCAAGACCGATCGGGCACCGACCGCACCGATCAGCATTCCCGCTGCCTGTCCGCACAACCACGACCATCCGGTATGAAACTGATAGACCAAACAAACCGAAACGATCAAGCCCGAAACGGAAGTCACCGCCATCCATAGGACGCTTCGCCCGCGAAGACCAATCATGTTCAATATGTAAATCAATGTCGCGTTCCAGGTTCCGAAGTAAACCACTGCAGACACTGTTGCCGCAGCCGAAATGGTGGCCGCAACCGTGCTGCCGAGGTCCGGGAAAATCATCCACCAGGACATCACTGTCAACGCGGTCGCCGCGGCAATCAGAACAAGATACCTGTTGTAGCCGGCAAGGCGGCCAAAAAGAGATCCATCATCGGACCAGGCGTGCGTGTGCCGGTTGATGTGTTGCCCGACCGGGCTGATCAACAGCAAGCCAAACAGGCCCTGAAATCCGACGAGCAAAGCGTAGATTCCGAATTCCGCCGATTCCAGCGACGCAGTCATGATGCGCAGACTGGCAATGGCTACCAGCGCCGTCACGACACGACCGACGAGCACCCAGGCAAATTCAGATCGCAGTAGCAAGATCACTCGCAATCGTCTTCACGATGGTCTCGGCGAAAGCTTCCGCACCAAACAGTCGTGCGCGGTCACCAGTCAGGAATGCCGCGATGCGTTCCTGGTAAGCAATGTATTCGGACTCGGTCATTGAAACCAGAAAGTTGTACAGTGCCGCATTATCCGCAAACTGTCGGCGGTCAATAAAACAATCGCCCGGAATGTAAGTCGTGACGTTTGACGCACCCCAATACACGGGGAGGCAGCCGGCGAAAAAGCTGTCCCATATTTTTTCGGTGATATAGCCCGGAAGATCGCGAACATTCTCATAACAAATGCTGAACCGGTACCTTTCCATCGTCTCGCGCTTGCTCGCCACCCGGCCCCGATAAGAAGGCCGATGCGCCGCGGGACTGATTCCGGGGTAATACCGATACAGTCTTCTTAGTGCGCGGTTCACCAACCCGTTTCCTGCGATTGGCATGTCCCAACCGATGCCGAACAAGTCAAAATCGTTCGGGGCAAATTGCTCAAACCACTTGATCGTTTTCACCCGCTCCGAATAAAGTTCCAGCACCGAAGGATCGCGAATGGACTTGTTTTCGGCGATCAGGCAACACAGCTTGTGCCTGTCAGCCCACCCCCGTGAGTCGTGGACATGCAGGGTGTTTGGAAGGTTGAGCTTGATGAAGCGCTGATCGCCCACCAGATCATCTCTCCACGTAAAGACGCGGCGGTATCGTTCAAGGAA
>CANNRR010000367.1 GCA_947508055.1 Burkholderiales bacterium
CGCCCGGCCAGCCACTGCGTGAGCAACTCGATGTCGAGCGCCTTGTCGTCGCTGGCACGGCGCACCGAGACACTGGCCAGGCGCAGCAGCGGATGCTGCACGCTCTCGGCCTGCGCGCAACGCGCCGTGATGCGTTGCGCTTCCTGTGCACTGATGACCTGATCGAGTTGCAGCCACTCCACCAGGCGGCGCCAATCAAGCGGTCCGCTGAAATCGATTCTGCTGGGGGATTTGGAACGCACAGTGTTGCTCATGTCAGCATCGGTTTGAAAGTCCGCACCCATTTGGTCGCGGGCAGGCCCCACAGCGTCTGGATGATTTCAGCACGTGGCAGCAGCACCTCACGCCGTGGCCGGCTTGGTGTGCGCTGAGCCAGCACCACGGTATTGCCTTCGCGCGTTGGCTTGAAAGCCCAAACCGCTGGTGCGCCGAAGGCAGCAGAAATTTTTTCGACGGTGCGCACAAAACTCGAGGAGCGGCCAAAAAGATTCACCGTCATGCAGCCCTCGGGTGTCAGCAAGCGCCGGCAAGCGGCATAGAACGGCAGGCTGTCGAGCACTGGCGTGGCCGCCTCATGGTCGTACAGATCCACCTGCAACGCGTCCACGGTGCCCCACCACTTGGCGTTTTCGATTTCCAGCGCGGCGTCGGCCAGCACCACCTGCAGGCGCGAGTTCTCTGCCGGCAGCTTGAACCAGCCACGGCATGCCACCAGCACCTGGGGGTTGAGCTCGATGGCGGTGGTCTTCATGCGCAACTCTTTGTGGCAGAACTTGGTCAGCGAGCCGGCGCCCAGCCCCAACTGCATGGCCTGGCGCTTGGCCACGCTGTCAGGTTCGACAAACAGCAGCCAGGCCATCATGCGCTGGATGTACTCGTGATACAGCGCCGTTGGCGCATCCAGCACCATGGTGCCCTGAATCCACTCGGTGCCCAAATGCAGATGGCGCAACGGACCATCGTCGGAGAAATTGACTTCGGGTAAGGCGTGGCTGCGTTTTCTCAAGATGCTTTCATTATCCCCAAAGTTGATCCACACGATTCAGACGAACGGGAATGCAGGATCGATGGGAACCAGGGCAAGCGCCGCGTGCACACCGTTGCGAAAAATCAATAGATTAGGAGCCAGAGGTAGGTATTTACCCTTGGTGTTGGGTGCATGGAACGGATTAAAGGCATGGTCCCCGTAACATCCGGGATGAAATTCAACCTAGGGACACTCTGCAAAACCCTGACATCCAATGAGATGCCGGGACGTTAAACGGATATGAAACAAGTCAGCCTTGCCACCACCGGATTTGAGCTTGTCACCAAGCGCACGCGCAAACGCGTGTTCCTTGACGAGATGAACCTGGTTGTACCCTGGACGGAACTTGTCGGTTTGATTCAGCCTTTTGCGCCCAGTGGCGCTGGCGCCAAAGGTGGACGCCCAGCGTTTGCTGTTGAGACCATGCTGCGGATTCATTTCCTTCAGCAGTGGTTTGGCCTGTCTGACCCGGCGATGGAAGAGTCGCTGCACGACACGCCGCTGTACTGTGAATTTGCAAGACTTGACCCCGGTGCCACACGCCTGCCTGATGAATCCACCATTCTGAGGTTCCGTCACCTTCTTGAAGCCAACAACCTGAGCCTTCAGATCATGGCGGCCATCAACGCCACCCTGACCAAGCGAGGTCTGTTGCTCAAGACCGGCACGGTTGTTGACGCCACATTGATTGCTGCGCCGAGCTCTACCAAGAACAGTTCTGGGGAGCGTGATCCCGAGATGCATCAAACCAAGAAGGGCAATCAATGGCACTTTGGGATGAAAGCCCACATCGGGGTGGATGCCGACTCTGGGCTGGTGCACACCGTCATCGGCACAGCGGCAAACGTCAACGACGTGACTCAAGGCCACGGTCTGCTGCACGGGCAAGAGGCTGTTGTTTTCGCTGATGCGGGATACCAGGGTGCAGCCAAGCGCGCGGAAGCCACCGGTGTGGACTGGCATGTGGCGATGCGCCCTGGAAAGCGCCGGGCATTGGATAAGAATTCTCCGTGGGGCAAGCTGCTCGACCAGGCCGAACAACTCAAGGCCAGTGTCAGAGCCAAGGTGGAGCATCCCTTCAGAGTTGTTAAATGTCAGTTTGGTTTCACCAAGGTTCGCTACAAAGGGCTGGCCAAGAACACAGCGCAACTGGTAACACTGTTTGCCCTGAGCAACTTGTGGATGGTCAGAAAACGCATTATTCAAGGAACCCTGGCATGAGTGCGCCTGCAAAGCCGGCAACAGCCAGTCAAATACGCAAAAAGGCGTCATTTCAGAGCCAATATGCTCAGAATTTCGATGAAATCGCGTTTTGTGATTCATTGAATAACTGTTTGACCATCAACTCTCGCATTTGCGGGGGTTGTGCAGACCATCCCTAGGAGAAACCATGAAAATTCGTCCCGCTCTCGTCGTAGCTGCCCTGTCGTCCGTTGCCAGCCTGGCCCACGCGCAAGCGACGGTCGAAATATTCGGTCTGCTCGACATCGGCTACCTCCACACCAGCGCTGACGGCAATGGTTCGGTCAGTTCCATCAACACCGACGGCAATACCTCGAGCCGCCTCGGTTTCCGGGGCACGGAAGATCTGGGTGGCGGTCTGAAGGCGGCTTTCTGGCTGGAAGCAGCTGTCGGTCCGGACACTGGCATAGGTGGCTCCACCAGCGTGGAAAACAAAACCGCTGGCCTGGCCGGCATCAATGGCAGTGCCGGTCTGACTTTTGGCCGGCGCTCCACGGTGAGCTTGATTGGCGGTTTTGGCGAGCTGCGTCTGGGTCGCGATTACGTGCCGAGTTTCAACAATTTGACGGTTTCCTGGCACCCGTTTGGCACCAACGGTGTGGGCAATGCCGGTCAACTGTTCTACCAGGTCAACACCGGTGGCACCACAGCGCGCACCAATGTCCGGGCCTCCAATTCGGTCGGCTATTTCCTGCCGGCAAACCTCGGCGGCTTCACGGGTCATTTCATGTATGCCATGGGTGAGCAGGCCAGCAACGCTGGGGCCATCGCTGACGACGGCAACCATGTGGGCGCTCGTATCGGCTACCGCTCCGGCGCTCTCAATATGTCCATCGCCACGGGTACGACGAAATACGCCACGGGCGACTTCACGCAGAGCAACTTTGCCGTCAATTACCAGTTCGGTGCAGCCAAGCTGATGTACCTGTGGGGCAAGAACGATGTGGGCGTGA
>CANNRR010000368.1 GCA_947508055.1 Burkholderiales bacterium
CCGCCACCGAGCCCGGTCTGCATGGACGTCTGGACGATGTTGAATTGCAGTGGGACCGGCGTACCGCTCTGGGGGTGGTGCTGGCGGCACAGAATTACCCTTTAGAGCCGCGTCGGGGGGATCTGATCACGGGACTCCCCGAAGAAGCCGAGGACGCTGTTGTGTTCCATGCTGGGACAGCTTTGAAAGACGGGCAGCCGGTCACAGCCGGTGGTCGCGTGCTGTGTGTCACCGTACTCGCCGATAACGTCAGGCAAGCGCAGCAGCGTGCCTATGAAGTGGCACTGACCATTCATTTTGATGGCAAACAGTATCGTACGGATATCGGCCATCGTGCTGCCAGGAGTTGATATTCCCTATGTCGGCCATCGAGTTTCCAGGGCCACCCGCCGTCCGGTTTTCCGGTAGCCGTCTGGCCCGCTGGGTCTTGAAGCAAATCGGTTGGCGCGTGAAGTTTGACGGTTTGCCGACGCAGCAGGGCGTGTTGGTGATCTACCCGCATACCAGCAATTGGGATTTTGTGATCCTGGTGATAGCGAAGTGGGCGGTCGGCGTGTCGGTCAGTTTCTGGGCCAAGGACAAGCTTTTTCGCGTGCCGGTGTTCGCGCCCTGGTTGCGCTGGCTTGGTGGCATACCGGTGAACCGGACCTCGCCACGCGGCACCGTCGGGCAGGCCGTGGACCGCTTTCACGAGGCCCGAAAGCTGGATCAGTACTTCTGGCTAGCGCTCTCGCCCGAGGGCACGCGCAAGCGGATTCCAGGGTGGCGCAGTGGCTTTTATCAGACTGCTGTGCGAGCCGGTGTGCCACTGGGGCTGGTACGCCTTGACTATGGCCGATGTGAAGTTCTGGCGCAGGATTTCATATCCTTGAGCGGCAACGAGACCGAAGACTTCAAACGCATTGCACACGCCTACGATGGCGTCAGAGCCTGCATTCCCGAAAATGCGGCACCCATCCGCTTGCTCGATCCGGGTGTTCCACGCTCGGAGACCATCGTCAAATGAGTACCAAGGAAATTGCCAAAGCGGATTCAAGTGAGGTGCGGGGCTACCTGACGGGCTTGCAGGCGCGCATCACGCAGTCGATTTCGGAAATGGACGGGAAGGCGTTCCTGGTTGATGCGTGGCAAAAGCCAGCGACCGAACCACTGCAGGGGGATGGCGTCACCATGATTCTGGAAGGCGGCGACCTGTTCGAGCGCGCCGGTTGCGGTTTTTCGCATGTGAGAGGCCCGCATTTGCCACCATCGGCGACGCAGCACCGCCCTGAACTCGCCGGCGCACCGTTTGAGGCGATGGGTGTGTCGCTGGTGTTTCATCCGCGCAACCCTTATGTGCCGACGGTCCACATGAATGTGCGCATGATCGCGGCCAGGGCGCCCAACGGCGTGCCGGTTTGCTGGTTTGGTGGCGGCATGGACTTGACGCCGTGCTATGGCTTTGAAGAAGATGTGAAGCATTTTCATGGCTGCTGCAAGAGCACACTGGAGCCGTTCGGTGAGGACAAATATCCGCGTTTCAAAACCTGGTGCGATGAATACTTCTATTTGAAACATCGATCGGAACAACGCGGTGTTGGCGGCATCTTTTTTGATGACTTTTCCGAGTTGGGCACCGAGGGCAGTCTGGCCATGATGAAGGCCGTGGGCGATTCGTTCTTGACGGCCTATTTGCCGATTGCCCTGCGGCGCCGGGCCACGCCCTATGGTGAGCGGGAGCGGGCCTTCCAGCTCTATCGGCGTGGCCGTTATGTGGAATTCAATCTGGTCTGGGACCGCGGTACCCACTTTGGGCTGCAGTCCGGTGGTCGAACCGAATCCATTTTGCTGTCCATGCCGCCGCTGGTGAGCTGGTCTTACCAGAATGTGGCCGAAAGCGGCTCGCCGGAAGCCGAGTTGTACAGCAAGTTTTTGCTGCGCAAGGACTGGGTCTGACATGCGTCGCATCGGCATTTTTGGTGGTGCCTTTGACCCGCCGCATGCCGCCCATATCGCTTTGGTTCGGGCGGCCATGGCTGACCTGAAACTCGATGAACTGCGCGTGATTCCGACTGGCTACGCCTGGCACAAGGCCCGACCCTTGAGTCCGCCGCAGCATCGGCTGGCGATGGCCCGACTGGCGTTTGCTGACATGCCTGGCGTGCTGGTGGACGACCGCGAGACCCGGCGAGAAGGTCCGAGTTACACGGTCGATACGCTGCGTGAATTGAGGGTGCAACGGCCTGACGCTGAGTTGTTCCTGCTGATGGGGGAGGACCAGGCTCGGGCGCTGCCCAGCTGGCGCGCCTGGCAGGAAATCCTGCAGCTCGCTATAATTTACGTAGCTGACCGGGGCGACTGGAACAAAAGCAAACCCCGTTTTGTCGCGCCAAAAGTGTACGAATCACGTTTCAAACGGCTGCAAATGCCGCATTTGCCCGTCAGTGCCACCGATATTCGAACCCGAATTGCAGCACATCAAAGCCTGGAAGATCTGGTTTTTGAGTCCGTTGCGCGTTATATTGATCACCACCACCTTTACCAGACCGCTTGATGACTACGACCACACTTGCAAAAAAAGACATTCAAAAACTCCAACGGGCCATTGTGGATGGCCTCGAAGACGTCAAAGCCCAGGATATTGTCGTATTTGACACCGAGCATCTGTCAAGCCTGTTTGAACGCGTGATCATCGCTTCGGGAACCTCCAACCGGCAAACCAAGGCGCTGGCCGGTAGCGTGCGTGATGCACTGCGCGATGCCGGTTTTGCCAAACCGCGGATCGAGGGTGAAACCAATGGTGAATGGATCATCGTCGACTGCGGACCAGCCGTGGTGCACGTGATGCAGCCCAATTTCCGGCAGTACTACAACCTGGAAGAGCTCTGGGGCGACAAGCCGGTACGCCTGAAATTTGGTGCTGTCAAGCCTGTCGTGAAGGCGTCAGTCAAAACCACGGCGGCCAAGAAGGTTGTTGCCAAACCTGCGGATAGTCTGAAGCGTTCCAATGCCGCCAAGAAAGGCGTGCAGGAAACGTTTCCGTCGAAGGCGCAGGTGCGCAAGGCGGCGGAGGTCAAAGCCGCGGCCGACAAGAAGCCGACAAAGAAGGTGGCTGCCAGCAAGGTGCCCGCCAGCGCCATTGCCAAGCCGGCAGTAAAAAAAGTGGCTGACAAGAAGCCACTGACGCGCAAGACCTGACAGGCAGCGCGGTGCGGCTGCTGATTGTTGCGGTA
>CANNRR010000369.1 GCA_947508055.1 Burkholderiales bacterium
AGTCGCTCACCACTGATCCGAGCGAACTCCGTCAGTTGGTTCGAGAACGCATCAAGCTGACCCTTCTGGACTCCCGCCAGTTCGCTCATAGTCTTGGTGTTAGTCTCAGACAAGGCCTTCAACGTGCTGACAACTTCTTCGCGCAACTGTTTTGCAGCGGTGGTGGACTCGTTGCGGACGTTATCCAGTCGCTCACCGATAGTTCGTGCGAAGTCAGTAAGTTGCGCAGAGAACGCGTCAAGCTGACCCTTCTGCACACTTCCCAATTCGCCCATTGTCTTTGTGTTTGTCTCGGAAAGTGCCTTGAGGGTGCTTACTACCTCCTCGCGCAACTGCTTCGCTCCACTAGCGGATTCGACGCGAACGCTGTCCAGTCGCTCACCACTGGATCGAGCGAACTCCGTCAGTTGGTTCGAGAACGCATCGAGCTGACCCTTCTGGACTCCCGCCAGTTCGCTCATGGTCTTTGTGTTTGTCTCAGAGAGCGCCTTGAGGGTTGCAACAACCTCTTCACGCAGCTGCTTCGCTCCGATCGAGGACTCTGCACGCATGCCATCGAGCCGACCTTCACTGGATTGAGCAAACGCGCCAAGCTGGGCAGAGAAAGCGTCGAGTTGTGCTCTCTGCAAGGTGGCAAACTCAGAATTACTCCGCAAGGACGAGTCACCCAATATCTTGAAGGCGTCGGCAAGCTCTTGGCGCTGGTCTCTTGCCGCCTTGCTTAACTCCTCTCTGCTCCGGCCAGATTCATCTCTGATGGCGCCTTCGGTTCGTTCAAGAACTTTTTCAAACACATCGAGACGGGAGGTTAGAACTGACCCCTCGCTTTGGGACGTTCGTCGCAGCAGCATCACCACAAGCACAATAAGAATGGCGAGCAAAACGAGCGTGAACGCGAGAAGGATATCTGTCATGAAGGCCATACCTCTGATTAAAGACTGAACGGAAACGCCACTGTTCACTGGCCGCTTATTGGGCTGGAGCCAGCTGTGCCTCCAATGTAGCTGTAGTTCGCCGTCGAAGAAGGTCAATTGTGGAGGCATGATCGGGAAAGGCATATCCCCCATTTGGGGGATACCACGGAGAAAGGCATCGCTGCGTTATCAACCGAAATGATCGCGGCCACCATTCAACAATACCCAGATTAGCGGTGGACTTCACGATGGCGCACGCCACCGCGTTGTCCGGGCTGTGCCAACGAATCCGAGATGCCAGATGACAGCAACGCAGCGGTAGCGGGTATATGCCAGTGACTCGTTTTGGGAATCTGAGTTCGCCGCTCGACAGTCAATGCACATCAAGATGCCAGACTTGTCAGAACCGATTGCAGTCTCGTGGTAAACCACTAGCTCTAGACGCGCAGACCTAGGTTAAATTCCTGCGCATTGGCAAATGCAGAGGAATCTGCAGACGCAAAGCTACAGGCCCGATCCCAGGTTGACTGGAAGGGCAACTGGGTTGCCCCGGGAAATATCTCATTTCGTAACCGGGCCTGGTTTTGCGACGCCTTTAGGTCAGATTCATCGGGAGAGATACGCAGGAGCGTCTATATGTCAAACCGCCGCCGCTGGCATCGTAGTTACTCAAATTTCAATAGAGCCTAATCAATCATGAATAGACTTTTCATTTCATTCTTCTTCGCATTTCTGTCAATGTTGGTAAGTCTTCCGGCGTTGGCGCAAAGGTTTTCATGCAGGGCAAGCTATGACGGTGCTACAGGGATCCTCAATATTGACGCTGTGGATGTCGGAAGCATTCGGTATGTCGTCAAACTGACTGCGCTCAGCGGCAGCAGTCCTCCGCGATTTCAACTTACCAGCGCAACACGATCATCAGACTACACCTGTCTTGATGCGGCAACTGTCAGCACAACGACCTTGAACATACCCGACATGACCGTTGCCGATAGTTTCTATTCTGCAACTTTGTCCCTGGTCGCGGGCAAAGGGCCGACCCAGATTGACTTGACCACGACAAGTCCAGCCACAACACAGCTTGATCTTGTTACATCCAGCAAGAATCCACGACTGGTTCCGGATGCCGGACTTCGCATCCAGAAGGCCGCCATTCCGTTTGCTACGGTCAATAGCAGTGGCACTACCTACCTTGGATATGAAGTTGCTGGTGGAGGTTCCACGACGTTCCAATCGTCCACCGATGGCCTGACTTTTTCCAATCCGGTTTTATTGACCTATAACAATCGCTCCGTCGATTCACGTCGCACGCTGATGCCTGATGGGAAGACGTGGCGTTTGTACAAGATGAGTCCGCAAGGTGTGATGACCAGCCATATTTCCAGCGACGGCAATGTTTTTACCGCCGAATCTGGTACCCGATACACCGCCCCAGCATCGGACAACGGCATGACCGGCATCTACGACTTCTACATTGCCAGCGACGGTGCAGTCGTGATGATCTATCTTGGCGATCTGATGGGTTTGAACAACCTTCGCATGGCGAAGTCAACCGACAACGGTGTCAATTTCACCTTCGTCAAGAGCAACGTACTTGGGGATGGCAGCGCAACCAATTCGGGCAGCGCTTTTGTTGACAACAGGACAATCGCATTGCCTGACGGTCGGCGTCGTATGTTCACCATGCGTTCCGGCGAGTTGCAGTCCTTCATCACGACCGATGGTTACAACTGGAGCCGTGAACCCGGCGCCAGAGTCAACTACACGGATTTTGCATCGGTGGGAGTCACCATCCATTCGCTCAACGATCCTGTCGCCGTCTATGACAACAAGGGCAAGATCAAGGTGTATGTGGCGGCTGCCACGGCTGCCAACGCGGACCAACCAGGCAACACCAATTGGGCCATCGTCAGTGCTACATGGGATGAAAATGTTGGCAGCGGCGTGCTGACAGCACCGCAAGCGACTGCCTGTGCCACACTGAATATCGCGACGGGCTGGAATCTGCTTGGAAATTGCGCCGAGAGTTCCCTGCGCGTGGCAGACGCATTTGGCGATTCCGCGAAAGTATCTTCTGTTTGGAAATGGGTGACTTCGGGTGCTACATCTGGCATTCAATACCCAACATGGGCGTTCTATTCCCCCTCATTGGCAGATGGGGGCAGGGCCATGGCGGCGAGCAGGGGCTACGAAGCACTTAGCACAATCAATGCACGAGAAGGGTTTTGGGTCAATGCCAAATCCAATTTCACAACATCCTTGTCGGCTGCG
>CANNRR010000370.1 GCA_947508055.1 Burkholderiales bacterium
CCGATGCCTTGACGCAGTTGGTGGCTACCCCCCTGGCCAAGGCCGCGATTGAAGCGGGGGCAGTAGAGAGCCGAACCACGGCCATCGAGTTCTTCAAAACTCCGGTGGAAGAAGGCAAGACCTTGTTGGTGCCACAGCTTGCCCTGCGGGTGCAAGGTGAGTTGCAGTTGTTTGATGACCCCGAGGTGTTGGACTACCCGTGGGAGTTGTCGCTGTTCGACGCGAAGCCCACGCTCGACAACCTGACCAAGCTCGGTGCCGCCTTGATGGTGAGCGAGGGGGGCGTGATTGATATCGACGAGGCCAGTGGCAAGCTGGTTCAAGACTTCATACCCAACTTGCAGCGCGATCTTGGCCTGGCCTACACGCCAGAGCACTGGGATAGCGTCAAGCTGGCGGCGTGGCTCTGCACGAATCTGCCAGAACCCGCGCTCACCCATGCAAACAAATTGGCGTTTGTGTCGGGCTGGCTGTCTGACTTGCTGGCGCAACCAGGTCTCAATTTGGGCAGGGCCAATTTGCAGAAGTTTTTGATTCGCAATTTGCTTGAGGCGCGCATTCGGGAGCTTCGCATGGGCGCGGTCAAGCAAGCGTATCAAGAGAGCCTGTTTGGTGACGCCGCAGCGGAACGGGTTTCTGTGTCGACGGCTTTCGTCTATGACTTTCGCCCAGAAGCCTATGCACCCAGCCGGGACGATGACGGGCAGTTTGGGCAACACCGATTTCGCAAGCACTTTTACAGCCGCATTGGCGCTTTCGATAGCAAGGAAGAGTATGAATGCGCCGTGTGGCTGGACACCCAGGCGCAAAAGGGACGGCTGCAATATTGGGTGCGGAACCTGGCGCGCCGCGAAGGGGCATCATTCTTCTTCCAGAAAGCCACCGGACGCTTCTATCCTGACTTTGTTTGCAAACTCAACGACGACTCGTTCCTGATCGTGGAATACAAGGGTGCCAATGCCTGGACTGACGCGCAGGATGATCGCGATATTGGCGGGCTGTGGGCCAAGCTGTCGGGCGGCACCTGTCAATTTGTGATGATCAAAGATAGGCAGTGGAGCGATGTGAACGTATTTTTGCCGGCGTCGACAACTTGAAAACTTCCATGCAATCCTCTCTTTTCACCATGGGCTACGAAGGCCTGACCATTGAGGCCTTCATCGCGCGCCTGCAAGGCGCGCAGGTGAAAACCGTTGTGGATGTCCGTGAACTGCCCCTGTCGCGCAAGAAGGGGTTTTCAAAATCGGCTTTCTGCGCCGCCTTGTCGGCCCATGGCATTGCCTATCTGCACGCCCCCGCCATGGGTTGCCCCAAGTCCATTCGCAACCAATACAAGGCGGATGGCAACTGGCAAACCTACACCCGTGAATTTTTGGCTTAGGCGGGCAGATCAGGCTGATCAGCAGCCACTGGTGGGGAAAGTTGTGAATCCCTCGTCCATTCCACCAGTTTCTGCTGTAGTTCTTCCTTGCTCGGCAAATAAAGCTGGTATTCCCTGGCGTGGATGTTTGCGTCTTTGGGCAGGGTGATTTCCACCAGTGCCTCGTGTTTCTTCTTGCACAGCACGATGCCAATGGTGGCGGCTTCGGCATCGGTTTTGACGTAGCGGTCAAAGTAGTTGACGTACATCTGCATCTGGCCCAAATCCTGGTGGGTGAGCTTGCCGATCTTGAGGTCGATCAGCACATAACAGCGCAGCAGGCGGTTGTAAAACACCAGGTCCACAAAGAAGTGATCGTCGTCAAAGGTAAAGCGCTTTTGCCGGGCCTCAAACAGAAAGCCCTTGCCCAGCTCCAGCAGGAAGTGTTCGATCTGGTGGATGATGGCCGCTTCAAGGTCAGACTCAGAAAATCGGGCTTGCTCTGACAGGCCCAAAAATTCCAGCACCAGCGGTTCTTTAAGCAGATCGCTTGGCCGACTGACGATTTGCCCTTGTTGGGCCAGTTGGCGTACGCCGTCTTGGTCGCGGCTCAGGGCCAGGCGCTCGTACAGGCCGCTTTGAAACTGGCGGCGCAGTTCGCGCAGCGTCCAGTTTTGGTTGGTGGATTCGATTTCATAAAAGCTGCGTTCATCCGCTTTTTTGATGCCCAACAGAAAAACGTAGTGGGACCAGCTGAGGGAAAACGGCCGGTCTTCCGTGGTGGCCAATAAGTCAGACAGTGTCTGACCAATTGGCTGTCGTGTCTGGGTCTGGAATAAGCCAGACGCTGTCTGACCAATTCTTTGGGCGTGCAGTGCATAAAACTGGCGTATGAGTTTGAGGTTGGTGGCTGAAAAGCCGCTGCCAAATTCGGCAGTCAGGCGTTCGGCCAAGCGCTTGAGCATTTGCGTGCCGTATTCCGCCCGGCCCTCGCCTTGCTGTTCAAACTCAACAATATGCCGACCAATCTCGAAGTTGGTGTGCACCTGCACCAGATCAACGCCACGGGCAACCGTGTTACGGGCCGATTCGATCAGCGCGCGAATATTGGCTAAAAGCGCGGACTCCATCTCGTCGGTATCGGGAAGGTTCGGCGTTTTCTTCATGGCGGCTCCTCAAATACTGGCAGTTGATATTTTGAATTTGGCTGTATTGAAACACAGTGTATGACCATTCCGGTAGCTCACTGCCGTTTTGATAGCTGCTCACGCATATTCCACGTGGGCTAGCAGCCTATTTCTAACACAACGCGTATCCGCGTGCAGGACCCCAACGCGCCGCCCAAAAACCGACGCTAGATCACGCTCACCAGCAGCCACTGGTTGGGAACCTGACCGGGCGCCATGAGGCGGGGGATCCGCTGGGGATGCAGGTCTGCCGCAACGGGACGCCAGCACAGGATGGGTTTCTACCTCTTCGTGCCCTTAAGCGCCTTGACCGCCACTGACGCCAAGTAGTTCTCACGCGACACCACCGATTTACCGGTTTGATTTTCAAGGTGTTTGCGCGCTTGCCTGGCGATGCCGCCACCCGCTTTGGCGGCAGTTTTGTTGTCAGCCATGCCGGTGGCATCCGTCGTTTCGGCAATCTGCCGGGTGGAGAGCTCGGCCAGCGCGGTGAAGATCAGCTCGGCCTCGGTCATGTGGTCACGCAGATTGTGGCTGGTGAGCCCCTTAGCCTGCTTGTGGTCCTTGACGCTGACGCCGGTCCATTCCTGGTGAATGATGTTGGTCAGGATGGCGAACTCCTGGCCCGCCTTGATC
>CANNRR010000371.1 GCA_947508055.1 Burkholderiales bacterium
CCACCACCATCCAGTGATAAGAGCCACTGACGACAAACCGTTAGTGGCTTTTTTTCTTTGGCAGATTGGCGGCTCATTAAGTTGCAGCGTGCGCTGCGTTCCCCATGGAAATCCTCTCGTTTTTGATCGACTTTGTCCTGCACGTGGACAGGTACCTGGAGACTTTTGTTCAGTCCTACGGGCTGTGGGTGTATGCCCTGTTGTTTATGGTCATCTTTGTGGAGACCGGTGTGGTGGTCATGCCGTTTCTGCCGGGCGACTCGCTGCTGTTTGTGGTCGGCGCGATGTGCGGTGTGGGGCTGATGAGCTATCCACTGTCGGTCGGGTTGTTGTTTGCTGCGGCGGTGCTGGGTAACCAGTCCAACTATGCCCTTGGCCGCTATTTTGGTCCGCGCGTCTTTCAATGGGAAGATTCGCGGTGGTTCAATCGCGCGGCTTTCGATGCCGCCCACGCGTTTTACGAGAAGTACGGAGGCATCACCATCGTGGCGGCGCGATTTATGCCTTTTCTGCGCACCTTTGCCCCGTTTGTGGCGGGCGTGGCCCAGATGACGCGTACCCGGTTCACCCTGTACGACGTCTTCGGCGGTGCTTTGTGGGTATGCGGCATCATCACCATTGGCTATTTTTTCGGCAATTTTCAGTGGGTTAAGGCCCATTTGGACAAAATCATCTGGGCCATGATTCTGATTCCAGGGCTGGTGATTGTGTTGGGTGCGTGGCGTTCACGCCGAAAGACCGCCGCCTGAATCCGCACACGACCGGGCTCAACTTCTGACCCGGTTGCGTGCCAGCGGCGGGTTCTTCGAGAAGTAGCGTTCAATGCCGCGTATCAAAGCATCGGCTAGTTGGGTCAGAAACTCTTCGCTGTTGAGCTTGGCTTCTTCTCTGGGGTTACTGATGAAGGCCGCCTCCACCAGGACGCTGGGAATGTCTGGCGCCTTGAGCACGGCAAAGCCGGCCTGCTCCACGCGCGGTTTGTGCAGTTTGCCCACCCGCCCAATTTCTCCGAGTAGCGTCCCACCCAGTTTGAGACTGTCGTTGATCTGGGCGGTGGTGCTCATGTCTAGCAGGGCACGCTGTACGGTGGCGTCCTTGGTCTGCACGTTGAGTCCACCAATCAGGTCGGCCTTGTTTTCCTTGGCCGCCATCCAGCGCGCGGCGCTGCTCGATGCGCCACCCTGGCTGAGCGCAAACACGCTGGCGCCTTGCGGGTCTGGCGTAAAGAAGGCGTCGGCGTGCAGGCTGACAAACAGGTCTGCCTGAACCCGGCGCGCCTTTTGCACCCGAACTTGCAGGGGTACAAAAAAATCGGCGTCGCGGGTGAGGTAGGCGCGCATGGCGTTGCCGTTCACGCTGGTGGCGTTGATGCGTTCGCGCAGAAGGTGGGCCAGGCGCAGCACCACGTCTTTTTCACGTGTGCCGCCCGGACCAATGGCGCCGGGGTCCTCGCCGCCGTGGCCCGGGTCCAGTGCGATGATGATCAGTCGGTCGGTTGCACTGGACGCGTTGGATGGGTCTTTGGCTAAATCGATTGAGGCAATTTGGCCGCCAGACCCCGTGGAATCTGCGTGAGGCGCTACCTTTGTTGTAGCGCCGTGTGTCGTGGCTGGCGCGCCCCCAGAGGCTATTTTTTGCGTCTGCTGGGCAATCAGTTCGCCTAACGGGTCGACAGGTGGTCGAACGGGCGTTGAGGGGGCCGAAGTGGGATGCGCAACCGAAGCGGTCGCGGGAGCGCTGTCTTGCAAGCGCTGCGCAATCAGCGCTGTCAGTGGGTCTGTTTCTTTTTCTGGGTACAGGTCGAGCACCAGTCGGTGTCGGTATGCCGCCACCGGGGTCAGCGCGAACACCTGTGGACGGATGGGCACTTTCAGGTCAATCACCAGTCGCACAATGGTGGGCGAGAACTGCCCGACGCGCACACCGGCAATATTGGGGTCATCGGCACGAACCTTTGCCACCAGTTCCTTCAACGCCGGGTTTAGCGCAATGCCCTCAATGTCGACCGCCAGACGGGGGGGCATGGGCACAAACTGGTGTTTTGCCAAGAGCGCCCCGTCCGACTCGATGGTCACGCGTGAGTATTCAGGCGCGGGCCAGACCCGGACCGTAATGATGGTTGCTCCGTGCGACAGTTCAAGTGTGCCCAGGGTCAGGATGATGCTGCCGGTTTGCAGCAGGGTGCGTCGCTTCACGGTTCAGACTCCCTGGGTCCGGCGGCTTGAAGGAGCGCTTGCCCGATTGGCGTATGGGCCCTCAGCGTCGCGTGGCGGGCCGTATCGCTGGTCGCTTGTAGTGCAATGTCCAAGTCTGGAGTCGGCAATATGGCGCCGGCTTTCTCGGGCCACTCGGCCAGCTTCAGCCCCGGCCTGGCAAAAATGTCCCGAAAGCCCGCGTCTTCCCACTCGCGCGGGTCGGCGAAACGGTAGAAGTCAAAGTGCCACACGTCTAAGTCCGGCAAATCGTAGGGTTCGACCACGGCATAAGTGGGGCTTTTGATGCGTCCGGTGACACCGAGTGCCTGCAGCAGGTGGCGCACCAGCGTGGTCTTGCCAGCGCCCAGATCGCCATGCAATGTGATGAATGCATGACCGATATCAGCCTGGGCAGCCAGCTTGGCAGCAAACGATTGCGTGGCAGCCTCGTTGGACCAGACAAGGGTTTTTACAATGGGGGTGTGACGATCAACAGCACTCAAATCGATAGCAACCTTGTGGTTTCTCAAATACAGGCATTTGCCCGGGAATTGGGATTCTCCCAAATTGGCGTGGCCAGTGTGGATTTATCGTCGGCAGAGGCCGGTTTGCTGGCGTGGTTGCAACTGGGCTTTCATGGTGACATGGCTTATATGGCCAACCACGGCCTCAAGCGTGCGCGTCCGGCTGAACTGGTGCCGGGCACACTGAGCGTCATCACGGCACGCATGGACTACCTGCCACGCGCCACAGCAGATGGCTGGCAGACCGTGGAACTGGACCGTCTTGGGCGGCCTGCTGAAGGTATTGTGTCGGTTTACGCGCGGGGGCGGGATTACCACAAGGTTTTGCGCAACCGACTACAGCAGCTCAGTGACCGCATTGCCTCCCTGATCGGCCCCTTTGGGTACCGCGTGTTCACCGATTCGGCCCCGGTTTTGGAGGTCGAACTCGCGGCGCGCAGCGGACAGGGCTGGCGCGCAAA
>CANNRR010000372.1 GCA_947508055.1 Burkholderiales bacterium
ACAACCATGCCCAGCGAATGTTATTGCGCGATGTCGCCAACCTGCGCGACTTCTTTGGCAAGTTTGCCCCGGAATTGCTAAGCACGGACTACGGCCCTGAAATCTGGACCCTTTACGAGACCGGTGTGCTCTCCACCGACTTGGTTCTCAGCGGTCACTTTGATCGGAAAACCGCAGCGGTCGATTTAGGCAGCGTCCTGCGAGAGATCGACGACGCCCGGTCCGAAGAGGCGGCACGGCGCCAGCGCCTGCTGGCTGTTCCGTAAATGCAAGACGCTCGCAAAAGCACTTCTCTCTACCAATCACTCCCTCCTACATCCGACGACAAACCGGGCAATGGATCGTGTCGGGTCGCTGTCAGTAGTGCAGCGTCACCAGCCGGTCGCCATGGGCAGCTTACTGGCTGTTCAATTTCAACGCATTCGATGCAAAGGATGCTTCAGGCGGTGGCGCCTACGGCTTATTGACCCAGAAGCCAACTCCCGGCCCCAAGGTTTTGCTGGTCGAGGCGAAGTCGAGATAGCCATGGGCGGTGATGTGGTCCGATAGTGCAGTGCCGCCCTGCGCCTCCAGGCTTGGGGCGTAGAAATACCATTTGGAGGTTGCGTTATCCCAAGCCCACAACGAAGTGAAGTTCTGTGGCACTACTCCTGTTGCTGGCGGTGTCATGCTCAATGCAGTGTTAAACCCGCTCGGAGTGAGGGTGTCGCCGGTGGCAATCAAGTGCCACCCAGAGGTCATGTTCTGAAACGAGGTGGACGTGACGGCCGCACCAATCGGCAGCTGCACCGTGAAGGCGGTCTTGGCATTGACCCAGTAACCCTCTCCGGCGTTGACGGTGGTGAGTACATCGTAGCCCTTGCTGTTGGCGTAGGTGGCTAGGCTTGTCGCGGTCATTGAAGGGGTAAAGAAGGCCCACTTGTTGTTCACTGGAACCCACTTCCAGACTGAGGATATCTTGTCAGTTGCACCAAACTCAGTTGTTACGTCAATCACGCTATTGTTGCTATTGCCAACCAAATTCCACCCCGGGACAATACTCAGCACTGAATTGGGCGAAACAGTGAGCGGGGGATAGTGAAGTACACCGCCACTGTCGCTCAACTGGCCGCAGCCCGGCGCAAGCGAAAAGTTACTTGCTGTTACTGTTACGCAATAAGCCGAATTCGCTGCAAGGCCGGTAATGACGTGCGAGACAACGGGTGCTGCAAAAGCAAAGGAAAGGTTGGTAAAGGATTGACCGATCGTCGCAGCAAACAATACGACTGTGTCGCCGATCTGGGCGCCCTGCCAAGCCGCGTCAATACTTTGAATCAGGGTCGGCGCAACGATCGATACGCCGGCATCAGCGGCTTGGAGCACCTGCAGGAAACGCACATCAGCCGGATTGCCTGTTGCGTCGATGCGCAATCTTACCTTCATTGGCTCGCTGCCCGCTACCGTGTTTTCGATATGGGCTTCGTTGCTATTGACAGGGGTCAGACTCGCTCCCGATGGCAGCAAGCTGCTGATCTGCAGGCGCTGCCCGCCCTCAGTCGTAATCGTGGCGTTACTTGCGCTCACCTCGGCAGGGCTAGCCGACTGCAGCCACCAGCGTTTAAAGCGATTGGCGGTCTTGGTCTGAGCCCGGTCGTAGACAACCAGGGTATCGGGCTTGAGCCAGACGATGGAGCGGCTGGCGTGCAGCACATCGCTTACGTTCTCATTGCTGCTGTTGTAGAGATTGGTTGCGTCACCAGTGGCATAGCTGAATGCCGCGCTGCTGCTGTGCGCGACCAGTTGGGGGTCGCCGGCAGCCACCAGATTCCACTGTGCACCGCGTCGCCATAAGTCAATCCGCCAGTCAGAATCATCGCGCAGGGGTCGATCATTTTCGATCGCCAGCGCATTGCTGAACTCGGAACTGGCAATGCCCTCCGCAATGTCGGCGTAACCGGTGCGCTGCTTGGTCAGCCACTCACCTTTGCGATACCACTCGAATTGATTGCCGTTGGCATGTTGATGGTCGATCAGACTCCAGCTCAGGCTGTAGTTAAACCAACTGGCTTGGCTGTCCCAACTGGTGCGTGACAGCAACCGGTTCAGGCCCGGAGCAAAATGATCCAGCGCGATCTGGCTACGCGGGTCGCTGGCGGCCGCGGCGCCAGGGTCGTACAACATGAAGTACAGCAGCGCGTTGCGGAATTCGTCGTTACTGGCAACCCGCCGTTCCAACTGACTCGCGCCACCGGGGGGAGTATGTGTTTGTGCCCATCGCAAGGACTGTAGACGTGTCGTATTGCCAGCCACCGTGTCGTACACCCCGAGCGCGCCAAGCGCGCTGATCAAGTCGGTCGATGCGTAAGTCTGGGCGTCGCCGTACCAGGCAGGTTGATAGGCTGCCACACCGTCGCTGTTGGCATGTGTCGCAGGGCTGAGCGAGTGGTAGTAGCCGCTCAAAAAATCGTCCCAGAACGGGTTGCCTTGCACCTGGCAATGGCCGCCGCAGGTGTCGGCACCTGCGGTGCGCAATGCCAGCAAAAACTGGATGGCATAGCTGGCCGTCTGCGGGCTGTATTCAAAGCCTTCAGGCAAAAAACCGCCCCTGCTGTCAGTGCGAGATAAGTGATCAAACAGATACAACCAAGCACCGGTCGCATTGCCCAGATAGTTGCGCAACTGATTGTTAGCGTCGTCAGCGGCATCAAAGGCCAGTGCCATCATGCCCAGATTACGCATATGGCCGGTGAAGTAGTTGTTGCCAGCCCAACGTAGCTGATTGATGTCACTCAGCAGCGCTGGGTCATTCACGACGCCGACCGGCTCGGGGTGGTGATAGCCGCGATCAATAATTTCTTGTGACCAGCGCAAAAAAACCCCGCGTATTGCTTGTTTGTCCTGGTTCGTCAGACTGGGGTAAATCCAGTCCACCACCAGCGCAAAGGCCTCGCCATGGTAGCGGGCGCGGTTCGAGTCTTCCGTAAAGAACCGTGGACTGCGAAAGGGCGGATAGCCTGTGGACTGGCTGCTCGGGCACACATAATTGGCCTGGTTGGCTGGGCCAAGTGCGGCGATATTGATGACGTACATCAGTAGGGTGCGCGCGCGACTCGCGTAGTCGGCGCGCGCTGCGCTGTCGTTGTCCACCAGCGACATGAATGCAAATAGCTCGGCATACATCTCGGTTGGATAGGACTCGTA
>CANNRR010000373.1 GCA_947508055.1 Burkholderiales bacterium
AGTGCCACCGATTCAATCGGCACCTCGGTCAGGAAGAACAAAAAGGAAAGTACCGTCAGGCCCAGCGAAATGGAGATCGGCATGCCGGTGAGCATCAACACCACCAGCAGCGTCAAGATGATCATTGCGTTCATTTGGAACCTCCTTCTTCGTCCAAACCGCGTGGGTGCAGGTTGTCATCCATCCGGTAAATGGCGTCGTCGTCGCCAGGAGCCAGCGGCTCGACCTCATCGAGTCCGTCCACATGGCCATGGTCGTGGTGTGGCAATTCGCCGGTGCGCAGAAAATTCACGGTGACTTGAATGAAACGAAAACACATGAGGTATGAGCCCATGGGAATAACGGAGTACACGATCCAGGTCGGCCACTCCAGATCTGGCGTGGTCGGGCCTTCGGGAGTGTCGCCAACGCCAATGCCCAGAATGGAGAACAGGAAGTAGTGGAGGCCGTTTTCCCACACAAAGCGCAATCCCAACGTGCCTACGATGCCGGTAAACAGAGCGCCAGCCATCAGCCCAATCACAACGAACTTGCTACGCCGGCTGTCCGACATCCGGTTAATCAGTACATCCACGCCGACGTGGATGCCGGTTCGCACACCGTAGGCAGCGCCAAACTTGGCCATCCAGACGAACATGATGATGCAAAGCTCCTGCGCCCAGCCCATATTGATCGACAGCAACCAGTCTTGCACGCCGGGTATGGCAAAGCCGGATGCATAGCGGTGTATCACGGAGGCGAAAATGACCAGAGTCGCCGCCCCCATGAGGAATGTGATGATCCATTCCTCGATGTGATCGAGAATTTTCATGGCGTCAGTCCGCTTTACAGCTTGGCCGGATCAAACCCGGTTTCTTTGTAGATGCTGTTGATCAGATCCTTGCCAATGCGTGACTCCATCTCGGCATGGACCTTGATCGTGGCCTTTTTGAATGCCGTGCGCTCAGCTGCGGTCGGGGTGTATATCTGAGTCTTGCCAGACTTTTTGACAGCCTCCAGTGACTGCTCGTTCTCCTGCTTGGCAATCTGGTTGGCATAACGCGTGGCCTGCTCCATCGCGTCATCAAGCTGCTTACGAATATCCGCTGGCAGACCGTCCCAGAACTTTTTGTTGGTGATCACGGCGTAGCCCAAATAACCGTGCTCAGTCAGCGTCAGGTTTTTCTGGACCTCGTGCATCTTCTGGGTATAGAGGTTGGAGATAGGATTCTCTGTACCATCAACCACACCGGTTTGCAAGGCCTGGTAAACCTCCGAGAAGGCCAGAACCTGCGGCAAGCTACCCAATGCCCGCATCTGCGCCTCCAGCACCTTGGAGGACTGAATACGCATCTTCAAACCCTTGAAATCCGCTGGGGTTTGCATCGGCTTGTTGGCAGAAAACGACTTGAAACCGTTGTCCCAATAGGCAAGCCCTTTGACGCCCTTGGCATCCAGCTTGTCGAGCAACATACGCCCGACTGGACCTTGTGTGACTTTGTGCAATGCGTCATAGTTATCGAACATGAAAGGCAGGTCAAAAACCTCAAACTCCTTGACACCCAAGGGGCCAAACTTGGCCAGCGACGGGGCCAGCATTTGCACGGCACCAATCTGCAGGGCCTCCATTTCCTCTTTGTCTTTGTACAACGTACTGTTGGCGTACACCTCGATCTTTACCCGGCCTTTGGTCAGTTCTTCAGCCTTCTTTTTGAAGTACTCTGCAGCGTGGCCTTTTGGTGTGTCGTTGGCGACGACATGACTGAACTTGATGACGATGGGCTGCTGTGCCAAGGCCATAATCGAAAAAGTCCCAACGACCAAACCGATTGCGAAGGAGCGAAATTTCATGGTGAATTCCTCGTAGTTATTGTCGATTTTGACTGAATATTATTACTTATAGATGAACCAAGAGAATAACCCGATAGTGAAATAACTCAAGTGTGGAGTTCCACTAAGGGTTAACCCGTTGCACTCGGAATCACCTACGATCACATCCTGCTTATCCAATTTGTCAACTTTCACGCCGTGTTCGTCGCCGCAAAAATACTCGACCTTTTGAGCCAGCCTTTAACCTGGGTTGTGGCCTTGTTGATCGCCAGCCTTCTACTGCGGAGCAAGCCGGCCTCGGGGCGCAAATTAGTCATTGCATCCCTCGCACTGATGCTACTGATGGGTTGGCAGCCACTGCCGCATTGGTTGATTCGTCAAATGGAAGCACAGTACGCCGAAATGGCGCCCGCGGACGACTTGAAACCCTATGTGGGCATCGTGATTCTGGGGGGAGCTACCGAGGAGGGCTACGTCGCACAAGCACACAGCCAGCCCCTGCTCAATGCGGCCGCTGAACGCATGACCGCCCCCATTGCCATGCTGCGCTACAACCCGCATTTGCGCATCGTGTTTACCGGAGGAGAAGGCTCGTTGCTGGGCAGCGGCCCCAGCGAAGCGGAGCGTGTTCGCCCATTTTTTAACGCCATGGGAGTCCCGCCAGACCGGGTGACCTACGAAGCCATTTCGCGCACAACCCATGAAAATGCAGTAATGACCGCCCAACTGCCAGACATCGACACCCAGCGGCGCTGGTTGCTGGTGACCTCTGCATGGCACATGCCGCGCTCCATGGGCACCTTCACCAAAGCCGGCTGGAACGTGACCGCCTATCCGGTTGATTTTCGTACCGGTAGCACCACACCGTGGACCGAGTACTCGATCAAGGATGGGGCTCGCAACTGGCAGCTGTTGCTGCACGAATGCCTGGGCTGGTTGGCCTACCGTATCACCGGGCGACTCTAGTTTTGAACCGAACTGCGGGCCAATACCTTGTCAATGCGTTTTCCCTCAAGTCCCGTCACTTCAAAGGTCCAGTCAGCGCACTCAATGGTCTCGCCAACGCAAGGCAACTGACCGGATACGGCCATTAACAGGCCGGCCAGCGTGTTGTAGCGGCCACGATCTTCCTGTGGCAGTGCATCAATATCCAGACGGGCCTTGAGTTCACCCACTGGCATCAAACCATCCAGCGCCCAGGAGCCGTCCGGCAAACGGGTTGCCCAAGCCTGAGTCTGGGCATCGGGTTTGAGTTCACCGGTAATCGCTTCCAGCAGGTCATGTGGGGTTAAAAGCCCTTGCACCACGCCATATTCATCCACCACAAAGACCATGCGCGCCGACTTGGCGCGAAACTGTTCGATCAGTTC
>CANNRR010000374.1 GCA_947508055.1 Burkholderiales bacterium
CAGCATGGACGCGCTGATGGACAACCAAGATGCAGTCGATGGCGTGGTGGCCGGTTTGCTGCGCCCGTTGGTGGATCGTGATCTCTCACTGGCCTTCTACGACATGACCACCATCCGTGCCGAGGGACTCTCCACCGTGGAGGGTGATGTACGCAAATTCGGCATGGCTAAGGAAGGTTTGATTGCCAAGCAGTTCATGTTGGGGGTGGTGCAAACGGCCGATGGCCTGCCGATCTATCACGAAGTCTTTGATGGCAATACGGCCGAGGCGAAGACCCTGCTACCGATTCTGAAGAAGGTGTTGGAGCGTTTCCCGAATCTGCGCCGCCTGATTCTGGTGGCCGACAGAGGACTACTCAGCCTGGACAACCTTGATGAACTTCGCAAGCTGACACTGCCCAGTGGGCACGCGCTGGAGTTCATCCTGGCTGTGCCGGGCAGGCGCTATAGCGAGTTCGTGGAATTATTGAATCCACTGCAGCAGCAGTGCATCGAAGCCAGTGCCGAAATCACAGCGGAGGTGGCTTGGAATGACCTGCGTCTGGTGCTGGCCCACGATCCGGCCACGGCACTTGAACAGCGGCAAAAACGCCAGACAAAAATCAATGAATTGCAATCGCAGGCCAACACCTGGGTTGGCAGACTTGACGAGCAGGACCAGGGAGCGAAAAAGCGCGGACGCAAGCTCTCCGACAGCGGCGCCAAGGCGCGTTTTTATCACGAGGTGCGTGAGAGCCGTTTGGGCAACATCATCAAGGTGAACCTCAAAGATGAACTGTTCAATTACGCCGTGGACGAGGGCGCCCTCAGGCTCGCAGAGATGATGGACGGCAAACTGCTGGTGGTCACCAACGTCAAAGATATAGAGCCGGCAAAAATAATCGAGCGCTACAAATCGCTGGCGGATATTGAGCGCGGCTTCAAGGTTCTGAAATCCGAATTGGAAATTGGGCCGGTGTATCACCGCCTGCCAGAACGCATTCGAGCCCATGCGTCTATTTGCTTTATGGCGCTGATATTGCACCGGGTTATGCGGATGCGCTTGCGTGCCGGGAATACCGGCGTCACGCCGGAGAGGGCCTTGCAAACCCTCAAGCGCATCCAGCACCACCGGGTATCAATCAACGGCGCCGAACCCCTCTCTGGCGTGTCTTCCATCACGGAAGAGGACAGCAAGGTGTTCAAGGCACTGAAGATCAAACTACCCAGTCAAACGCAGCAGATGAGCCTCTTGTAGGGGCACGTTTCAAACCAAAATTCAATGAAATCAATATAGTTACGCGCGTAACTGAATGAAAAGGACTTCCCCATTTCGAGGTAGCCGCGCTATTGCGGCAAACGGCAACTGAGTGCCAAGATGGGGTTCTCACAACCCATCTATCCACTCGAAAGGAGAAGTCAATGGCAATCGTAACGGTCGGAATTGATTTGGCCAAGAACTGTTTTGCGGTGCACGGCGTAGGCCCATCAGGCAAGCCTGAATTGGTACGCCCAGAGGTGCGACGTGGCAAATTGTTGGAGCTAATTGTGAACTTACCGCCATGTCTCATCGGCATGGAAGCCTGCTCTGGAGCGCACTACTGGGCACGCGAGTTTGAAAAGTTTGGTCACACTGTGAAGCTGATGGCGCCGAAGTTTGTCGCCCCATATCGCATGGGTGGCAAGCAGGGCAAGAACGACGCGGCAGATGCTGCAGCGATTTGCGAGGCAGTGACTAGGCCGAACATGCGATTTGTCCCAGTCAAGACGGTAGAACAACATGGTCAATTGTTCGTGCACCGCGCCAGGCAGGCGTATGTGGACCAGCGTACGGCACTGACAAACCGGATAAGGGGCTTGCTCAGTGAGTTGGGCATCGTGATGCCGCTCAGCGCAAACACAGTCCGCAAAGAAGCCTGCAAGCACCTGGAAAATCTGCCGGGCTGGTGCAATACGGTCATTGGTGATTTTCTCAGTGATCTGAGCAAGCTTGACGATCGCATTGCTGAATACGACCACTATATTGCACGCATGGCGAAAGAGGATGACAAAGCGCACCAGTTGATGAAGCTGAGCGGAGTTGGCCCTACTACGGCCAGCGCAATTGTGGCGACTATCGGAAATGGCAACGGCCTTGACTTCAAATGTGGTCGACAGTTCAGCGCATGGGTGGGGCTGACGCCATCGCAGCACAGCTCAGGCGGCAAAGCCAAATTGGGGCGCATCACCAAAGCTGGCGACAGCTATTTGCGCTCATTATTTATTCAAGGCGCCAGATCCATAATGCTGCGCGCAAAGAGTAAAGATGACTCGGTAAGCCGATGGGTTATGCAACTTCTGGAGAGGCGTGGCTACTGGAGAACAGCCGTAGCACTTGCGGCCAAGAATGCGCGCATGTGCTGGGCCATGCTGCAGCGTGGGGAGGCGTTTCAAATGCCGAGTTGAACGAGCACGCTGAATACCGATTGAAATCCGCAGTCAAAACTGGGGAAGTAAAAGTGAACACCGCCGCGTGAAATGCAGTTGTGATGGTTAAAAGGTTTGGACCTGCGCTGGGGAATGCTCGACGAGTTCGATGGTGGATGACAGCCAAGAAATTGGCTCAAACCCCGAAACTGAATGGAGCCCTTGGCGCGCGTCTTTCATCAGGGTCCGCAGCCTAAAGGCTGCAAAAATGGCCGTTTGTAGTCTCGCAGTCCGCAATCTTTTTTCAAATTCAACCGCCAGCAACGCACGGTGTCAGTTGTTAGAGGAATCATTCCGTAGGCAAATCACTTGCGTGATTCACCTACGGTTGGATGGTATTTGACAAACGAGGGGAAGTCCTTGTAGTCGAACTCGGGAGTCCTCAAACGATTCGCAAACGTTTTCAAGACGACGGATTTTCATCCGATGACTTTGAGCAGTTGTTGATCTGCAATGAATCTGAGGATGTCATCGGTGATGTGGTCCACTTTCAGGCCAAGCGTTACTCCACGGCGCGCGAGATCGGGTGGATCATTTACGATCCGGAAAATCGAGACCGTGGCTACGCAACAGAGGCGGTCACTGCCCTTATTGACTACCTATTCAAAAGTTTCCCAATCAACCGCATCGAGTGCAGTGCAGCGATTCAGAACCAAGCGTCCGTCCGTCTGGCGGAAAAGTGTGGACTCATCCGAGAGGGCATTTCGCGCGGCCTTGTTTTCGTTGGTGGTGTC
>CANNRR010000375.1 GCA_947508055.1 Burkholderiales bacterium
GACCCGTGTCCCGGCGCGCAGATTGCCTACACTGCCGGTGAGCACCGTGGCGCCTTCGGCTATGCCTTGCACGCTAACCATGGGCTGGTCGTTCACTTCACCACGCGCCCCGATGCTTACGGTCTGGTGCGCAACCTGCCCCTGGTTCAACATTTGCACATAGGGTGCAGGCTTGTCGGTTCGCACGGCGCTCAAGGGGACGGTCAACGTGCGCGACTCGCCGGTTTTCAGCGTGCCTTGGGCAAACAGACCTTGCCGCAGCCCCGGGGCGGATTCGATCGCCAAGTAGACCAACACGGCGCGACTGCCGACCACCGCGCTGGGGTTGATGCGTACGACCTTGGCGGACAGGGGCTTGTCCGCCCCCTCCACGCTCAGTTTTGCGACTTGGCCGGTGCGAACTTGCAGCGAATCGGCGGCATTGAGGCTGGCCTCCAGCTCCAGTCGATTGAGGTCCACAACCTCGACTACCCGCGCATCGATGGAGACCCGCTCACCGGGTTGGGCCAGTCGTTGCGCGACCAGGCCGGCTATGGAGGTGCGCAACACCGTGTCCTCCAGCGATTTGTTCGCCACATCGATGCCCGCCTGTGCAGCGCCGTAGGTGGCCTCGGCTGCTGCCAGCGTGGCGGATGAAGATTCAAGGGCCGTGTTGGAAATAAAGCCTTGATTGACCAGCGATCGGTTGTTGTCAAAGCTGCGCTTGGCAATATCGACTTGTGCCTTGGCCGCCTGCGCTTGCTGCTGTGCCTGGCGCACACGTGCCTGATATTCGGTGGCGTCGACCCGCGCGATGATGTCGCCTGCCTTGACATAGTCGCCTTCACGCACGGTCAGGCCTTGCAGTTCACCGGCCACTCGGGCCTTGATGAAAGCTGAATTTACGGCTTTGATGGGCCCGGAAATGGCAAGAACCCGGGGCAGGTCGATCATTTGCACGAGGACCTGGTCGCTGTCGAGTAACTCAATCGTCGCCTGTGCTTTTTGCTCATTCTGTTGCGCAGCGATGCCCTCCTTTTGGGCATTGCGGGCTGCCAGCGCACGTAGTGCGCCCGCCACAATCAATGCCAGTACCAACCCGGCCACGATCCAATTGAGCCAGCGCTTCATGGTGCTTTGGCGTTCAAGGGCGCAGCGCCAGTGGCAGGGCGCTTGGTCAGTCCAAGCAGGATGGTGTCAACCTGCACGGTGATGTAGTGGTCCGGGTCGATCTCCATGCCAGCCGCGCTACAAGTTCCCAACGAATGCTTCCACATGGCCAGGAACAGCATCGGTGCCAGCACAATGTAAACGCCGTATTTCAGATCCATGGGCTCGAATTCGCCCTGGTCTACGCCGCGCTGTAGTACCCGGCGCAGCAGGTCGTGTCCGGGTTGGATGACTTCATGTTGGTAGAAAGACGCAAGTTCCGGAAAGTTACTGGCTTCACTCATCATGAGCTTGGTAATGCCGGAAGCTTTGGTGGAGCCGATGCGCTCCCACCAGGCGCGCACACTGTAGCGCAGCAAGTCGGCGGTGCTGCCCTGGAAGCTCTCAAACTCGGCATTCCACTCGGTGAAACGGCCTGAAATATTCTCGCGAACGACTGCTTTGAACAGTTCTTCCTTGCTCGCGAAATACAGGAAAAGAGTTCCCTTGGAGACGCCGGCGCGCTTGGCCACCTCTTCGGCACGGGTGGCGGCGAAACCCTTCTCAACAAAGAGCTCCAATGCTGCTGCCAGCAATTCGCCTGGGCGTGCGTCTTTGCGTCGCTCGCGCTTGGCACGAACTTTGTCTGCAATCTCGCAAATGGGACAAGAAGAGGGCATATATTAATGACTGATTGGTTATTAGTTTACTGCATTGGACTGTATCGAGTCAAGGTCCGGACGACGAGCGAAAGAGCCATTTTGATTGTCCGACTGATTTTGTATGGCATAGTGATCCATGGTTGACCAGGATCAACATCATCCCGGCAGCAGCGGCGTATCGTTCGCCGCACCGCAATGGCCTCATTCTGGGGTCCGCGTCACAGGCCTGAACCGCATGGAAACTTCTAACGTTACCGCCCACGCCACGTCGATTGATCGCGACGCCGAGTCTGCTCCAACCCCTATGGAGCTGGTGTGTCCGGCCGGCAGTTTGCCCGCACTGAAAGCCGCTGTGGACAACGGTGCCAACTGTGTCTACCTGGGACTGCGTGACGCCACCAACGCCCGCAATTTTGCAGGACTCAATTTTGACGAAGCGGCCATTGCCACCGGCATCCGATATGCCCACGCTCAGGGGTGCAAAGTGTTCATGGCGCTCAACACCTACCCACAGGCATCCAACCCGACATTGTGGCAAACCGCCGTCGACAAGGCGGTCGACCTGGGCGTCAATGCAGTCATCCTGGCCGATCCGGGGCTTATGCAATACGCCGCAACCCGTTATCCGGCGTTACGCCTGCACCTGTCGGTGCAGGGTTCAGCCACCAATTTTGATGCCATCAATTTCTACCGCGAGCAGTTTGGCGTGGTTCGTGCGGTGTTGCCACGGGTGCTGTCGCTCACGCAGGTGCAGCAGGTGATTGAGAAGACGCCGGTTGAGATTGAGGTGTTTGGCTTTGGTAGTTTGTGCGTGATGGTGGAGGGGCGCTGCGCGCTGTCGAGCTATGTGACCGGCGAGTCGCCCAATACCCACGGTGTGTGTTCACCACCCAAGGCGGTGCGTTGGGTTGAAACGCCACAGGGCCGCGAGTCGCGTCTGAACGGTGTACTGATTGATCGTTATGCCCCTGGCGAAAACGCCGGTTACCCCACGCTGTGCAAGGGCAGGTTCGATGTGGGCGAGGACGAAAACTACTACGCCATCGAGGAGCCCACCAGCCTTAACACGCTGGAACTGTTGCCGCAACTCATGAAAATGGGTGTGCGGGCCATCAAGATCGAAGGGCGCCAGCGCAGCCCGGCTTACGTGGCGCAGGTTACCAAGGTTTGGCGTGAAGCCCTGGACCATTGCATGGATAACCCGCATCGCTACGCACCCAAGCCCGCATGGATGAGCGCTCTGGACAAAGTGGCCGAGGGCCAGCAGCATACGTTGGGGGCGTACCATCGCCCGTGGAAGTGAACATGCTAAAAATCTCATTAGGTCCGCTGCTGTACTACTGGCCGCGGCAAATTACTTTTGACTACTATGA
>CANNRR010000376.1 GCA_947508055.1 Burkholderiales bacterium
CCTCCCGCGCAATTAAGGGCACTTTGAACATCAATGATCTTTTTGGCGAAAAGCAAATGGGCATTGGTTGGACTATCGACCGTCCGCTCAATCCAGGTGATCGCATGGTCGAATCGGGGCAAGGCTTCAAGTACAACCAATTCATGGAGCGACACAATTGGGTCAAAAATACTGAACGCGAAAACATGGCTGTCACGTTTACAGTGGAAAGTGTCTTGTACGAGGATGGGTCTAGGGAAGACTTTTAGACGTGGTGGCTTAGCTGAGGCGATGTCCCGAACTCAGTTGCAGGTTTGAGTCGGTGGTCATGAGGATTATGCAGCCCGCTTGAGTTGTTGAGCTGCGGGACGAAGACGGCTTATCAGGATTTTTAGGTCGGCATGGCCACGTAGTTTCTTGAACGATTTCTCTGCTTCCAAGAAGCCAGCAGCCGTCCAGCGCAATGCCATCTCCGCGTCCTTGTAGTTCGTCACGCGACCACTGACGCGACGCACCACCGAGTTGGGTGATTCGATGACGTTGGTGGTGGCCAAGCAACGAGCCAATTCACCAGTGATGCCCAGTTCGGTAATGGTGAACATTTCGTCAAGGCCTTCGAGGATACTGGCGGCAGCATCTGGATGCTGGGCCTTGAGGTCCTTGGCCAGCTCCTTGAGTCGATGTTTACCCTTGGCAGCATCGAGCTTGAACGCCTGCTTCATCAGCCAACGCACCTGCTCGGCACGGTCTTTTGGAAGCCGCTCGGCGACGTTGCGAATCTTGTGGATGCGACAGCGCTGCACCTTGGCGTCCTTGCCGCACAGCTGCTCGATGCCCGAGCGCAACGCTTTGGAGCCATCGATTACCCACAGCCTGGGCACGTTGAGGTCCAGGCCACGCTGGGCCAGACCGCTGAGCAAGTCCTTCACCACCTTGGCGTTCTCTGAGCTGCCGCAGGCCATGCCCAGGATTCGTTTGTTGCCCTGGGCGTCCACGCCCACGGCGGCAATGATGTGGTGCTTGGCCACGATGACGCCATCGACATAGATGGCGACAAAGTCGTGTTGGCTCAAATCGCGACTCATGAGTTGGGCCAGGGCTTGGGCGCTTTGTTTGACGAACTGGCGCGAGACGGCACTCTTGGAGATACCCAGCTCGTCGGCGCAGCGGTGCACCACGCGAGCGTACTTGCGGGTGCTGACGTTGCACACCAGAATGTCGGCAATGCGTCGGGACAGGTCAGCATCTGTGGACAGCGCGGCGTAGGCTGGAACGGCAACTTCGCCACTGGCGCTGCGTAGCCTGGGGCGTTTGAGGCGCAGTTTGGATTGACCCAAACGGACCACACCAGGCTGGGCGCCGTGCCAGCGGACTTCACCGGTGTGGCGCCCTTTGTGCTGAGTACCGGCCACGCTCTGGGCGGACAGAACCAGGAGTTGTTCAATGAACTGGCGGGAGAGTTGGCCCAGCAAGTCGTCTATGGAAAGTTGGGCTTGCCCAATCATGGACAGCAGCGGTAGCGCCGCATCTGGGTTGGTGGCAAACAGGGGCTGTTCGCTCAATTGGTCGAGACTGAATTTACTGGCGATATGGAGTTTGGCTTTAGACTTTGTCATGGTGGTTGAGCTTTCTTGGCTTTGCGGTTGTTGATGTCAGAACCCATATTCTGTAGGCCCTGAACGCTTCAGCCACCAACCTCAACCTTCAACTATGAACGGGACATCGCCGGTAGCGTGCCCTGGTGCTGGGGTGTCCATGTCCCAACAATTTTTGGATCGTGAAGAGGTCCACGCCGCCCTCCAACAGGTGGGTGGCGAAGTCGTGGCGCAGGGTGTGAATGCCCCCGCTCTTCGTGATGCCAGCGTGCTGGCGGGCGCCGCGGTAGGCGCGCTGAGCCGTGTCGATGCTGATGGGTTGCGCACCAGTGGCGTCGCAGAACAGCCAGAGCTTGGGGCGAAACGTGCGCATGTAGGTGCGCAACAACCCCAGCAAAGTCTGACTCAGCAACGTGTAGCGTCCCTTGCCTCCTTTGCCACACACCACCCGGATGCACATGCGGTCGGCGTGACTGTCGATATCACCCACGCGCAGGACACAGGCCATGGCTGTCCCTGCTGCTGCTCGGCAAGTCGTCTCGCAAGCGACTATGCTTCGGGTATGCCACGATTGCTGCAAGCCCCCAATCTGGTCATGGCCACGCTGTGGGCTGATTGGCTCAAGGCACAGGGCATCGACGCCAGCGTGCAGCGCGAATATCTCAGGAGTGCGGCGGGCGAACTGCCTCCTGACCAATGCTTGCCCGAGGTCTGGATCAAAGACCCGCTGGACCAAGCGCGTTCACTCGAGCTGTTGCATCACTTGCGGCACCCGCCCCAGCGGCGGTGGACCTGCGTCTGCGGCGAACGGGTGGAAGGCGGCTTTGAGCAGTGCTGGAGTTGCGGTGCGATGCTGCCGTTCAGCTGAAGCGCGTCCAGTCTGGTCATGCCGCCTAAAATCAGGGCAATTCGATCTGCGGTGTTTGTCGGAATTTTTAATGTTCCAGATGCCACATTGAACGTAGGAAAATTGCGATGAAAGTAATTTGGTCTTTCATAAAGAAACTGGTTGTATCGTCAATCATTATCTTGATCGGCATCATCGCTTGGGCAGCAATTCAGCCGCTGCTGGTGCTGAATCGGATTAAGCCCGGGATGACCCGTGCGCAGGTCATAGATGAGGTCGGCATGCCTCCAAAGTTCGATCGAACAGACTTTCCTGAGTGCACCGGAACCGGACAACACTGGACGGGAGACTGCGAAGTGTTAAAGAGTTCCGGGGCTGCAACGTTTGCGACATGGAAGTTTGGTATCGACACGTTGCTTGTAGTTGGCTTCGACACAAAAGGTAAAGTTGTATTTCGCGGCGTCGGAGATACCTAGTGTGTAGCAATCAACCTAACGAATTTGGCTGACCGCTATGTGGCTTGCGGCTGTAGACCGGTTTGACTGACATGCGATTGTTCGCCAGCAGCCCCTCAACAACATGTTGACAGCGTTGCCCCACCCTCACCCCCAGCGCCTGCGCCAAGTCATTGACATGGCTGACGACGCCGTCATTCAGCGTGCTGCTGGCCTCGCCAATGCGGGCACTGGTGTGGGCCACCGTGCAGGCGGCAAGGGCGTGTGACTGCAAGAACGCCAGAGCG
>CANNRR010000377.1 GCA_947508055.1 Burkholderiales bacterium
GTTGAGCGTCGTCGGGGACGTCAAGAATCGGTCCAATAACCAATGTCGCTAGAGGTGGTGTTTTCCATGCAAAGTTTGTCCAGGACCGTCGTAGCGGCATCGGCCTTCCTGCTGTGGCACGGCTGCGGTATCGCGCAGCAGGCCATGCCGGAGGCCACGGGTGCGACGGCACGCTTTCCCATCAAGGGTTTTGAAGTCCTTGGCGAAAGCCCTTTGTCCAGAGAAGAGTCGTCACGCGTGCTTGCACCTTTTATCGGACCGGATGGAACCCTGGTTACCTTGCAGAAGGCGACTGCCGCCCTGGAGGCTGAACTCAAGGCCAGAGGATTCGCCTTGCTTCGGGTCTCTTTGCCACCACAGGACGTGGGCGACAAAGTTACCTTGCAGGTAGTGAAGTTTGTCATTGGCAAGGTCACTGTGGAGGGACAGTCCCAATACAGTGAGGCCAATATTCGCGCCAGCCTGCCCGAATTGCGCGAAGGTCAGGCGCCCAATTTCAGGGTGCTGGCGATTCAGACGGCGATTGCCAATGAGAGCCAGGGCAAGCAGGTGCAGGTGTCGCTGAAAGAGTCTGAGGTAGCTGACAAGATCGACGCCAGACTCCTGGTAAGCGAATCCAGACCCCTGCATTTTTCAGCCAATCTGTCGAACACCGGATCAGAATCCACGGGTCAGGATCGACTGTCACTGATAGCCAGTCACTCCAATCTGTTCGACTTGGACCATCAGTTTTCGGTTGCTTACACCACGTCGCTCGAGCGGATCAAGGACGTCAAGCAACTGGGCTTGAATTACCGCATTCCTCTGTATCGACGGGGCGGGGTGATCGGGCTGGCTTACACCAGCTCCGATGTGGTCGGAAATTTTGGCACTTTCAACAGTACCGGCGCCGGGCAGACACTGGGCGTTAACTACAGCCACTATCTGGAGCCCGATGGTGGACGCCGCGGCCATGTGACACTGGCACTGGATCAAAAGTTGTTCAACGCCGCGATGGTCGACGGGGTCGTTGTGCCGGGTCAGCTTGAGCGCGGTAGCCGACCGCTAACCCTGGGCTATACCATGCGCGTTGAGTCCGATACTGCGGCCTGGGGCTACAACGCAGACTTGGCGTTCAATTTGCCGGGGAGCAGTGGCAATAATCTGGCGGCCTATCAGAGTGAAGATATTCGGATCAGCAACGAATACTGGAAGCTGATACGTGGTGGCGCCAATTACCTGACCTCGTTGGCATCGGGCTGGACTTGGGGGGCTCGGGGTCAGTTCCAGTACAGCGCAGACGTGCTGATTTCTGGTGAGAAATTTGGCCTGGGAGGCAGCTCGTCGGTGCGCGGTACCGGTGAGCGCGCCATCGCAGGGGACAGTGGATTGTTTGCTTCGCTCGAGATTACCAGTCCCGAACTCGCTGCCGGACTGCGCGGCATGGGTTTTCTCGATGCTGGCTGGCTGCGCAACAACAACCCGGATGCCAGCACGAACAAGCCGGGCGATGATCATTTGCTCAGTATTGGCCTTGGGCTGCGCTACGTCTGGGGCTCTTACGCGGTCACCGCAGACTGGGGCAGGTTGATTACTGGGAGCGTCCTGCCAGTCACCAGCGGCACTGGCATTCCACAGTCCGGAGATCAGAAGCTCCATATCAATTTGACAGCCAGTTTTTGAAGGAGTAGCCGCGAATGAAATTCATTGGCTACTGCAGGCGTCATGGGGTACGGATTGGCATCAGCTTGATGATGGTGCTGCTGCTTCTGCTCAACGCCAAAGGTGTTTTCCATGTCGATTTGATGGAGCGAATGGAAAGTTATGCCTACGATATGCGACTGTTGTGGCACATGCCTGAGGGGCCTGATGCGCGGGTCGTGATTGTCGATATTGATGAAAAAAGCTTGCAAGAAGAGGGACACTGGCCCTGGCCTAGAAACCGCCTAGCACACTTGGTCGATCTGCTGTTTGACCGCTACAAGATTGATGTATTGGGCTTCGACATTTTTTTTGCAGAGCGCGATGAAAGCTCTGGGTTGAAGCAACTCGAAACTCTGGCGCGCTCCGACCTGGCGGCCGATGCCGGATTCAAATCATCATTGAGCAGGCTCAGGCCGCAGCTTGACTATGACCAACTTCTTGCAGACAGTTTGAAGAATCGCAGGGTTGTCCTAGGCTACATATTTGAAGATGCCAAATCGGCGATGATCGGTGACCCGCGCGCATCAGTAGCCCCATCGAAAGCAATTGGCGACCTTGCCGTTGGGGCGCTGCCGAAACCTGCCCTTACCCGTAACAGTTTTGATCCTGGCAGGGTGGGTGCCTTGGTCGCAGGCGGATTTACCGGGAATTTGCCGGAGCTTCAGGCAAATGCGATGGCCGGAGGTTTCTTTTCAGCGCCATTGGTCGATGTAGATGGTGTATTTCGTCGTCAACCTATGCTCCAGATGTACAAGGGTGAACTGTACGAGGCGTTGTCGTTGGCCGTCGCGAGACTGTATTTGCACGAAAAGGAGATCAACCTTGAATACGTTCAGGGGGACCAGTCCGAACTAGGAGTCGAATATATCAAGCTCGGCTTGGACCCAAGGAAGGGGTTTAAGCACTGGGTTCCTGTGGACCAGCATATGGCCGCGTTAGTTCCTTATCGCGGCCCTAAGGGGAGTTTTGCCTACGTTCCTGCCACTGACGTGTTGCAGGGAAGAGTCAACCCTGAAATCTTTCACAAAGCGATCGTTCTGATAGGGTCTACTGCGCCTGGCTTGAAGGACTTGCGGTCTACACCAATGCAGCAAATATATCCAGGTGTCGAAATGCATGCGAACCTGATTGCGGGCATCATCGATCAAAACTTGATGGAGCGTCCAACGATTACGCCGTATTACGAATTCGTATTGCTGGTCATCGTTGGTTTGTTGCTTGCCTTGGTGCTACCTGCCACCAGTCCGCTCCGGTCAACGATTCTGATTCTTTCGTTGGTGGCAGTGCTATTCGGGTTCGATACGTTTTCGTGGGTCAGCTATAACCAAGTCCTCCCCATTGCATCAATCCTGATGCTTGCGACCTTGCTCTTTGTCTTCAACACGCTCTACGGTTTTTTCGCTGAGTCACACAGCAAACGCCTGCTAAGCGGCTTGTTCGGCCAGTACGTACCTCCGGA
>CANNRR010000378.1 GCA_947508055.1 Burkholderiales bacterium
CACGCCACGCTGGCCATCGCCATGAACCGCATCGGCGGCAAGAGCAACACCGGGGAGGGTGGCGAAGACCCCGCACGCTACCGCCAGGAGCTCAAAGGCATCCCGATCCAGCAAGGCCAGACCATGGCCGACATCATTGGGCACGACGTGGTGGAAGTGGATATTCCCTTGACCCCCGGGGACTCGCTGCGTTCCCGTATCAAGCAGGTGGCTTCCGGCCGCTTTGGTGTCACTGCCGAATATCTCAACAGTGCCGACCAGATCCAGATCAAGATGGCCCAGGGAGCCAAACCGGGTGAGGGCGGACAACTGCCCGGTGGCAAGGTGTCTGACTACATCGGTCGCCTGCGCCACTCCGTGCCCGGCGTGGGCCTCATCTCGCCGCCGCCACACCATGACATCTACTCAATTGAAGATCTGGCCCAACTGATCCACGACCTGAAAAACGTGGCACCGCATTCGGGTATCAGTGTCAAGCTGGTCAGTGAAATCGGTGTCGGCACGATTGCCGCTGGTGTGGCCAAGTGCAAGGCCGACCATGTGGTGATTGCCGGACACGACGGCGGCACGGGCGCCTCGCCCTGGTCGTCCATCAAGCATTGCGGCAGCCCTTGGGAAATTGGACTGGCCGAGACGCAGCAGACCCTGGTGTTGAACCGTTTGCGCAGCCGCATCCGCGTGCAGGCTGACGGCCAGATGAAGACGGGGCGCGATGTCGCTATCGGCGCCTTGCTGGGTGCCGACGAGTTCGGCTTTGCTACCGCTCCGCTAGTGGTCGAAGGTTGCATCATGATGCGCAAATGCCACCTCAACACCTGCCCGGTGGGGGTGGCCACCCAAGACCCGGCACTGCGCAAGAAGTTCTCCGGCAAGCCCGAGCATGTGGTGAACTACTTCTTCTTTATCGCCGAAGAGGTGCGCCAGATCATGGCGCAGTTGGGCATCCGCAAGTTTGACGACCTGATTGGCCGTGCCGACCTGCTCGATATGCGCAAGGGGATTGCGCATTGGAAAGCCAGCGGCCTGGACTTTGGCCGCCTGTTTGCCCAACCCAACGTGCCCGTTGATGTACCCCGCTTCCAGACGCTGGAGCAGGAACATGGCCTGGAAAAGGCGCTGGACAACGTGCTAATCGCCAAGTGCCGTGCGGCTATTGACAAGGGTGAGCGCGTGCAGTTTATGGAAGTAGCACGCAACGTGAATCGTTCCGTGGGTGCCATGCTGTCGGGAGCGGTGACCAAGGTCCACCCTGAAGGCTTGCCGGATGACACTATCCGCATTCAGCTTGAGGGTACGGGCGGCCAGTCCTTCGGCGCCTTCCTGACCCGTGGCATCACGCTGTACCTCATTGGGGACGCCAATGACTACACCGGCAAGGGCCTCTCGGGCGGTCGCGTGGTGGTTCGCCCCAGTATCGACTTCCGTGGTGTGGCGGTGAACAACACCATCGTCGGCAACACCGTCATGTACGGTGCCACCGCCGGTGAAGCCTTCTTTAGCGGTGTCGGCGGCGAGCGCTTTGCAGTGCGCCTGTCGGGCGCTACCGCGGTGGTTGAAGGTACTGGCGATCACGGCTGCGAGTACATGACCGGCGGTACCGTGGCAGTCTTGGGTAAAACCGGGCGTAACTTCGCCGCCGGCATGAGCGGCGGTATTGCCTATGTGTACGACGAAGACGGTAAGTTTGCCAAGCGTTGCAACACCGCCATGGTCTCCATGGAAAAAGTCTTGACCACTGCGGAACAGGAAGCGGCAATGGACAAGGCGGTCTGGCACCGGGGTCTGAGCGACGAAGCGCAACTGCGCAAGTTATTGGAGGAACACAACCGCTGGACCGGCAGCAAGCGGGCGCGTGAATTGCTGGACGATTGGGACACCGCCCGGGCCAAGTTCATCAAGGTATTCCCCAACGAGTACAAACGAGCTCTGGGCGAGATTCATGCAAAGAAAACGGCTGCAGCCCCCGTAAAATCAGCGCAACCAGCTATCAAAAAAGAAGCAGCGGCGGCCAAATAATCTGACTAGACAGGAAATATCATGGGAAAAGTCACTGGTTTCATGGAGTACGAGCGCATCGAAGAGGGCTACAAGCCCGTCATCGAGCGTTTGAAGCATTACAACGAGTTTGTGGTGGGGTTGGATGATGCGCAGGCCAATATGCAGGCCGCGCGTTGCATGGACTGCGGTACGCCGTTTTGCAACAGCGGCTGTCCGGTCAACAACATCATTCCGGATTTCAACGACATGGTGTACCGCAACGACTGGAAGGCCGCCATCGACACCTTGCACAGCACCAACAACTTTCCCGAATTCACCGGCCGCATCTGCCCCGCACCCTGCGAGGCGGCGTGCACGCTGAATGTGAACGACGAGGCTGTGGGCATCAAGTCCATTGAGCACGCCATCATCGACCGCGCCTGGGCCGAGGGCTGGGTGCTGGCCCAGTCTGCCAGCACCAGGACCGGCAAAAAGGTGGCGGTGGTGGGCTCGGGCCCGGCTGGCATGGCAGCGGCCCAGCAACTGGCGCGGGTGGGGCATGAAGTGACGCTGTTCGAAAAGAACGACCGCGTTGGTGGCCTATTGCGCTATGGCATTCCTGACTTCAAGATGGAAAAGTCGCATATCGACCGCCGCGTCGATCAGTTGGTCAAAGAAGGCGTCACCATCCGCACTGGCGTGCTGATCGGCGAAATGCCCAAAGACTCGAAAGTGACCAACTGGGCCAAGGAAACCATTTCTGCCGCCCAATTGCAGAAAGACTTTGATGCCGTGCTGCTGACTGGTGGCTCCGAGCAGTCGCGAGATTTGTTGGTGCCAGGTCGTGAACTGGCGGGCGTGCATTTCGCCATGGAATTTTTGCCCCAGCAAAACAAGGTCAATGCCGGTGACAAGCTCAAAGCACAACTGCGCGCAACAGGTAAGCATGTGATCGTCATTGGCGGCGGTGATACGGGCTCGGACTGCGTCGGTACCAGCAACCGCCACGGCGCGGCCAGTGTCACCCAGTTCGAGGTGATGCCCCAGCCCCCGGCGGAAGAAAACCGCCCCATGACCTGGCCCTATTGGCCGATCAAGCTGCGCACCAGTTCCAGCCACGACGAAGGCTGCGACCGCGAATTTGCCATTTCCACCAAGGAA
>CANNRR010000379.1 GCA_947508055.1 Burkholderiales bacterium
TCTTGTTGGGTGCAAACACGATGGCCGGTCGCCCCAGGCGCGCAATCACATTGGCCATGGTGAAGGTCTTACCGGAACCAGTCACACCCAGCAGCGTCTGGAAGACCTCGCCATCATTGAAGCCGTCAACCAGCTGATTGATAGCCTCGGGCTGATCGCCGGCTGGCGGGTAAGGCTGGAACAACTCGAACGGCGAATCCGGAAAATGAACAAAGGTGCCAGCCTTGACCAGATCGGTCGAGTCAGGATTCACGGCAGCAATGGGGCTGTGGGACATGGAGTGGTTTCGGCAAGCTTGCCGCAGGATAACAAATGAGTCAGGCGCCCTACACTGGCGGGCATGAATCAGAACGCTCTGCCCTACCTTTCGGCTGCGACCAAGCCTGCCGACTTTCCACGTCGCGTATTGTTGGCCGTCAGCGGCCTGACGCCGCAGATTGTCACCGAAACCATTTACGCCCTAGCGGCCGACGAGCATGCGCCTTTTGTACCCACCGAGGTGCATCTGATTACCAGTGCCGAAGGCGCGCACCGCGCTGAACTCTCTTTGCTCAGTGACGACCTCGGCTGGTTCCACAAACTCTGCGCCGACTACCACCTACCCGGCGTGCGCTTTGACCGCAGCCACATCCACGTCATGCGCGACGCCCACGGTCAGACCATGAACGATATTCGCAGCCCCTCTGACAACCAGGCAGCGGCTGACTTCATCACAGCCCAAGTGCGCACCATCACAGCTGACCCAGCCTGTGCCCTGCACGCCTCCATTGCCGGGGGCCGCAAGACCATGGGTTTCTATTTGGGTTACGCACTTTCCCTGTACGGACGCCCGCAAGACCGTCTCAGCCACGTGCTGGTGAGCGAGCCTTTCGAGTCGAGTTACGATTTCTTCTACCCCACGCCCTACAGCCGCGTGCTGCAAACCCGTGACGGGCAACTGGCAGACACTGCCATGGCGCAAGTCACGCTGGCCGACATCCCGTTTGTGAGTCTGCGCCACGGTTTGCCCACCGCCCTGCTGGCCGGGCAAGCGAGCTTTAACGATGCCGTCGCTGCGGTCCGTGCCGCGCTGGCCCCGGCCCAGTTGGTGCTTGATTTATCCAGGCAACGCATTCTTGCGGCCGGACGCGAAGTGGCTCTACCGCCGGCTGAACTAGCCTTGCTGGCGGTATTCGCCCGCAGAACAATACAGGGCGAAGGACGACTGCCTGCACCCACCAAAGGCGTGCCTGATGCGATCTGGGCCAAGCGCTATTTGAGTGAATACCGGCGCATCACCGGTACCCTGGCCGACATTGAATCCACAGAGCGGGCATTGCGCGATGGCATGGACGGCGAGTACTTCTCGCAGCGCAAATCAAAGCTCGACAAACGCCTGAAAACAGCCTTGGGTCCCGCCGCCGAGGCTTACCGCATCCATGACGGCGGCACCCGCCCGCGGCGCTACGCGTTAACCCTAGTTCCTGATGCGGTACGCTTCGCTCAAGACGTGGCGTTCAAGGAGGAACAAAAATGACCATGCGAGAGTTGACCTATCAAGTCGGTTTCAACACGCCTGCCTTTCTGGGAAATGCGGAGCAGCAAGCCCAGTGGCGCACGCCACCGTTCAAAGCGCTGCTACGGCAGTGGTGGCGGGTGGTCAAAGCTCCGTCCGCGGGATATGACCACCACAAATTGCTTCAGCTTGAGAATGCCTTGTTTGGCAGCGCGGGGGATGACCCGGGCGGAGGGCGGTCGAAGGTGCAGTTGCGGCTGTCGTCTTGGGAACCCGGCAATCTGGCAAGAGTTGACAACGGCAAACCTGTCACACATCCAGAGGTCAAGGCCACGCCTGGAGCCAATGTATACCTCGGTTATGGCCCTATCGGTGGCGCTGTTGCGCGCAGCGCGATTGATCCAAAGGCTTCGCCACTGACTCTGAAACTGCGATTGCCAACCGAGTTTGAACCAGAAATCCGCAGTGCCGTGCAACTGGCACATTGGTTTGGCACTGTTGGCTCCAGGTCACGCAATGGTTTTGGTGCCGTTCATTTTGAGGGTGATGGCTTGCTGCCAGCCAAAGACCTCAAAGCAGAGACTCTGGCTGCTCAGGGTGTTTTGCTTGCAACGAATAGCTGTTTACGTCGCGAGTGGCCACATGCGATTGGCATGGACAAAGCCAGCACTCCAACCATCTGGCGGCTGCTCAAACCAGAGGACAACAAACTCGACGGATTTGGCCGTTGGGAAGATGTCATGTTGATGCTGGCCCAAATAAAAATAGCCGTACGAACCGCCGAATTTTTCAAGTTTCAAGGCGGTGGCCCAGCCGGCCATGACAAGCCACAGCCACGGCACTTGCTGTCATATCCATCAGGCGGCAGCCACAGCGTCAACGGCTGGGGTAAAGATGGCCGGATGGCGAATCAAGTCCGTTTCAAGGTTCACCGCCGCCTGGACGGCAAGTTCATGGCCCTCATCGTTCACTTGCCATGTGCCTTGCCCGACAAAATGGTTCGTGCCGTCAAAGGCGCCATTCCTGATCAAGAAGGAGTGTGGTCTGAAGTTCACCGTTTGTTGGACGCACAAAGAAGCAATGGTTTGATTCGTCTCGCAAGGGCTAACTGACATGACCGACTACACCAAAAAACTCGCAGCCTGGCTGCACGACCCGGCTGAAAAACAACTGGTCTTGATGCGCGATCCGGTGGGCCACGAAGGTGGCAGCGTGGTCGAAGTGGGCAAGGCGCTCGGGCTGGTGACACGCCCGGCCATGCGCAAGAAAAACGGCCAATGGATTGAACTCAACTACGACAAGCTCAAACAAGACAAATCTGTTCACATGGCAGATTGTTTGGCCGCTGCCGCCGACCGCCCTAATTGGCCGCGCGGCGATGATGCACCGCGCTACCCAAAGTTCGAAGCCGTCAAGTTCGCACGGGAGGCCGAACTGATTCATCCACTGTCGGGTGAACGGCTCAAACTCGCAGCGCTTGACATCAGCATCGGAATTGACCAAATCAAAACTGTCAGTCAAGACCACTTTGAGAATCTGATTCAGGACAACGACGAAGACTTGCGAAAAACTTTTCTGGCCTTCTGGCGCTTTGGACCTGAAGCCGGCCAACACGCCAACGAA
>CANNRR010000380.1 GCA_947508055.1 Burkholderiales bacterium
CCGAAATCGTGACTCATGACGCCCAACACCAATTGACTGGCCAGCTTGGCACCGCCTAGAGACGATGGTTCGATGGGTGACAGCGCTGAATAGTCACCCGGCTCAGTGCAGATCATGCGCAGGTCCAGTACTGGCAGGCCATGCTGGATGGCCTCCCGCAGGATCACATCATTGAAAACACTCAGGGCTGTGATCAGCTCAGGCGGCAATCCGGGGATGGCGTCGTAAATCGTGCAGACCATCAAAGGCTTGCCCAGTGTCAGCAAGGTCTCAATTAGCGTCCCGTAGCTGACTTCAAAACTTGTCTTCATTCGGTGCAACGTCACCAGCCCCTGTTTGACTGAAACTGCTGGGCCGTCTATCTGGGGAAGGCAGGCCAAGGCGTCGTTACCGCCGACGCTGAGCACCAGGTGTGTGGCATCGATCGGTAGGCGCTTTAGCTGCTGTGTCACTTCCGCCGTTGTGTCGCCATCAACGGCCAGCAGCGTCGCTTGCCATCCGTCTGGGAGGCTCTGTCGGACTTGGTCGATCACTGCTGGGCCACCGGCGACATAGGCAGCATTGTCGAAAATCGAGTCGCCCAGAAGGAGGAGATGGGGCATGGCAGTCATTATGCTGACCCTGTCATAGAGTGGTTGCTGTTCACCCTCGTTTTCGGCGATGTGCAGGGATAAAAAAAGCGCCCTGTCGTAAAACAGGGCGCCGGGAGTGAGGGCTTCAGTAATTAGGCAGCGTAGGCTGGTGTGAGTCTGAGCGCCGGTACTTCGATCTTTGCGATGGTGGCGGTCAGGGCCTCAACCGCGGTCCAGAGCAACATGGCGATCCCGACGAAGGGGAAAGTCACCGCGTAGACCAAACCGATGAAGGGGGCTGCTACGAACAGGGCCACGTTCTTCACGAGGCGACCTGCATAAGCCAGCGCACCGGCGGCAACCAGAGCCTTGGTACCCGTGACCAGCAGCATGGCCATACCAACGAAGGGCAGCAAGACTGCGTAGACCAGACCGATGAAAGGAGCTGCCAGGAAGAGCGCGACGTTCTTTTCTGTGTTTTCGTTTGCAACTGCTTCTGCTTCTGTGCGGGTGATGTTGGCGTTTGTCATGATTTTCTCCGGTTGGATTTGCGATTCAGATGTCTTTACCTACGCATAGCGCGTGCCAGATGACCGCCTTTGAAAGAAGTTGTTATTTTTCAATAAGTTAGCTGCGCCATCCAGGGAGGCGGCAGATTCTTCGCGTGTTTAAACCGAGGCCCGAGTACATGGGCTTTGTACAGCCGGTCTCGACGCCACAGAAAAACATCAACAAATTCAATGCGTTAGAAGATCTTCGGGCGATTGATAGTTTTGTACAACCGTGATTTCAGTCTATGACCTCCGCTCGGCGTCAGCCCTGGACTCACTACGACCCGAATTCATGTCTGGCGCACCGCTGTCGGGTACGATTCTCCGATGACCAGCATAGCAACAAGACCTACAAAGGTCGGCGCCACGGGCAAGTTCTCATGAATGCCGCCAGATGAACCCGCAAGACCTACAAAAGCTGGTCACCATGGCCATGCCCTTTGGCAAGCACAAGGGAAAAGTGCTGGCAAACCTGCCTGGAAACTACTTGACGTGGTTTGCGCGAGAAGGCTTTCCCAGGGGTGAAATAGGTCGCCTGCTCGCCTTGATGCATGAAATTGACCACAACGGTCTGTCGGACCTTCTTACGCCATTGCGGCCGCATGGTTAGTACCCTTCCTATTCGGCATTTCGATTTCCAGCCAAATAAATCAAACGAGGAAAACATGACACTTCACACGCCAATCGAGTACGACCAAGCATCGCCAACTGTCAAAGCCGTTTATGACGACATCATGGCCACGCGCAAGACAGACTGGGTGAACAATTTCTGGAAGGTGCTGGCCAATCACCCCGAGAACCTGCAACGAACCTGGAACAACATCAAGCAAGTGATGGGAAACGGTGCACTTGATCCGCTCACCAAGGAATTGATCTACGTAGCGGTGAGCATCACGAACAATTGCGGCTATTGCATTGCCTCCCATTCAGCAGGTGCGAGAGCCAAAGGCATGACTGATGAGCAATTTGGCGAACTGCTTGCGGTCATCGGTCTGGCCAATGAAACCAATCGCCTGGCCATCGGCTACGGTGTGCCGATTGATGACGCATTCTTGCTGAAGTGAGCACTCTGCGAATCAAGCTTCGGCGGCCATTTCTCTTTTCAGAATCACGTAAGCACTGTCCTTGATCAGAAGTTTCTGCTTTTTCAGTATTTCAATCTGCTCATGGGTGCCGAGTTCAATGCGCGTCTCCATGTTCCTGATCTTCTGAGCAAGTGCAGCGTGCTGGTCACACATGCGCAAAAACTCTGGATCGACTGCTTTCAAATGAGCGATCTGGTCACTGTATTCAGGAAACATCGGTACTCCTCAATCTCATAGTTGATCGGATGACTGGAGATTTGAGTTTGACGTGGCGCCTATCAGGTTGTCAATACCCTCTGCACAACCCAGACCCCACAGCCAACCTTGCAGTGGTGCTGGCGGTAGTGATGAAGTTGCTTGTCGTGCCAATGAATTGGCCTACATGTTCTATTACAACTTGGGGCGTACATTTGGAACTTCCAAAGCCGGGACACAGACGGCTATTGGCGGCCAGGTTGTCACAGGAATTACTGACCAACGCACATGGTCTGGCACAGGATTCTTCCCGGACCACGTATACACATACGATTTCAGTGTCGGAGCTGGTATTTAGAACCGCGATTGTGGCGATAGCTCTTGGTATCTCTTGCCTAGTTGGGTCGTACATGATGGTGATATTGCGACGGTCCCCGAACCAGAAACCTATGCGATGCTCTTGGCTGGACTTGGATTGATCGGCGCTGTCAGCAGAAAGCGCACCACCAAGCAACCATCGAAGTTGGACTTCCAGTAACCTGCCGTTCGTGGCCGTCAGGTTGCCCTGCTGTCAACTGGGTCTCGGCCGCCAGCGTCAGCAATGTGGATTGGCCGCCGCCAACCGGGCGGCAGCTTCATGGAGAGCCAACAGGCTAAATGAGCGACGCTCCACAAAGGTCGAATGGAACGTCCAATGTCGGTTAACGGGC
>CANNRR010000381.1 GCA_947508055.1 Burkholderiales bacterium
CTTGCCCTGCTGACACTGGCCCGCTTGCTGGGTTGACTTTCTCAATATCTTGCCGGCTCGCTTAGCTCGGCGTACAACTGGCTGTAAATCTTGTAGCGGTTGGCGCTGATTTCACCAGCGCTGGTGTCTGATGCGACTGCTGCCAGAACGCCACACCCGGGTTCGTGCAAGTGACTGCAGTTGTAGAACTTGCAATCGGAGGCGTGGCGCTTGAGGTCGGGCATGTAGGAGGCCAGCCGTGTGGCATCAATGTGGTTCAACCCAAATTCCTGAAAGCCAGGCGAATCGATCACAGCGGTCGTTTTTGCCTTGTCCACCCAGTACCAGGTGGTGCTGGTGGTGGTGTGTTTGCCGGAGTTCAAGGCTTCGGAAATTTCGCGAGTCTGTGCCAGGGCGCCGGGCGCCAGTAGATTGATTAAGGTGCTCTTGCCGGCTCCGGACGGACCCAGCACCAGCGTTGTCTTTCCTGCGAGCAACTTCAATAGTTTCTCGCGATCTATGTCGGTGGACAGTCTGAGCGACAAAGGTAATACGCCGTAATGCATCTGCCTGTAAGGGAGCAGCCAGTCCCAGGCGCGGGCGAAAGGTTCGATTAAGTCGCTCTTGTTCAGGGCGATGATGGGTGTGATGTGTTCGGCCTCGGCGGCAATCAGGGCGCGAGAAAGTTGACTGCTGGAAAACTCAGGCGTGGCGGCAATCAGGATCAATATTTGATCCAGGTTTGCGGCAAACGACTTGGTGCGAATGGAGTCCTGGCGGTAAAGCACATTCTTTCGTTCCTTGATTTTTTCGACTGTGCCTTCGTCGCCAGTAGCCAGCCACAGGATCCGGTCGCCTACCAGTCCCTGGCTCTTCTTGCCGCGGGAGTGGCAGATCAGACGGTTTCCCTCGGGCGTCTCCACCAGAAAGTGGCGCCCATAGGCGGCCACGATCAGTCCATTGTGAAGTGGTGCGTGATCGATCACCTGACCTTTTCTGGTGATCAACGGGGCTGGAGGGTAATCCGTGCCAAGCGTTCAGAGGCCGGAGGGTGGGAGTAGTAGACCTGCGCATAGAGCGGGTCCGGTGTCAGCGTCGAGGCATTGTCCTCGTACAACTTGAGTAGAGCGGTGCACAGGTCCGGCCCGCTGGTCTGCGCTGCGGCATAAGTGTCAGCTTCAAATTCATGCCGCCGCGACAAGGCGGCCAGGATGGGTGTCAAGAAGAAACTAAAGACGGGAAGGGTCAACATGAAAAGAAGCAGTGCCAGTCCATCGTTGGGTGCGTTCAGGTTGGGTTCAACTCCCAGTCCCTGGTAGAACCAGGCTTTGGTTGCGAGCCAGCCTACCAGCGAAAAGCAGAGCAGACTGAGGCCAAACATCATGAGGATGCGCTTGCCAATATGCCGATGCCTGAAGTGACCCAACTCATGCGCCAGCACCGCGTCCACTTCCGAAGCTGAGAGCCTGGCCAGCAGCGTGTCGTAGAAGACAACCCGCTTGGATGCCCCAAATCCAGTGAAATACGCATTGGCGTGGGCACTGCGTTTGCTGCCATCCATCACAAAAAGTCCTTTTGCCGCAAAACCGCAACGTTGCATGAGAGCTGTGACACGGGTCTTTAACGACTCGTCGACCAGAGGTGTGAACTTGTTGAACAGTGGAGCGATGAAGGAGGGATAGATCAGCAGCAGCAACAGGTTGAAACCCATCCAGACGCACCAAGCCCACAACCACCATTGATTTCCGGCTGCACCCATGAGCCACAAGATCAGGGCCGCAATTGGCAGGCCAACCAGCGCGCCAATCAAACATGATTTGCCGAGGTCGATCAGCCAAAGCCGGAGCGTCATCTTGTTAAATCCGAAACACTCTTCAATAACAAAGGTCTGGTACAGCGTCAGCGGCAAATCAAGCAGGCCGCTGATGAGCACAAAACTTGCCAACAGCGCAATTTGCTGGATCATGCCGCCACCCAGCCACTGCAGTAGTGCGGAGTTGAGCGCCGACAGCCCTCCAAGCAATGTCCAGGCGACAAGTACGATGACACCCATTGTGATTTCCAGCAGTCCGGTGCGGGTCTTGGCGATCGTGTAGTCGGCAGCCTTCCGGTGAGCTGACAGGGGTACGTTCTGGGAAAATGCCGTGGGTACTTTGTTGCGGTGCAGAGCCACGTGGCGGGCTTGCCGGATACTGAGCCAGACTTTTAGCGTCGTGGAAATGGCCAATGCCAACGCAAAGGTGGCAGTCAAGATCCAGGAAGGGGAGTAAAGATAGGACGAATCAGACATGGCGCCCAAGTTTAGGTCATCGGCGACAATTCAGACCATGAATACGCAGAACATTCCTGGACACCAGGCGCCACTTGGAAAATCCGATCAAAACCTGATCTGGCTTGATTGTGAAATGACCGGTCTTGATCCGGAGGTGGATCGCATCATCGAAATTGCCGTCGTGGTAACCGGATCGGCGCTCGAAAGCCGCACAGAAGGTCCGGTTTTGATTATCCACCAAAGCCAGGAACAGCTTGACAAGATGGACGCATGGAACAAAGGGACACACGGCAAGAGCGGCCTGATCGAAAAAGTAAAGGTGTCAACTGTTACGGAGGAAGAGGCACAGACACGGTTGATTTCATTTCTCAGAGAGTATGTCCCAAAGAAGAGTTCCCCCATGTGCGGCAACAGCGTCGGGCAGGATCGGCGATTCCTGGTCAGGTATATGCCGAAGCTCGAAGCCTTTTTTCATTACCGCAATCTGGACGTGAGCACGCTCAAGGAGTTATCCAAGCGCTGGGCACCGGAGGTCTACGCGTCGTTCAAGAAGCAGCAACGCCACACTGCATTGGCCGACGTTCATGAGTCGATTGACGAACTCGAGCACTACCGCGAGCACTTTCTGAATTTGGTGCATTAGGTAGAAACCCGAATTTGTGCCATAATCAAAGGCTACACCGAAAACATCGGTGTGATTTGTACATCTCCTTCACTCACAGGGTCCAAAGCGGTTTCGTTGTCGAAATTTCGCAGGAAAGGACCCCCGGCGCTGAATAACTCATCCTGAGTTCGCGCGGGTTCCGTTTGATGGTTGATGTTTTTTAACCATTGACGGAGCAGTTGC
>CANNRR010000382.1 GCA_947508055.1 Burkholderiales bacterium
AATTCGCAAGCCGACGCCGTGCCACCAATCACAACAATCTCAATCATGGAGTAACCGCTATGAATTCACATGTATCCACCTCAATCGACCCCGGCCTATTGGCAGGCAACCGCAAATCTCTGGCGTCATACCAAGCGACGCATTTCCAGTGGAACTGGGTTGACGGAGTCGCCACCATCACGCTCAACCGCCCGGAGCGCAAGAACCCTCTCACCTTCGAGTCTTACGCCGAGTTGCGCGACCTGTTCGGCCAGTTGAAGTACGCCAGCGATGTCAAAGTCGTTGTGGTGAACGGCGCGGGCAGCAACTTCTGCTCGGGCGGTGATGTGCATGAAATCATCGGCCCGCTGGTGCAACTGGCAGCGCCCGAGCTATTAATGTTCACCCGCATGACGGGTGATCTGGTCAAAACCATGCGCGCCTGCCCGCAGCCCATCATTGCCGCCATCGACGGCATTTGTGCAGGCGCTGGTGCCATTACCGCCATGGCATCCGACTTGCGCATTGGCACCGCGCGCAGCAAGAGCGCTTTCCTGTTCAACCGCGTCGGTCTGGCAGGCTGCGACATGGGCGCCTGCGCCATATTGCCGCGCATCATCGGCCAGGGCCGTGCCAGTGACTGGCTGTACAGCGGGCGCTCGGTAGGCGGCGAAGAAGCCGAACGTGCCGGCTTCCTCAACCGACTGAGTGCACCTGAAACGCTGCTGGCTGACGCGCAAGCCTGGGCCTGCGACATTGCTGCCGGACCCACCTTTGCCAACGGCATCACCAAGACCATGTTGCACCAAGAGTGGAGCATGTCCATTGACCAGGCCATTGAGGCCGAAGCACAGGCGCAGGCACTTTGCATGCTGACCGAAGACTTCCGCCGTGCCTACAACGCCTTCGTCGCCAAGCAAAAACCCGTATTCCAGGGCAACTAGGGACAACGTACCATGAGTGATACCAACTACCTGAACTGGCCCTTTTTTGAGCCCCTCCATGCAGAGCTGGCCAAATCCCTGGATGCCTGGTGCGTCGAAAACATCGCCCATGCGCACAGCCCCGATGTGGATGCCGAGTGCATCGCGCTGGTGCGCCAGTTGGGCGCCGGCGGCTGGTTGCGCCACGCCGTGGGCGGCACCGAATACGGTGGCGTCCGTGAAAGCATGGACACCCGCAGCATTTGCCTGATCCGCGAGACGCTGGCGCGTCACAGCGGACTGGCCGACTTTGCCTTTGCCATGCAGGGACTGGGCTCCGGGGCGATCAGCCTGGCGGGCACGGCGCAGCAGAAGCTTGCATATTTGCCGCGTGTGGCGGCGGGCCAGGCCATTGCTGCCTTTGCCTTGAGCGAGCCCGACGCCGGCTCAGACGTGGCTGCCATGCAATGCAGTGCGCGTATCGATGGTGACAGCGTAGTGCTCAACGGCACCAAGACCTGGATTTCCAATGGCGGCATTGCCGACTTCTACGTGGTGTTCGCGCGCAGCGGTGAAGGCCTTGGTTCGCGCGGCATCAGCGCCTTCATTGTGGATGCCGATACGCCGGGATTCAGCGTGAGCGAACGCATTCACGTCATGGCACCGCATCCGCTGGGCACCTTGAGTTTTCAGGACTGCCGCATTCCCTTATCAAAACGCATTGGCGCAGCGGGCGAGGGTTTTAAAGTGGCCATGCGCACGCTGGACGTGTTCCGCACCTCAGTCGCCGCTGCCGCGCTGGGGTTTGCCCGCCGTGCGCTGGACGAAGGCCTGCAGCGTGCCACCACCCGCAAGATGTTCAACCAGACCCTGGCAGACTTTCAATTGACCCAGGCCAAACTGGCACAGATGGCAACCACGGTCGATAGCTCCGCCCTGCTGACCTACCGCGCCGCCTGGCAGCGCGATCAGGGCCAAACCGTGACCCGCGAAGCCGCCATGGCCAAGATGGTCAGCACCGAAGGCGCGCAGCAGGTGATTGACGCCGCCGTGCAGCTCTGGGGTGGCTTGGGTGTGGTCAGCGAACAACCCGTTGAGCGCCTCTACCGCGACATCCGCTCCCTGCGTATTTATGAAGGGGCGACCGAAGTGCAGTTGCTCATCATTGCGCGTGAACTACTCAAAGACGTCGGACACTCACCTCAAAAATAGCCCTGAACACATCAACATCAGCAAGAAGAGACAAACCATGACGACAGCCCACATTGACACCTTTGCGCGTGACAATTTACCCGCGCCAGAGTTACAACCTGATTTTTTGTTCAACCTGCCGGAGTTGCAGTTTGGCAAGCAAATCAACTGCGCAACCGAGCTGCTGGATCGGCATATTCGCGAAGGGCGCGGCGACCGCGTGTGCATCCGGGGCAAAGACGTGTGCTGGACCTACCAAGACTTGAACGACCGTGCCAATCAGATCGCCAACGTGCTGACGCGGGAAATGGGCCTAGTGGCGGGCAACCGGGTGCTATTGCATTCGTCCAACACGCCCATGATGGCGGCTTGTTGGTTTGGCATTGTCAAAGCGGGCGGCATCGCTGTGGCGACCATGCCGCTGCTGCGCGCCAAGGAACTCAAGCCGATTCTGGACATCGCCAGGATCAGCCATGCGTTGTGCGAGGCCGACTTGTCAACTGAAATGCGTCTGGCTGGGCTCAACACGCCCGAACTGCGCCAGCTGCGCCATTTCAACTACAGCGGCCCCGACAGTCTGGAAGCCGCCATGGAACGTCAGGGCACCGTGTTCGAAAACATCAACACCGCCGCTGATGACACCTGCCTGATTGCCTTTACGTCCGGCACCACTGGCATTCCCAAAGCAACCATGCACTTCCATCGCGACGTAATGGCGATTTGTGCCTGCTGGCCGGGTTATGTGCTGAAGCCCAATCCTGATGATGTTTTCATTGGAAGCCCTCCCTTAGCATTCACCTTTGGTCTGGGCGGCCTGCTGCTGTTTCCCATGTCGGTGGGCGCGTCCACCGTGCTGTTGGATAAGGCGAGCCCCACACAACTGCTCGACGGTATCAAGGAATTTGGCGCCACGGTGGTGTTTACGGCGCCCACGTCATACCGCACCTTGTCCGCGCGGGGCAGCGAGATACGCAGAACGTCATTGCGCCGTTGCGT
>CANNRR010000383.1 GCA_947508055.1 Burkholderiales bacterium
TGGATCCAGAAGCTCTGGCGCGACAAACACAAGCGCGGCTACAGCACCGAGGCCGTGACCGACACCATTCTGCGGCGCATGCCCGACTACGTGAACTACATCGTTCCGCAGTTTGCCCACACGCATGTGAACTTCCAGCGCGTACCGATGGTGGACACCAGCAACCCGTTTATCGCGCGGGACATTCCCAGCGCCGACGAGAGCATGGTGGTGATCCGCTTTTCCAATCCCAAGGGCATCGACTTCCAGTACCTGCTCAGCATGATTGACGCCTCTTTCATGAGCCGCGCCAACACCATTGTGGTGCCCGGCGGCAAGATGGAACTGGCCATGCAACTCATCTTCACACCCTTCGTGTGGCGGATGATGGACAGGAAGAAAAAGTAACACCCCCGTCCGGGCTCACTGCGTGTGCCCGTTCCCCCTCAAGGGGGCAACGCCTGTGGCCCGGCGGAGCCGGTTCCACGGCATTTCTGAAACAGTCACGGTATGCGTTGCGCTACCAGCACAGGAAAGAATTCCATGAACACACATTCTCCGTCTCCCGACATGGCCAATCAGATGGCCAAAGCCATCCGCATGCTGGCCGTTGATGCGGTCGAAAAAGCCAAGTCGGGCCACCCCGGCGCGCCCATGGGCATGGCTGACATTGCCGAGGTGCTTTGGAACCGGCACCTGAGCCACAACCCGTCCAACCCGCTGTGGCCCAACCGTGACCGATTTGTGCTCTCAAACGGGCATGGCTCCATGCTGATGTATGCGCTGCTGCACCTCACCGGCTACGACCTGTCCATCGACGAGTTAAAGAAATTTCGCCAGTTGCATAGCAAGACCGCCGGCCACCCCGAAGTGGGCGTCACTCCGGGCGTGGAAACCACCACCGGGCCGCTGGGACAGGGCTTGACGAATGCCGTGGGCATGGCGCTGGCCGAGAAGCTGTTGGCCAGTGAATTCAACAAGCCGGAGCAGTCTATCGTTGACCACTTCACCTATGTTTTCATGGGCGACGGCTGCCTGATGGAGGGCATCAGCCACGAGGCCTGCTCGCTTGCCGGGACGCTGCGCCTGTCCAAACTGGTGGCGTTCTACGACGACAACGGCATCTCGATTGACGGCCACGTTGAGGGCTGGTTCACCGACGACACGCCCAAGCGCTTTGAGGCCTATGGATGGAATGTCATCCCCGACATCAATGGCCATGACCCGCAGGCGCTGGACGCGGCGGTGCACGCCGCCAAGGCACAGGGCCAGTTGGCGACCGGCAAGCCGACGCTGATTTGCTGCAAAACTGTTATCGGCATGGGTTCGCCCAACAAGGCCGGCACGCACGATGTGCACGGCGCGGCGCTGGGTGCGGCAGAGGTGGCGGCCACGCGCCAGGCGCTGGGCTGGGACCATGCCCCGTTTGAGATTCCGCCAGATATTGCACAAGCCTGGAACGCCGTAGAGCGTGGCCAAGCGGCCGAGCAGTCATGGCGCACGCGCTTTGGTGCCTACCGCGCGTTGTACCCGGCGCAGGCGGCCGAGTTTGAGCGCCGTATGGCAGGTGATTTGTTGCCTGCCTTTGCAGAAAAGCTGCCCGAAGTCCTGGCCGCAATTGCCGCCAAAGCCGATGCGGTTGCCACCCGCAAGGCCAGCCAGAATGCACTGGACGGACTTAACGCCCTGGTGCCCGAATTCTTTGGCGGCAGCGCCGACCTGACCGGCTCCAATCTGACCAACTTCAAGGGCTGCGTGAAGGCGGGCCGCGACCAGTGGGGCAACCACATGAGCTACGGCGTGCGCGAATTTGGCATGGCCGCCATCATGAACGGCATCGCCCTGCACGGTGGCTATATCCCCTACGGTGGCACCTTCCTGACCTTCAGCGACTACAGCCGCAACGCCATCCGCATGGCCGCGCTGATGAAGCTGCGCGTCATTCATGTGTTCACCCACGACAGCATTGGCCTGGGCGAGGACGGCCCCACACACCAGAGTGTGGAGCACATCCCCAGCTTGCGCATCATCCCGGGGCTAGATGTCTGGCGTCCAGCTGATGGCCTGGAAACCGCTGTTGCCTGGGCTCACGCTATCGAGCGCAAAGACGGCCCGAGCGCTTTGTGTTTGTCGCGTCAGAATCTGCCACGCCTGACGGGTGACGCCAGCACGGTTGTCGGCATGACCGAAAACATCCGCAGGGGTGGTTACGTGCTGTCCGACATGGAGGGTGCGCAGGCTGTGATTGTGTCTACCGGGTCCGAACTGGAGTTGGCTATGCAGGCCCAGGCGGCCCTGGCCGCAGAGGGCATTGCCACCCGTGTCGTGTCCATGCCCTGCAACAACCTGTTTGACCGCCAGAGCGATGCATACCAGGAGTTGGTGCTGCCGCTGGCGCTGCCGGCCGTCGCCATAGAGGCGGCGCAACCGGACTTCTGGCGCAAATACGTCGGTCGCACCGGTGTGGTGGTGGGCATTGCCAGCTTTGGCGAGTCGGCTCCGGCCAAGGACTTGTATGCGCACTTTGGCATCACGTCTCAGCGCGTGGTGGATGCCGCGCGTACGCTGGCCCACCGTGCGGCCCACCGCAATGCTGTGGCCTTACCGGACCAGATTGTGGTTGCCGTCAATTGAACCGACATCGGGGTGAGACAGTATGCGATTCTTTGACTTGGTGATGTTTGACCTGGATGGCACTTTGGTCGAAACGGCTCCAGAAATATTTGACGCTGTCAACGACACCTTGCGGTACTTTGACTTGCTCGAGGTCACCCAGCAACAGGTCAACGACTGGATAGGTCACGGCACCCGGGAACTGCTGATCCAGGCGCTTGCGTTCAGCGGGGGGGTGCCTGACACGACGGTGCGCGCCAGCGACAGCCTGGCGCTCAGCGTGTCGCGCTTTGACAAACATTACCAGCAGCGTTGCGGCACCCGTAGCCAGCTTTACCCCCAGGTGCGGGAAACCCTGACCGTCCTGCGCCAGCAGGGTGTCAAGCTGGCCGTGGTCACCAACAAGGAGGCTCGCTACACCACCACGGTGCTGAACGCCCACAGTCTGACGCCACTGCTCGACGTAGTGGTTAGCGGAGACA
>CANNRR010000384.1 GCA_947508055.1 Burkholderiales bacterium
GCGGGAACCGTGAACTGCCACAAACACCTGGTGCCATGCAGTGCCGCGCACTCGGCTGTGCGGTTGAAGCCTGGAACGAGCAGGGGCAGCCGGTGGTCGACGAAGTCGGCGAACTGGTGTGCAGCCAGCCCATCCCCAGTATGCCGCTCTACTTTTGGGGCGACACCGGCAATCAGCGCTACCTGTCGAGCTACTTTGACACCTACCCCAACGTCTGGCGCCACGGCGACTGGCTCAAGGTAGGGTCAGACGGCAGTTGCATCATCTATGGCCGCAGCGACGCCACCATTAACCGCCACGGCTTGCGCATGGGCACCAGTGAGTTGTACAGCGCGGTGGAGGCACTGCCTGAAGTGCTCGACTCCATGGTTGTAGATCTGGAGTACCTGGGCCGCGAGAGCTATATGCCCCTTTTTGTGGTGCTGCGCGATGGTGCGGTACTGGACGACGCCGTGCACACCCGCATCGTTGACGCCATCAAAACTGCACTAAGCCCACGCTTTGTTCCCAACGAAATCTTTCAGGTAGCCGAGATCCCCCGCACGCTGTCGGGCAAGAAGCAGGAGCTTCCGATCAAGAAGCTGCTACTGGGACAACCAATCGAAAAAGTGGTGAACCGCGAGGCCATGGCCAACCCGGGATGCCTGGACTGGTATGTGAATCTGGCACGCAAGCGCGCTCAGGGCTGAATACTGATCTTCAAGCTCTTTGCACCCGACGGATTAAACCTTCCTGCGTGACGCAGGCCACCAACTTGCCGTCGCGGCTGAAGATATTTCCGTGGTTCAGTCCGCGCGCCCGACTTGCGGTCGGACTTTCACAGGCGTACAGCAGCCAGTCGTCGATCCTGAAGTCCCGGTAGAACCACATTGCGTGGTCCAGACTGGCTGTCACCATATCTGGCTGGTAGTAGGTCGTGCTGTGGGGCCGCAGGCAGGTGGCCAGCAAACCGAAGTCGGACGCGTACGCCAGCAAACAGCGGTGTAACGACTGGCTACCAACCACCGGGCCGGCCGCTCGAAACCAGACGTTTTGGGCCGGCTCCTTCTTGACGGGGTGGTAGCGGTCGACCGGGTCAATGGGGCGTATCTCAATTGCCAAGTCATTCATGCTCGACACCTCAGCCTGCACACCCATCAACTCAGGCACTGGTCGATCACTCTTTCCCGTTGGCGCCAGCGACTCGGGTGGCGGCACATCGGGCATGGTGGCCTGGTGCTCGAACCCTTCTTCCTCCGCCTGGAATGACGACGACAAAATGAGGATGGGCTTGTCGGCCTGGGACGCCACGACCCGGCGCACGCTGAATGTGTTGCCGTCACGGATGCGGTCCACGTTGTAGTGGATGGGTGCCAGTGGGTCGCCACCACGAATGAAATAGGCGTGCAGGGAGTGGGCGCTTCGCTCTTCGCAGGTATTGCCAGCGGCCAATAGAGCCTGCCCCAGAATGTGCCCGCCAAACAGGTTGCGAAAGCCCAGGTCCTGGCTTTGCCCGACGAAATGGTCGGGCGCAACGGCTTCGAGCGTGAAGAAGCTGAGCAGTTGCTCGATTGGGGTTTGCGTAAGGCTCATGACTTCACTCAGCCTTCACCGATCTGCCGCCATCGATCGGCGATTGTGATATTGATTCCATCGGTCACTGTCAACCTCGCACATTGTTGTCATGATTGCTATTATTTGAGTAGCAACAAGCCCATATTTTACGAGGCCCAACTTCTATTGAGCACCGCAGAAACGGAAAAACCCCATATTGGGGTTTTTAAATGGTGCGCGACTCTGTGGTCGCGCTTGGAGACGGGCTTTTAGCGCGCCTTTTTTGCCTTGGATGTTGGCGCCATGGAGTTGGCCATCGACGCACCTTTTTCCAGGGCCGTGTCGAGTGCACTTTCTGCGGTCGAAGCAGCGGCCTTCAGGTTCTTGCCCATGGAAGCGAAAGCTTCAGGTGCAGGGTGAGCCTTTTCCATCGCATCAACCGTGTCGTGAAACTGGCCAACGCTGAGCGAAGTCGCTTCCTTGAGGTTCTTGGCAAACATGGCCATGCCGGCTTCAGCGGAAGCCTTCATGACTTCAAAAGCGGCCTGTGGATCCTTGATGCCTTTGATGGACTCAACGGTTTCAGTCAAAGCAGCTTGCGCTTCTTTGGCCTGGCTCTGAGCCATATCAGCCCATGCTTTCAAGTTGTCCTGAGCTGGCTTGATTGCGTCTTGCATGGCAGCCGGATTGAACTTGGGAGCAGACTCCGACATAGTTTTTGCGATTGCTTCGAATGGAGTGTTTTTAAACATGGATGGCCTTTATGAAAAAATGTTGCAGTGCAGCAATTATCGACTGAACGGCCGGGCTGTGCCAGTTTTTACTGAAAATTAGTAACGATTAGTAGTACCGCCCTATATCGGATGTCATCGCGCGGCTAATCACCATTTGGAGTTGACCCGAGATGGTCCATTAGCGCACTTTTGAGCCGGTTTGAGGGAGACAGGCTCACTCGTTTGACACGTGAGCAAGAATTTTTGGAGCGACAGCGTTTCGGGGCCACACTCGACAATTCGGTGCATGGTGAATTGCTCAAGCAATTTTCCGTCGCGCCGGATGCTGGGCTAGGCCGAGCTCATTGACAGCACCAAGAAATGTTCAGAAACCGTCGAAAATCAACGGAAACTCAACCAATGATTTTTGAACCAAATTCGGACTAAAAACAAATTGGTGCGACCGTCAGGAATCGAACCTGAAACGAAGGCTTCGGAGGCCTTAATGATATCCGTTTCACCACGGTCGCAACCCTACCATTGTAAACGGCGATTGCCACGAGTCGACCCAAGGCGAGTCGGAATGGGACCAATCACTACTTCACCGAAACCGAAGCCCTGGCTCGTGCCGCGGTCGATGCACATAGTCAGGATGCAGCAGAAACGGATTCAACCCAACAGACCTTCGTGTTCAGGCAAAGCGATGCTGCGCCTGGCGGCGTTACCTCTTCATAATCACCAACCCCTTGAGATACTCCCCTTCGGGGAACGCAATCGTCATCGGGTGGTCAGGGGCGCCGCCCATGCGCTCGGTGATGAAGCC
>CANNRR010000385.1 GCA_947508055.1 Burkholderiales bacterium
CGCATCCAACCCCAAGCGATCTTCCTTAATGATTCCGTCAATACCACCGTCGCCAGTTTGACCAATTCGTTCGCCAGCATCGCGCCGTGAGCCACCGTAGCCCATCTTCACCAGCAGATCGACAACCAGTTGTTCAAAGAAGGTGGGGGAGCAGCTGAGAACTACGCTAAGCAGTTCCTGCGCAAGCTGTCCCCGAAGGCCCTGATATGCTGCCTCGATAGCTTCTTCGGGAGTCGCCGACCCTAGTGGAACTGTGCCCAAGGGCTCTGAATCCGATTTGCTTTCATTAGACGTCTTGGACGCATCCCTGAATTCAACGAACTCCGGAAATTGCTCCAAGAACTTACTGTCGATCCGACTCGGATTTGTCGCCAATACTTTGATGCCTCTATCGACGATCCTGAAAACAGCGCGCTTTGGCGCTTCTATGAGGCCAGCTTTTTTCAGGTATGTCCGAGCCCAACCAATTCGATTTCTAAAAATCCCTTGTTGTCCGCTTGGTAGAAGTTCGACACGCTCAGCATCTGATAAGTTGAAATGTTCAGCCAACGACCCCTCGGCCTCGCGAAGTGAATGATCTTTGCCGTCATCAAGAAAGCGCAAAAACGGAAGCATGCAGGATTGATAGTCAGGTATTGCCATACCCGTAGCATAGCTTCTCGTGAAGGCGCCGACTGAGAGACATAGTGAGTGTTACTACAGTGTCTTTGGTTTCGGTGAATTCTTGGTTGTCGCAATGAGGGCAATCGGAGCGTTTGACGTGTTCGATCCTCGATGAACGATGTTGACCGCTGGCATATCGAGATAAGTGCCGAACATGCGGGTCATGTTTTTGCGGTAGCCATTTGTGCCGGGCTGAACGTTGGGAAACAGCTTGGTGTATCCCGCTTTGATGAGGTTCGCGCGATAGTCCACGAGACCCAAATCAATAAGCACGTTATGCACCGGAACGCGCCGCTTTGCGTTGGCGTTCTTGCCTTTCAATATGTCAATGATCCAGATGCCCTTGACCGGGTAAATCTGTTCGACATCAAGGCTGGCAATTTCTTCGGCACGGGCGCCGGTAAACAAGGCAATCAGTGGACACCAGTAAAAATCTGGCAGCTTCAACTTTTTGAGGTAGAGGTCTGGCTGAAATATTTTTTGTAGCTCCTCCGGCGAGAACGGCTCATAGGACTCAGCCTTGTTTTCAGCGTCAACGATGTAGAGGTCTTTTGCCGGATTGACCATGTTCACCACTTGGTTGCTGATGCAATAGTCAAAGAATCCATTGAGGATGGTGATGTGGTCGTTGACCGTGGTGGCCTCACGCCCGAGCGCAAGCAAGTCCTTCTTGTAGTCGGTAACCGTTTTTGCGCCAACCATAGCCACGTCGATATTGCCCACAGTCTTGATAAAGGCTTGCAGGACACCGCGATGCTTGCGCCAAGTCGAATCTTTTAGCGTGGACTTTCGTTCGTTCATGAAATCGTCTTTGGCCGTTTCTAGATTCGTGCCGCACTTCGCCAAGGGCAGCACCGCAGAGATGCCTGCCGCAATTTCTGCTTGTCTGGCCGCTGCCATGCCAGCCAAAATTGCGGGCACCTGCGCGGCTTCCTCGGGCGTGTCGGTTTGAATAATGCCCTTGGGCAGGTCAATAACGATTTTTTCGCGAATGCCCTTTTTGGCATCGGGTTTGAGCAGGTGCGGGAAATCGTTGATGTTTGGGGCCATGACTGTCTCCACGGCAACGCACAGCGCCAAAGCACGCTGCCGAGCAATTGCCGAATCTTTGGTTTTCAAGCTACGCCGGAACTCCGTTTTTCCAACGGCTTGACGCAATGCTAACGGAACCACAAAGCGGAAGTAGTAAACGCCGCAGCGGTCGCGGATCAGGCGGGGGGTTTTGATGCTCACAGGCAACTCCAAGGTGGAGCTGGATGAGTGAAGTGGATGATAGCCAGAGCCCAATCGGCTGGGAAGCCGCGCAGGGACTGGGTTTCAAGAAGTGGTGCGGCTGGCGGGGATCGAACCCACGACCCTTGGCTTCGGAGGCCAATACTCTATCCACTGAGCTACAGCCGCACTTTGCCGGTTGACAGCAAGAGTCCCATTCTCGCACACCGTCCAAACGGTTGAGTCGGTTGCCAGTTGGCTTCACAAATATTCCCTGCGACGCCTATGCATTGAGGTTGTGCGCTATCAAAGATGAAGTGTATGGACTTTGAATAGTGTCGGACAAACACCATTTTTTTTGGCTTTTTGCCGGTAACGGCGCCGCACTGTTATCGTCCGCTTAAGTCCTGTTGCCCACCCATGGAACCGGCAATTTGCGGAAATTTGCCGTCCAGTGACCACTGTACCGTGGCCCATGAATTCCAATGACCGGATTTGGTCTCTATGGAGAACTGCGCAAAGTGGTCGTAACCGGGTCTCCACATGCTGAACCGGGTTCTTTTCTTTATTGAGAACAGCAAGCCTGACTGTTCTTGCACGCCGCCCAAAGGGCCCGAACATTCGCCACCCTGCATCAAGGGAAAATTCTGTCATCTTGGTGCGAGGCAGACCTAAGGCAATTGGTACTGCACGGGGATGGACCGTTATGGTGAAAATTGGCCCAGTTTTTGCTTTTATTTGGTGCGTTCTTGACTAATGAACCACAGACGCCCCAAAAAAGCTTATTTTCACCTCAAGAGGCCAGCATGAATGCACCAATACAGAGCGTCGACACCTTATTCATTCTTCTCGGCGCCGTCATGGTGCTCGCTATGCACGCTGGCTTTGCATTTCTGGAACTCGGCACCGTGCGGCGCAAGAACCAGGTTAATGCGCTGGTAAAAATCCTTGTGGATTTTTCCGTTTCGACCGTCATTTACTTCATGGTCGGCTACGCCGTTGCCTATGGCACCAGCTTCTTTGTCGGCGCTGAGCAACTCGCCATCAAAAATGGCTACGAATTGGTCAGATTCTTCTTCTTGCTGACCTTCGCGGCGGCGATACCAGCCATCATCTCGGGTGGCATTGCAGAGCGCGCCAAGTTCTGGCCACAGTTAATCGCCACGGC
>CANNRR010000386.1 GCA_947508055.1 Burkholderiales bacterium
AATCGAGCCCATCGGGTAACCGACTGGGATCTGGCTGCACAACCGGCACCGCATTGCGGGATCGATCTGCGCCTCAATTGGTGAGAAGCTGAGGCGTCGAATTTGAAGCGCTGCGGGCAGTGGCTGCGTGTGCAGCGGACCGAAAGCGGAGTTGCGCAATTCCAGCTCGCCATTGGGCGACTGCGACCTCTAAGACTGCACAGACCAGGGGTCTTCGGAACCCCAAACCCGTGCCACGCTGGCCCTCATGCGGATGAATTTCCTATCCGTTCGATATGTCAGGAATAGATTTGTTGGCTTGGAGCGGGCCTGACGCGGCGAAGCTTTCGCACAAGCATGTCGACCAGTGTCCAGGCGATGATGAGTGCCATGAGTACCTTGGTCGCCTGATCGCTGCTAGCAGCGAGAAATATCGGTCCGTCAGCCACGGCCCAGGCCATCGCAGCACAATCGGCGAGCGCGAGACTCTTTTCAAGGGTTCGCAATGGGTCAGTCCAGCGGCCCTTGATGATCACGCTGATATACAGCGGGATGTTCAGCGCGATCAGTGCGAAAAGCCAGGGTGCCTGGCGCTGGAGAAACGCTTCCGTATAGGTTAGCGCCCGGTAGGCCGCAGGCGCCGCCTGTCCACCCCAGAGAATGTCCAGGACGCGGCTTGGTTCGGTCAGCACGTACAGACCGCACACCATGCCGATAACGCCCATCACCATCGCAGCGCGCCCTCCGCGAAGGCGATCAGTTGCCAGTGGCTTCCACTCCGCATCCTGCGGCCAACGGCGGCGCGTCCAGGCGGCGGTGCCGAACATCACCACTAAAAGGCCTGGCCACCATAGCGACGGAATGACGGTGCCGCCCCACCACTGACCCATGACACTCAACAGGTCCCAGCCCGACTGGATCGGCTGCTGCAAGTGCTTTAGCAAGCCCAAAACCCAGATGGCGGTCAGACCGATGGCGGTGGCACGCAGAAACTTGTACCCGTCTGCGGGCTCAATGATGGTGAGCGCGGGCAGGTAGCGGGCAGCTACATCTCTGGGGTTGTCGAAGGCGCGCAGCATGTCGGTGGCAATCGAAGCGTCTGCGGCGTGCCCTACAGCATCGGCGCGGTCCTGCATTTGTTCCTGGAGAAGCGCACGCAGTTCGAAAGCCACGTCGTTGCGCTGCTTGCGAGGCAATTGCACTGCGACATCGGCTACGTAGGATTCAATGATTTCATTCGCAGTCATGGGGAATCTTCCTTCAACAGTTGTTCCATGGTTTCGTTCATGCCTTGCCAGCATTCGGCCAGCCGTTTGAGCAGTTTCTTGCCGTCTGCATTCAGCGAGTAGTAGCGCCGTGGCGGCCCATCTTCAATCTTCCATTCGCTGGTCAACACCCCCTGTGTTTCCAGTCTGCGGAGCAGGGGATACAGCGTTCCCTCTTCAATGGCCATGCCCTTTACAGCCAGGGCCTGTCGCAGGGCATACCCGTAGCGAGGCGTCCGCAACTGCGAGAGAGTGGCCAATACCACCACCCCGCGCCGCAGTTCGAGTTCCAATTTGCTGAAAACATCTGAGTCAACCATGTACCGCATAGTACTGTGTTATACACAGTATGTCAACGTACCGTTGTGTGGTGCTCTCGCTTTTCCGCTACGCCTGCAGGACGCCGACACCTTCGCTGCCAACTTGACTTGCGTAAATTTCGCGAGAGTGGCCGAAACGGGTCTGAATCCAGCCACTAAGGGATGTGGAAATTATAAAAGTACCGTTTTAGGATGGATAGTTATGTCCCACAAGTTCAATTTTGGGGATCGTTCAAGCCGGTGCTCAAGGTCTCTTTTCTCGGTGCCGCATAGTTTGACGCCCTTCTCGTAAACAGCATCGACCAAGCATGCCATGGTACGCATGCCTTTCCAGCAAAAATTGCCAGCCCGATTGATGACCGTATCCACCGTGCTGAGCAAGTAGCCGTTCCATGATTTTTCGAGCCCCGCCCAGTAGCGCTCAATGGCGTTGTATTTGCTGTGATAGGGTGGGTAGTAAACCAGTCGTACACACAGCCCCGTTAGATCCACAAACTCTGTCATGCGCAGAAGAAATTGGCTGCGCCGTCCATTGCATTCTGGCCCGTTGTCCAAATTGATGACGACCTGCTTGATCCCTGGCAGTTCTGGCTTTCTGTGCTGCCACCACAGAAGTAATCCGTCGGCCATGAAGTCGCTGGTTTTGTAGTTCGTGCCGAAGAATAAAAATGATTTTCCACCGACTGGCTCCAGTATGCCACCGGGCACCAACTTTTCCTTCATGCACATGTCATGGTCCAAGGCTTTGACCGCCTCGACTCCACGCGAACGTCCACCTCTGGAGTACTCGCCAACATGAACCGTCGCCTTGGTGTCTATGCTGATTCTCATGATGTGCTCATCTGCATCTGCCAGTTCGTTCACGCCTCTGACGTTCTCGAAGATGGCATCAGTTTCGTCGGTTTTTTTTGAACCTTCGATTTGGCTACTGTACGCAGTCGGTAGTCCTGGCGATTCAAGAGATTGGAGATGGTGCGCACACTGGGCAGAGATTGTTCAGGCCAACCCTTTTGCACGAGCGCCTCGTGTACCGTCTTGGCTGTCATGTTGGTGTATAGCAAGGTGGTGCGCAAGCTCGACTCAGATTCGCTGTGAGGCTCCATGATGGTCTGTATTTCAGCCAACAGCTTGGGGTGTTTATCTTCTGTTTTTGGCTTGCCTCGGGCGGTGAGGTCATTGACGCAGGCGATGCCAGTTTGATATTCATGAATGCCCAATTCAACGGCCCGTCGATTCCAGCCGAACACATCCTCCGCCACACGTCGCTTTCCATCGAGCAACGCCACCGTTACATCGCCCATCGCCCGGCGCCGCGCTGGCCATGCAATCAAATCAATCAGACGCCCAATCAATTCCACCATCTCCGCAGAGACACCGTTGCGCGCCAAGGTTGTTGGCTTCATAAATGGCCACTCCATTTGTCCAGAATGAAGTCATTGTAAACGGTACTTTAGTAATTACCATATCC
>CANNRR010000387.1 GCA_947508055.1 Burkholderiales bacterium
GCGCAAAACCACCGCCGCCAGCGGCAAACTGCCCAGCGCCGCGTTGGCTGCCGTCATTGGTGCAGAACCGGTGGCCCGCACAGAAGTGATCAAGAAACTGTGGGACTACATCAAGGCCAACGGCCTGCAAGACGCTGCCAACAAGCGCGCCATCAATGCCGATGCCAAGCTGCTAGCGGTATTTGGCAAGCCGCAGGTGACGATGTTTGAGCTGGCCGGTATTGTGGGCAAGCACCTCGGTTCCTGACCTGAACGGGCCAGCTCAATCTGGCTCGGTGAACTGCCCGTCGATGTAGTACCAGCGCCCACCTTCACGCGCGAAGCGGCTGGTTTCGTGCATGCGCTCGGCACGGCCATTTAGGCGGCAGCGCGCCACAAACTCCACCACACCGGCGTCCCCCGCGGCGGCGGCGTGTCGCACCTCCAGGCCCAACCATTTGACCGGTTGCAATTCCAGGTCGCCTGGTGTAGACGATGGGTGCCAGGTCGCCATCAGGTAGTCGATCAAGCCCAGCACATAGGCGCTGTAGCGCGAGCGCATGAGGGCTTCTGGCGTTGGGGCATACACCCCCAAGGCCAGGCCGGCGTGCCAGACTCCGCAACAATCGGAAAGCTCTTTTGCACTGCCACAGGGGCATTCGATTTTCTTCAAGGCAGCCTCCCATTGCTGGCACATTGCCAGTTGCAAAATGTACGGCAAAGCCTGCAATATTGCGGCGACAATGAATCGCACAGCCTTCATTGCCACCTGCCCCATGCACCTCACCCTATTTGACACGCCCGTGGTTAACACCATTCTGCGCGGCCTTTCGATCGTAATCATGAAACTCATGGGCTGGAAAGTAGAAGGTGAATTACCGCCCAATGGCCAGAAATGCGTGCTCATCGCCGCACCCCACACCAGCAACTGGGACCTGCCCTACACCCTGATGGTGGCGTTTGTGCTGCACCTCAATATCTACTGGATGGGCAAACGCCAACTGTTCCGCTTCCCCTTTCGTACGCTCATGATGTGGCTGGGTGGCATACCGGTGACCCGCGAGAGTTCCAACAACCTGGTTGCCGCGTCAGTCGAGGCCATGAAAAATGCCAAGGGCCCCTTGCAACTGGTCGTGCCGCCTGAAGGCACGCGCAACAAGACCCGCTACTGGAAAACCGGCTTTTACTACATTGCTGTAGGGGCGCAAGTGCCCATCGTCATGGCCTACATGGACTACGAGCGCAAGATCAGCGGCCTCGGTCCGGTGTTTCACCCCACCGGTGACATTGAGGCCGACATGGTTGCCATCAAGGCGTTTTATGCGCCCTTCAAGGGCAAGAACGCGGGCCAGTTTCACACCGATTAGCGCGCCATAAGGGCAGGCATCATTTCTCCAGAACATAAACATGCGTCGCAGAGGACTCAGTAAAGTCGTTCGAAGCAGGCACTTCCGGGGTCTGATCTACGGCGCTGCTCTGCTGATGCTGGTCACTGCGCTGGGAACCGTGGTTTATCACGAAATCGGCAGTCCGGCCGCGACCTGGATTGACAGCTTCTACTTCACCTTCATCACCATTGCCACCATCGGTTACGGTGAGACGGTCGACCTGAGCACCCACCCCATGGGGCGCCTGTTTACGGTGTTCATTGCCATCGTGGGCATCGGCACCATGAGCTACCTGTTCTCGACCCTGGTGGCCCTTTTGATTGACTCCGATCTGAACGCCGAACTGAGAAAGAAACGCATGGAAAAAGAAATCTCCGAACTCAAAGGGCATTACATCGTCTGCGGTATCGGGCGGGTCGGCTCCAACGTGGCCCAGGAAATGGTCAAAACGCACCGCCAGTTCGTCATCATCGAGACGGACCGTGCTGCGTTGGACAACTGGCTTGAGCACCACCCGCGCTCCATGCACCTGCACGAAGACGCCGCCGACGATGAGGCCTTGCTCAGGGCAGGACTTGCCCATGCGGCCGGCGTTTTTGCCGTCACCGGTGATGACAGCCACAACCTGATGATTGCTCTGTCGGTCAAATTGCTGAACCCGAAGGTTCGCGTGGTGGTGCGGGTGCACGACATTCGCAACACCAACAAGGCCAAGCGCGCGGGGGCCGACGAAATCGTCTCGCCGGACTTCACCGGCGGCATGCGCATTGCGTCTGCCATGGTGCGCCCGCATGTAGTCAATTTCATGGACCAGATGTTGCGCCACGATGACGGCCTGCGGGTCGAAGAGGTGCTTGTGCCAAACAGCTTTGCCAGTGCGACCCTGTCCGAGTTGAATCCCAAGTCAAAAGACTACTTGCTGATGGCAATCCATGCACATGACCAATGGGTCTTTAACCCGCCAGATGAACATGTCGTCCAGGCCGGCGCGGTGCTGGTCATCATGGCCAGTCCCGATGGGCGAGCGCAGTTCGAAAAAATGCTCGGCGTTCGATGAATCTGTGTGTGGCACACAGCCACATCAAAGTATGGCCTTTTGGAGGTAGTCTGCTTTCTTCGCCATGTCAGCGTCAGAGTCCTCATAGGCCGTTGCAATCGCCCGAAAATTATCCTGCACATCAAGGAATGCATCTACTACCTCGGGATCAAAATGCCGGCCCCGGGTTTGCTGGATGATTGCTACCGCCTTGTCATGCATCATGGGTTCCTTGTAGACCCGCCGACTGATGAGCGCATCGTAAACGTCTGCCAACGCCATCAGACGCGCCGACACCGGTATCTGATCGCCCACCAACCCTTGCGGATAGCCCGAACCGTCCCACTTCTCCTGGTGGGAGTAGGCTATTTCCTTGGCAAAAGTCAGGAACGCAACATTGACGCCCAAGTCTTTTTCGGCATGAACAATGGCATCGCGACCCAGGGTCGTGTGGGTCTTCATGATCTCGAATTCCTCACCGGTCAGCTTGCCGGGCTTGAGCAGAATACGGTCTGGAATACCGACCTTTCCAATGTCATGAAGTGGCGCTGACCTGTACAGTAGTCCAATATTTTTTGCTGTCAAAACAGATGAAAATCGGGCGTGTGTGGCCA
>CANNRR010000388.1 GCA_947508055.1 Burkholderiales bacterium
AGCCTGCCGATGTTTGCGTCGCTTACATCGCAGGATCAGGAAGCGGCTATTGCCACGTTGATGCAGGCGCTGGCATGAAGCTAGCTCTTGGTACCGTGCAGTTTGGCATGCCCTATGGCATAGCTAACCAGACCGGCCAAGTCGCCTTGCCTCAGGCGCAGGCGATGTTGCAGCTGGCTTCGGCAAGCGGCATTGACACGCTTGACACAGCCATTGCTTATGGCGACAGCGAAACGTGTTTGGGCGCAGTGGGCACGCAAGGCTTCAAACTGGTTACTAAATTGCCCGCTGTGCCAGATGATTGCGCGGATGCCAGCGATTGGATCCAGCAGCAGGTGAGGGCATCTTTACAAAGATTGGGTGTGACGGCGGTCTATGGCTTGTTGTTGCATCGGTCTGAGCAATTGCTTGGCCCGAACGGGGCGGCTCTATTTCAGACGTTGCAGGCGTTGAAGGAAGCGGGACAAGTTCAAAAGGTGGGGGTTTCTATTTATTCGCCCAGTGAGTTGGAGTCGCTGACACCGCGTTACCATTTTGATTTGGTGCAGGCACCGTTCAACTTGGTCGACCGGCGCCTTTACGTTACTGGCTGGATGCAGCGCTTGAAGGATGACGACGTCGAAATCCATACGCGCTCGGCGTTCCTGCAGGGCTTGCTGTTGATGGGGCAAGCAAACATACCACCCAAATTTTCACCATGGAAGGGTTTGTGGGAAAAGTGGCATCACTGGCTCGCAACCCAAGACGCTTCAGCAGTCGAAGCTTGTCTGGCGTTTCCCCTGTCTTTCCCCGAAATTGACCGTGTGGTGGTGGGTGCGGATAGCGGGAGCCAATTGGCGCAAATTTTGAGCGCTGCAAAGTGTCAATCAAAAAGGGTGGTGCCTGATTTGCAGTGCGAAGACGAGGATCTGATTAATCCAGCAAGTTGGGGTGCACCATGAGAGTGGTAGCGCTCGTCCAGGCCCGCATGGGTTCGACCCGCCTGCCTAACAAGGTTATGAAGCCGATAGGGGGCGTGCCGATGATTGAGCTGCTGCTTGCCCGCTTGGCGCGCTCCAGGGAGATTGACCAGATAGTCGTGGCGACTTCAGTGGATACCCGTAACCGACCCTTGGTTGAGCATGTCCGCACCCTCGGCTATGCCTGCGAACAAGGCAGCGAAAACGACGTGTTGGATCGTTATGTGCAAGCCGCCAAAGGCCATCAAGCTGATGTGGTCGTGCGTATTACCGGTGATTGCCCTTTGGTGGACCCTGGGTTGGTAGATGAGGCTATTCGTCGTTTTAAAGCAGCAAATCTCGACTACTTCAGCAACACCAATCCGCCCACTTACCCGGACGGTCTGGATATCGAAGTCTGTACCTTCAAGGCGCTGGAGCAAGCCAGCCGGGAAACCAGCGACTCATTTGATAGAGAGCATGTCACGCCCTATCTTCGCAAATATGGGAATTTCAAGACAGCGGCGATGCAGCACAATCAGAACTTATCGGCCCTGCGCTGGACAGTCGATGAGGTCGCTGACTTCGCGGTGATTGAAAAGATATTTGGGTCCTTTCATCCGCGCACCGATTTCACCTGGAGCGAAGTGCTGGACCTGCAACGGCAACAACCAAGTTTGTTCGATGGCAATCTGCACATCATCCGAAACGAAGGAGCTAGCATGGGCACCGGTCAAAAACTATGGAAACGCGCGAAGCAAGTTATTCCCGGCGGCAATATGCTGCTGTCTAAGCGTGCAGAGATGTTCTTGCCCGAACAATGGCCCGCCTATTTCAGCAAGGCCAAGGGCTGCAAAGTGTGGGATCTGGATGGCAGCGAATATATCGACATGTGCATCATGGGTATCGGAACCAACATCCTGGGCTATGGCCACCCGGAGGTTGATGCCGCTGTCCAGCAGACCGTTGGTGCGGGCAATATGTCAACCTTCAATTGCCCCGAAGAAGTATATCTTGCTGAGAAATTGATTGAGTTGCATCCCTGGGCTGATATGGCGCGTTTGGCCCGCTCGGGCGGCGAAGCCAACGCCATCGCGATTCGCATCGCTCGCGCCGCTACGGGTAAGGATAACGTGGCCATTTGCGGCTACCACGGCTGGCATGATTGGTACCTATCCGCAAATCTTGGCGATGACAAGAACTTGGCTGGCCATCTGCTGCCAGGCCTGGAGCCGAACGGCGTGCCACAAAGCTTGCGCGGCACTGTGTTTCCCTTCAACTACAACAACTTTGCCGAACTAGAGGCGTTGGTCGAGGCGCATGACATCGGCGTGATCAAAATGGAAGTCGTGCGCAACATGGGGCCGGAGGATGATTTTCTTCACAGGGTACGCAAGCTCGCCACAGATCGCAGCATCGTTTTGATCTTTGACGAATGTACGTCTGGCTTTCGCGAAACTTTTGGCGGCTTGCATAAAAAGTACGGTGTTGAGCCCGACATGGCGATGTTCGGCAAGGCACTAGGCAACGGCTACGGCATCACCGCAACCATCGGAAAACGCGAGGTCATGGAGGCTGCTCAGACCACCTTCATAAGCAGCACCTTCTGGACCGAGCGCATCGGCCCAACCGCCGCCCTTGCCACGCTGAAAGTCATGGAACAGATCAAGTCGTGGGACACCATCACGCAAACCGGTTTAAGCATTCGTGAAGGATGGAAAGGGCTAGCTGAAAAACACGGTCTCAAAATTGATCACTGGGGGCTGGCAGCACTAACTGGATTCACTTTCCAAAGCGAGAGTGCGCTGGCTTATAAAACGCTCATTACTCAAGAGATGTTGGCTAAAGGTTACTTGGCTGGGAACAGTGTGTACGTTTGCATTGACCATACGCCAGAGGTGGTTGCTGGATTCTTTGACGCACTTGAGCCAGTCTTTGCACAGATCAAGCAATGTGAAGAGGGGCGAGACGTAATGACTTTGCTCAAGGGACCGGTATGCCATGGTGGGTTTAAGCGTTTGAATTGATCGGTTGCGCCATGAATATCGCCTTCCGCACCGACGCA
>CANNRR010000389.1 GCA_947508055.1 Burkholderiales bacterium
GATCCCCTTGATCACTGCTGGCTACGGCCGCAGCGAAAGCCAGGATGGCAACGTGTTCAAGTGGAACTTCCCGCTGGTTGGCACTTACTGGCTGGCGGCCGACGTGCTGGTGCAGACCTTGGGCAAAAAAGAAGGTGGCCTTGACAAGCTCAAGGGCAAGAAAATCGCGCTCGTCTACCACGACAGTCCCTACGGCAAGGAGCCGATTGCCCTATTGCAAGAGCGCTCAGCCATCCATGGTTTCAACCTGCAACTGCTTCCGGTCACGGCACCAGGCGTTGACCAGAAAGCGACCTGGTTGCAAATTCGCCAGTCCAAGCCAGACTACGTTCTGTTGTGGGGTTGGGGCGTCATGAATTCCACCTCGCTGAAGGAAGCGCAAGCGACCGGCTACCCGCGTGAAAAGATGTACGGCGGTTGGTGGTCGGGTGCTGAGCCCGATGTCAAAGATGTGGGCGAAGGGGCCAAGGGCTACAACGCTGTCACCTTCCAGCACGGCGCACATCCGGAATCGAAAGTCGCACAGGACATTCTGAAAGAAGTTCATGGTAAGGGCCAGGGAACCGGTCCGAAGGAAGAAGTCGGCTCCGTGCTCTACATGCGCGGCGCCCTGAGCGCCATGCTGGGCGTTGAAGGCGTGAAACGCGCGCAGGAGCGCTATGGCAAGGGCAAGTGGGTCAGCGGCGAGCAGGCACGCTGGGGCCTTGAGAATTTGGCCCTTGACCAGAAGAAACTCGACGCTTTGGGCTTTGCTGGCGTGATGCGTCCGGTCAGCACCTCCTGTGTGGATCACATGGGTGCCAACTGGGCACGCATCCACACCTGGGATGGCAAGAAATGGAACTTCAGCTCCGACTGGATGCAGGCTGATGAGCAAATCCTGAAACCCTTGGTCAAATCGACAGCCGCCAAATACGGTGCAGACAAGAAGCTGGAAACCCGCACTGTGGCGGATTGCCAGTCCTGATCGAATTGTCATCCTGGGCCTCCGGGATGTCATGCCGGACCTGATCCGGCATCCATGGTAGGGGTGCAGTGGCACCTACCTGGATTGCGGATCAAGTCCGCAATGACAAAGGGGAGGCTGGGGTGACAGTCCAACCCGAAGCACTGCGTGCAGTGCTTCCGATTGGTAAAAGGTATAACGCTATGGAACCCACAAACATCGTTCTCAACGTCAATGGCATTGAGGTCATTTACAACCACGTGATCCTGGTGCTTAAAGGTGTCTCGCTCAACGTGCCCGAGGGCAAGATCGTGGCTATCCTGGGTGGCAATGGCGCAGGAAAGACGACAACTCTGCGCGCAGTTTCCAACCTGCTGCAAGGCGAGCGCGGCGAAGTCACCAAGGGTTCGATTGAACTGCGTGGCGAGCGTATTGAAAACCTCTCGCCCTCCCAGCTGGTGCAGCGCGGCGTGGTGCAGGTAATGGAAGGGCGTCACTGCTTTGCCCACCTCACCATTGAGGAAAACCTGCTCACGGGTGGCTACACGCGCAAGAGCAAGACCGAAGTGGCCGCCAATCTGGAAAAGGTCTACACCTATTTTCCACGCCTCAAGTTGCGACGCACCAGTCAGGCCGCCTACACATCGGGTGGCGAGCAGCAAATGTGTGCCATTGGCCGCGCCTTGATGGCCAGCCCCAGCATGGTGCTGCTGGATGAGCCATCGATGGGCCTGGCACCGCAAATCGTGCAGGAAGTATTCGAAATTGTGAGAGACCTTAACCGCAAGGAGAAGGTCACTTTTCTGCTGGCGGAACAAAACACCAACATGGCCCTGAAGTACGCTGATTACGGCTACATCATGGAGTCGGGCCGCGTCGTGATGGATGGCGTGGCCAGCGACCTCGCCAACAACGAAGACGTCAAGGAGTTCTACCTGGGTGTGGGCGGCGGCGAGCGCAAGAGCTTCAAGGACGTGAAAAGTTACAAACGGCGCAAGCGCTGGCTGGCTTGAGCAGGTTCACCCCACGCGCTGGCGCAGTGGTAGTCAGTGCCTTATAGGAAAAGCAATATGTCTGAACATTACGATGCGCTGGAAACGCGGGACAGTGCAGCGCGCGAAGCCGCCCTGCTGGCTGCCCTGCCGCTCCAGGTGGCACACGCCAGAGAATCATCGGCCGCACTGGCGCAAATCCTGAAAGACGTCAATCCGGCCCGGGTCACGAACCGACAGGCGCTGGCCGAGTTGCCCGTGATTCGCAAGCATGAACTGCTGGAACGTCAGCAAGCCAGCCGGGCCATTGACGGTGGCGACGTGTTTGGCGGTTTCAGCGCCGTCGGCTATGGCAAGCGCATGCCGCGAATTTTTGCCAGCCCCGGCCCGATTTATGAACCCGAAGGTGCAGCCAAGGACTATTGGCGTATGGCGCGCGCCATCTTTGCAGCGGGCTTTCGTCCCGGTGAACTGATTCACAACTGCTTCAGCTACCACTTTGTTCCGGCCGGGTCGATGATGGAGTCCGGTGCCCATGCGCTGGGCTGCACCGTCTTTGCCGGCGGCACTGGCCAGACGGAACAGCAGGTTCAGGCGATGGCGCAGCTGCGCCCAGCCGGCTACATCGGCACACCCAGTTTTCTGAAAATCATCATCGACAAAGCGGCCGAAATGGGCGTGGCCCTGCCCAGCTTGAAAAAGGCGATGTTTGGCGGCGAAGCCTTTCCGCCTTCCCTGCGCGACTGGTTTACCGAGCGCGGCATTGCGGGCTACCAGTGCTATGCCACCGCCGACCTGGGTTCGATTGCCTACGAGACCAGCGCACGCGAAGGCCTCGTGCTCGACGAGGAAGTAATTCTTGAGATCGTGCGCCCTGGCACCGGCGACCCGGTCGCACCCGGCGAAGTCGGCGAGGTGGTGGTAACGACGCTGAACCCGGACTACCCCCTGATCCGATTTGGCACCGGGGATTTGTCGGCGGTGCTGGCTGGCCCCTGTCCGAGTGGGCGCACCAACACCCGCATTAAGGGCTGGATGGGGCGTGCGGATCAGACCACCAAGA